>JBOIFD010000157.1:0-2014 GCA_050741515.1 Burkholderiales bacterium
CCGCATTGGCGCCACCTTGATCGGCGGGGAACTTCGAACCCCGCCTCCCCCGCGTTCGCGAGGGCCGGGAAACCCGTTATCCGAGGGGGCAGGAGACTCAGGAACCGACCGCCGCGGCCTCGCGGACCGTCGGCGGCATCTCGTCGAAGCGCACGACCCTGTTGCGGCCGCCCTGCTTGGCGGCGTACAGCGCCTGGTCGGCCTCCTCGATGAGGGCCTTCAGGTTTGGCGCCCCGAACTCGAGCGAGGACAGGCCGAAGCTCGCGGTGATCCGGAGGCCCGGGATCGACCGAATGCCGGGCCCCGCCTGCGCCTCCACGCGGAACCGGATGCGCTCGGCCACCACCGCGGCGCGCAGCGCATCGACCCCCGGCAGCAGGATGCAGAACTCCTCGCCGCCGTAGCGGCACATCACGTCGGTCGGCCGGAGCGCCGCTTTCAGCACGCGCGCGACCTGGATCAGCACCGTGTCGCCGACCCCATGGCCGTAGGTGTCGTTGAAGCCCTTGAACTTGTCGATGTCGGTCATCAGGCAGCAGAGCGTGCCGCCTTCCTCCTTCGTCTTGCGGACCAGCTCCTCGGCGACCTCGAAGAAGGCGCGGCGGTTCATCGTGGCGGTGAGCGGGTCGATCGCGGCGAGCTGCTTCAGCTCCTCGTTCTGGGTCTCGATCTTCTGCCGCGACGCCTGCAGCTCGCCGAGCGCCGACTGCAGCTCGACGTTCTTGCGGTCGAGCTCGGTCACGTCGGTGAAGGACACGAGGCAGCCGCGCACCGTGCCGCGGCCGTCGGTGATCGGGCTCGCGGCGAGCTTCGCCTTGCGCGGGCCGTCGACGGCGTGCGGGACCTCGAGCATGTCGCCGGTCATCGTGGTGCTGTCGCGCATCGCGACCGCCCAGGGATGATCTTCGGCCTGGCGCTCCTCGCCGAGCGAGTGCTTCAGCCAGGGAATCTCGGAGGCGCGCCGGGCCGAGAGCCCCACCTTGTCCTCGCCGTGGAGCTGCCGGAACGTCTCGTTCGCGAGCACGATGCGGCCGTTCGTGTCGAGCACGATCACGCCCTCGGTCAGGGTGTCGAGCGCCTTGCGCACCCGGTCGGGGATCGCCTTCGTCGGGTCGAGGTGCTCGAGCACCCGGCGCATGTACCAGTAGTAGACCAGGAACCCGCCGACCACCATCACCAGCATCAGCAGCACGAGCGGGTGCTTCACCCAGCCCATGATGGTCCGCGGGACCACCGGCCGGTAGCTCACCTCGACGTTGCCCCACACGTCCTTGCCGGCGTAGATCGGCACCGCGACGTGCGTGATGGTCGACTTGTTGTCCTTGAGCGGGACCCAGAGGCGGTCGTGGTCGGCGGTCTGGATGTAGACGTCCCCGGAATTGCGCCGGATGCCGACGGAGATGATCTCGCCTTCGCGCGAGCTCAGCGCGTCGATCGTGCGCTGGATGGCGTCGCGGTCTTCCTTCTGGATGAGGACCGCGAGCTGGATCGCCATGTCCTCGGTGATCCCCTTGCGCACCCGCTGCGCCATGTCCACGTCGTCGCGCAGCACGCCGAAGAGCAGATCGGCGAGGAACAGCAGGAACAGGGTGAGCGAAACCAGCCCGACGCAGATGCGCGCGACTGGACCGAAAAACTGCTGGATCATGCCGTTCCCCTAGCGGCCCTTACGACCGGGCCTCGCGCTCTTCGAGGATCCAGGCGGCGCGGTGCTCGTCGGCCTTCTTGTCCTTGTCCTTCTCGTCCGCGGCGTCGTCCCATTCCTCTTTTTCTTCCTCGTTGCGCCCCAGCACCGGCAGCGGGTCCACGTGGCGCCACGCCGGCGTCGCGCTGAGCAGGCTGGCCATCAGGCCCACCGCCCGCGCGGTCCACCAGACCGCGCCGACCGACAGGGCGAAGCCGGTCAGGCGAATCGAATTCAGCACAACTTCAATACGTTGCCGTTCTTCTTCGTCCAGGTCAAGCCCTTTCTCGCCCATCGGGAGGACATGCATCCGGGCCGGCACTACCTGGA
>JBOIFD010000158.1:0-2998 GCA_050741515.1 Burkholderiales bacterium
ACGCCCTCCCCCTGGCATTCGACGATGTGGGCAGCGATCGGCTTGAACCCGGCGCGATAGTGGATGCGGGACTTGAGCATGAGGTAGCGGACCCGGGTCGGCTCGATGCCGCAGTGGCGGTAGATCACGAGGTCGAACGGCTCGTGGTGGCGTTCCGTCACGACGATGCGCACCCGGCCGGTGTCGAGCACGGCGGTGCGGCCGAGATGCGAGCGCACGCCGGTGTACATCGGCCCGGTGAACACGATCTCGCCGTCGGTGATCGCGGCCACGCGGCCGGCGAGCTCGAGTGGCCGGCCGGCGAGCCCGATCGATGGCATGTCGGTCTTGCCGCCGAGCGCGAGCGTCACGTTCGCGCCCACGCCCGCCTCGACCATCTGCGCCACCGCCCGCGGATCCCGGATCGGCGCGATCGCGACGTCGTCGAGACCCTGGCGCACGATCTCACCGACGACTTTCATCACGTCCTGCGCGCCGCCGGAGCCGCAGTTGTCGCAGTGGTCGACGAGGAGCACCGGCCCGGCGGGAGCCTGTTCGCCGAGGCGTTTCGCCCGGGCGACCGACTCGGCCAGGGGCGCCGGGCGGTAGACGTACTCCTGGCGGCGGTCCCACGCGATCTTCAGCATCGCGTCGCAGACGGCCTGCGCCGCCGCGCGTCCCCCGCGGCGGGCGTCGCCGACGACCACCGCCGAGCAGCCGGTGTACGGCGTGTCCGCGTGGGCGAACGCCGGCAGCAGCGTCGCGGCGAGCACGCGGCCGGCGCGTTCGGCCTCGCGCGCCAGCGCGACGATGTCGCCGGACGGGCCATCCTCGGGGGCGTGCCGCATGATCGACGGGATCACCGGCAGCCAGCCCCAGGCCATCACCGGCGCCACCTCGCCGCGCAAGCTTCGCGCGAGGATCTCGCCCGCGAGCCGGCCCGCCTCGTACATGTCGACGTGCGGGTAGGTCTTGTAGCCGGTGATGACGGTCGCGGCGGCGACCGTCTCCGGCGAGAGGTTGGTGTGGTAGTCGAGCGTCACCGCGACCGGGACCTGCGGCGCGATGCGGCGCACGCGGCGCAGGATCTCGCCCTCCGCGTCGTCCGCGCCCTCGACCACCATCGCGCCGTGAAGGTCGAGGAGCACGGCCTCGCAGCCGCGCCGCACCGCGTCTT
The DNA here is from genome assembly GCA_050741515.1 of Burkholderiales bacterium. Classification (GTDB taxonomy): domain Bacteria; phylum Pseudomonadota; class Gammaproteobacteria; order Burkholderiales; family SG8-39; genus DATEDA01. The sequence goes on from JBOIFD010000158.1 coordinate 1,157, forward strand.
CCAGGGGGCGCACCAGCGCCTCGAACGTCTCCCGCGAGGCCCGGTTCGAGGGCCAGGACTCGGCGGCGATCGGCGTGACGGCTTCCGCGCCCTCCCGCGCGGCGACGTCGAGAAAGGCGGCGAACGGCGAGTTGGTGCCCGCGAGTGCCCGCTTCGCTTCCTCGCCGTGGAGCGGCCCGTTTCCGTGTCCGAACGCCGTGAGCGGGGTCCCGATCGGCGAGAACGTGTTCGTCTCGTGCTTGACCTGGGCGACGACGAAGCGCTTGGCCAAAGCCGGGGACCGCGCGCTCAGCCCATCTGCGACTGCAGGTAGTTCTCGAGCCCGACCTCCTTGATCAGGCCGAGCTGGGTCTCGAGCCAGTCGATGTGCTCTTCCTCGCTCTCCATGATGTCCTCGAACAGCTCGCGCGAGATGAAATCGCCGACCGACTCGGCGTGGACGATCGCCTCCTTCAGGAGCGGGAGGGCCTGCATCTCGAGCTTCAGGTCGCAGGCGAGCGCCTCCGCGACGTTCTCGCCGACCAGCAGCTTGCCGAGATCCTGCAGGTTGGGCAGCCCTTCGAGGAACAGGATGCGCTCGATCAGCCGGTCGGCGTGCTTCATCTCGTCGATCGACTCCTTGTGCTCGTGCTCGTGGAGCTTCTTGTAGCCCCACTGCTCGAACATCTTCGCGTGCAGGAAGTACTGGTTGATCGACGTGAGCTCGTTGGTGAGGACCCGGTTCAGGAACTGCACGACCTTCTTGTCGCCCTTCATCCTTCATCTCCCGGCGACGGCGGGCGCGTCCCGCCGGCCTCGCGCAGGCGCGTCACACGAGGCGTGACGTCGCGGCGAGCGCCGGGGACGATAGCACGCGGGCGGGCGCGCCACCGCGGGGCGGGCGCCGGGAAGAGGCGGTTGGCGGGTTGCTAGGCGGGTGCCGCGGCGCGGGCGCAGCCGCTGCCCGCCCCGCCCGCGAGGATCTCGCGGGCCACGCCCTCGCACTTGCCGCAGCAGGACGCGACGCCGAGCGCGTCCCGCAGCTCGTCGACCGTGCGCGCGCCCAGCTCCGCGCACTGGCGGATCTCGCGGTCGGTCACGGCGTTGCAGATGCAGACGTACATGCCGGGTCGGTGTCTATGAACGCGACTGATTATCAATCACAACTCGTGAAATAATCAAGCACCTCTTGGTCAGTTAGCAGGCACTTTTTATCAATTCACTGATAACACATGCATTTTATGATAAACAACCGCTTGACGAAGAGAATGCGAATGGTTATCGTTAACTCGTGAAGGATCGCCCGCCCGATTCGCCGCGCCCCGCCTCGCCGCCCGAGCCCACCGCCCCGGTCGTCCTCGGTTCGCAGCGGATCCGGAGCGAGGAGCTGCTCCGCGGCAGCCACGAGCTGGTGATCGAGCACCAGGGGCGCGAGTACCGGCTCCGCCTGACCCAGAACGGGAAGCTGATCCTGACGGCGTGACCCCCGGCTGACGCGATGCCCGAGGTCGACCCCGAGCTGAGCCGCGCCGAGACCGTCCTCGGCGCGGTGCTCTATCCGATGACCGCACCGAGGAGCGCGCGCTGGCAGCGGTTCGCCACGCGCGTGCCCGGCCTCGTCGGCGTCGTCGCGCTCCACGCCGCCGGGCTCGTGGCGCTGTTCCACTACCAGCCGGTACGCGAAGCCCTGGCGTCGGCGGCCCCGATCATGGTGAGCCTCATCACCCCGCGGCTCGAGATCGCGCCGCCGAAGCCGAAGGCCGAGCCGCCGCCCAAGCCCCGGCCGGCGAGGCCGCGGGTCGAGGAACGGCTGGTCACCGCGCCGGTGGCGGCGCCATCGCCGGTCGCCGTGCCGGCGCCGTC
>JBOIFD010000159.1:0-8216 GCA_050741515.1 Burkholderiales bacterium
CGCGCGAGAGGCCGGGCATGAGCGCGTTCGCGCTCGAGGACGGCGTCGTCTACCAAACCTATTCCACCTATGCGCGCGGACTGGACGGCCTCTGGGGCATGTACCAGTGGCTCGACCGCGCCCCCACGGGGCGCAACGAGACGGGCCTCTGGTGGCGCCGCCACGACGAGTACGACAAGCGCTGAGCCAGTCGTGGGTGTCGTTGGCGCAACCGGGGGACGGGAGATCTCACGACGCATGGTTTCCGAGCGAGCCTCCCAGCAAGCTTTTTTTGGCGTCTCGGCGCTGCTCTTCGCCGCCAGCGCGGCGGTGACGATCGCCTGGTGCTCGTCCATGTCGGCGATGGGCGAGATGCCGATGCCCGGCGGCTGGACGATGTCGATGGCGTGGATGCGGATGCCCGGACAGACGTGGCCCGGCGCCGCGGTGTCGTTCCTCGGCATGTGGGTCGTGATGATGGTAGCGATGATGCTGCCGTCCCTGGTGCCAATGCTGTTGCGCTACCGCCGGGCCGTCGGCAGGACAGGCGAGACGCGCCTGGGTCGGCTGACCGCGCTGGCGGGCGTGGGGTACTTCTCGGTGTGGACTGGGTTCGGAATGGCCGCCTTTGCGCTGGGCGTCGCGCTGGCGGCGGTCGAGATGCAGCTGCCGGCGCTGGCGCGCGCCGTTCCGATCGCGGTCGGTGTGGTCGTCGTGATCGCCGGCGCGCTCCAGTTCACCGCGTGGAAGGCACATCACCTTGCCTGCTGCCGGGAGGCACCGGGACGCGGCCGCACATTGCCGGCGGACGCCGGCACGGCCTGGCGACACGGCCTGCGCCTCGGCCTCCACTGCAGCTACTGCTGTGCCGGCCTGACGGCGACCCTCCTGGTCATCGGGGTCATGGACCTGCGCGCGATGGCTGTCGTGGCGACAGCCATCACCGTCGAGCGTCTCGCATCGGCCGGTGAGCGCGTCGCGCGAGCCACCGGGGCCGTCGTCGTCGGGGCAGGGTTGCTTCTGATCGCGCGAGCATCGGGGCTCGGATGACGCCCCCGACCGCTTGGCGAGCCCGTTGTGGCAGCTTTCGGCCATCGAATTCGAGCTACTGAATGCCGCAAAGTGGCCGAGAGCGGCCGTTCCGCGAGTCAGCTCGGCCTCATGCCGTCGTCTGCGATGCCGCCGCGCAGGCGCGCAAGCGGGCCGCGAGCCGGCCGGCGTCACCGAAGAGCTCGACGTCGGGGAGGCTCCGCAGCCACGTCAACTGACGCTTGGCGAGCTGGCGCGTGGCGGCGCTGCCCTTCTCGCGCAGCACCGCGCGGTCGTAGGCGCCGTCGAGATGACCCCATACCTGACGGTAGCCCACGCAGCGCATGCTCGGAAGACCGGCGTGCAGCGGGTAGCGCCGCCGCAACGCCTGGACTTCTTCGACGAGGCCTTCCTTCAGCATGGTATCGAAGCGCTCGGCGATGTGCGCGTGGAGCGCCGCGCGATCCTCCGGCACCAACGCGAAGCTCAGTAGCCTGAACGGAAGCAACGCGCGTGCGGCGGTCTGGAGTGCAGAAAGCGGCTTGCCAGTGACGCGGTAGACCTCCAGCGCGCGCTCGATGCGCTGCGCGTCGTTCGGCGCGAGGCGGCTGGCGGTCACCGGGTCGACGCGGGCGAGCTCGGCGTGCATCGCCTGCCACCCCTTGGCTTCGCCCGCGGCAACGATCTCGGCCCGAAGCATCGAATCGGCCCCCGGCAGCGCGTCCAGTCCGTGCGCGAGCGCCCGGTAGTAAAGCATCGTCCCACCGACCAGGAACGGGATCCGGCCGCGACCGAGCACGCCTTCAACGGCCGCGATCGCGTCGTCGCGGAACCTTCCCGCCGAGTAGGCCTCGGTCGGGTCGACGAGATCGATCAGGTGGTGCGGCACACGCGCGCGCTCGGCGGGCGTCGGCTTCGCCGTGCCGATGTCCATGCCCCGGTAGACCTGCCCCGAATCGACACTGACGATCTCGATCGGCAGCTCGTCGGCGAGCTGCAACGCGAGCCGCGATTTGCCACTCGCGGTCGGGCCGAGAAGGGCGAGGGCGGTCCTACCGCCCACGCAGGAACAGCTTGTCGAGGTCGGCGAGCGAGAGCTGGTACCACGTCGGACGGCCGTGGTTGCACTGGCCGGAGCGCTCGGTCTCCTCCATCCGGCGCAGCAGCGCGTTCATCTCCGGCACCGTCAGCGAGCGGTGGGCGCGGACTGCGCCATGGCAGGCCATCGTGGCGAGCAGCTCGTCGCGGTGCCGCGCCAGCACCTCGGTCGCCCCGTACTCCCGCAGGTCGTGCAGCAGTCCGCGGGCGAGCGCTGGGACGTCGCCGCCGGCGAGCAGATCCGGCACGCCGCGCACGACGATCGCGGTCGGCGAAAGCGCCGCCATCTCGAACCCGAGCGCGGCGAGCACCTCGCCGTGCTCCTCGACGGTCGCGACTTCCGCGGCTTCGGCGTGGAAGGTGACCGGGATGAGCAGCTGCTGGGCGCGCACGTTGGCCGCGTCGAGCGCGGTCTTCAGCTGTTCGTAGAGGATGCGCTCGTGCGCGGCGTGCATGTCGACCAGCACCAGCCCGTGCCGGTTCTGGGCGAGGACGTACACGCCGTGCAGCTGCGCCAGGGCGTAGCCGAGCGGCGAATCGGTCTGGTCGACGGGCAGGGCCGCGTCCGCGACCGTCGCTTCGAACATCGCGGTGTACGCCGCGACCGGCTGCGCCACTCCGAGCGACGGCTGGAACGCGTGCGGGCGCGGGACGAGCCGCTCGCCGGCCGCCTCGGGCGCGGCGACCGGCGTCGGCGTCTCGCCGGCGGCCCCCGCGAGCGCACGCGACGCCGCGTGGCGGACGAACTGGTGCACCGCACGCGCCTCGCGAAACCGGACCTCGGTCTTCGCCGGATGCACGTTCGCGTCCACGGCGCCGGGCTCGATCTCGAGGAACACCACGTACGCCGGATGGCGGTCGCCGTGCAGAACGTCCGCGTAGGCGTCGCGCAGCGCGTGCGCGAGCAGCCGGTCGCGGACGAAGCGCCCGTTGACGTAGACGTACTGCGCGTCGCGCACGCCGCGTGCCTGGGCGGGCGCGCCCAGGAAGCCGGTGATGCGCAGGCCCGGCGCTTCAGCGGCGAGCTCGCGGACCGACCCGCCGAACTCGTCGCCGAGGACCGCGGCGACGCGCACGCCGGGAGCGGCCGGGAGCAGGTGGCGGCTGACGCGGCCGTTGTGCTTCAGGGTGAGGGCGAGGTCGGGACGGGCGAGCGCGACCCGCTCGAACGCCTCCGCGCAATGCCCGAACTCGGTGCCCGCGGACTTCAGGAACTTCCGCCGCGCCGGCGTGTTGAAGTAGAGATCCGTCACCTCGACCGTCGTGCCGGGCCCGTGCGCGGCCGGCTCCGGCGCGCCCGGCGGACCACCTTCGGCGGCGATGCGCCACGCGTGATCGGCGTCGGCTACCCGGGAGATCACCGCGACCCGCGCCACCGCAGCGATGCTCGCGAGCGCTTCCCCGCGAAAACCGAGCGTCGCCACGCGCTCGAGGTCGGCAAGCGTCGCGATCTTGCTCGTCGCGTGCCGCGCCAGGGCGAGCGGCAGGTCGTCGCGCGCGATGCCGCCGCCGTCGTCGGCCACGCTCACGCGCTTCACGCCGCCCTCCTCGAGGGCGACCGCGACGCTCCGCGCACCGGCGTCGAGGCTGTTCTCCAGCAGCTCCTTCAGCACCGACGCCGGCCGTTCGACGACCTCGCCGGCGGCGATCTGGCTGACCAGAGTGTCCGGGAGGAGCCGGATCGAGGGCATCGCTAGGCCGCGACCTCGGCGAGCGTGCCGCCGGTGATCCGGACCAGCTCGTCGGGTGTGAGGCGAAATACGGTGTGCGGATGGCCGGCGGCGGCCCAGATCTCGTCGTGCCCGAGCAGGCTGCGGTCGATGAGCGTGCGAATCGGCGCGGCGTGCCCGACTGGCGCCACCCCGCCGATCGCGAAACCGCTTGCGGTCCGCACGAAGTCGGCGTCGGCGCGCCCGATCGGTTCGCCGAGGAGCGCGGCGACGCGCGCGGGGTCGACGCGGTTCGCGCCGCTGGTCATGACCAGCAGCGGCGTCCCGCTCGTCTCGCACCGGAAGACGAGCGAGTTCGCGATCTGGGCGACGTCGCAGCCGATCTGCGCGGCCGCGGCGCGCGCCGTCGGCGCGGCCGCCGGGAGCTCGACGATTTCGGTCGCGATGCCAGCGGCGGCAAGGGCGGCGCGCACACGCACGACGGCGGGGTGGTCGAAGACCGCGGGTTCGGACATGAAAAACAATTATAGGACACCGATACAATCCACCTTCATGGAGCTCGTCGCGTTCTTCTGGGATTTCCTCGTCCACCTCGACCGCCATCTCGCAGCGCTGCTGCAGCAGTACGGGACGTGGATCTACGCGCTGCTCTTCCTGATCGTGTTCTGCGAGACCGGGCTCGTGGTTACGCCGTTCCTCCCGGGCGACTCGCTGCTGTTCGTCGCCGGAACGCTGTGGGCCGCAGCCGGCATGGACCCGCGCGTGCTCGGGGTCACGCTCATCGCCGCGGCGCTCTGCGGCGACAACGTGAACTACTGGATCGGCCGCTACCTCGGCCCGAAGGTGTTCCGCTGGGAGCGCTCGCGGTTCTTCAACCGGGCGGCGCTCGACTACACGCGCGCTTTTTACGCGAAGCACGGCGGGAAGACGATCGTGATCGCCCGCTTCGTGCCGCTCGTGCGCACGTTCGCGCCGTTCGTGGCCGGAGTCGGCCGGATGAGCTACGCGCGCTTTCTGGCGTTCAGCGTCGGCGGCGCGGTGCTGTGGGTGGGGCTGCTGGTCACCGCGGGCTATCTCTTCGGCAACGTGCCGCTGGTGAAGAACAACCTGACCATCGTCATCTTCGCGATCATCCTGCTGTCGGTGTCGCCGATCGCGATCGAGTACCTGCGCGCGCGGGCGCGGGCGTCGCGGGCGGGCTAGATCCGCGGGACTGCGGTCACAGCGGCGGACGCTGCGCGCTGTACGCCGCGATCGTCGGCCGCGGCGCGGGCGGGTGGGTCGCAAAGTAGCGCTTGATCCCGTCGAGGAGCGCGCGCGCGAGCTCGGCCTGGTACCTGGCGTCGCCGAGCCGCTTCTCCTCGTCCGGGTTGCTGATGAAGGCGGTCTCGACGAGGATCGACGGGATGTCGGGCGCCTTCAGCACCGCGAAGCCCGCCTGCTCGACGTGCGGCTTGTGCAGGGTGTTGATCCCTCCGAGCTCGCTCAGCACCGCCCGGCCGACCTTGAGGCTGTCGTTGATGGCCGCGGTCTGCGACAGGTCGAGCAGCGTCTGCGCGAGGTAGCGGTCCTTGCCGTCGAGGTTGACGCCGCCGATCAGGTCGGCCTCGTTCTCGCGCTTCGCGAGCCACCCGGCGGCGGCGCTCGTCGCCCCGCGCTCGGACAGCGCGAAGACCGACGACCCGCGGGCGTGCGGCAGCAGGTACGCGTCGGCGTGGATCGAGACGAAGAGATCGGCCTTGACGCGCCGCGCCTTGTCGACGCGCGCGGCGAGCGGAATGAAGTAGTCCCCGTCGCGCGTCAGCACGGCGCGCAGCGTGGGCTCGGCATCGACGAGCGCCTTCAGCTTGCGCGCGACCGCGAGCGTCACGTGCTTCTCGTAGGTGCCCCGGCGCCCGCGGGCGCCGGGATCCTCGCCGCCGTGCCCGGCGTCGATGACGATCGTGACCGGACGATGGCCGGGCGGCTTCGCCCTGCCGGCGGACGGCGCCTTCCGGGGCGCGTCCAGGCGCGACCCCGGTTCGCGCGCCGTCGGCGGCGCGGGCGCGTCGCCCGCTTCCTTCTGCTGCAGGAGCGCGAGCAGCGGATCCGCGGGCACGAGCGGGTAGAGGTCGATCACCAGACGATGGCCGTAGCCGCCGATCGGGGGCAGCGCGAACACCTGCGGCCGCACCTCGCCCTTGAGGTCGATCACGAGGCGGACGGTGCCCGGCTTGTACCGGCCGGCGCGCAGGGCCCCGACGTGAGGATCGTCCGGCAGGACCTTGTCGGCGACCTGATCCACGATGCTCAGGAAATCGATGCCCTCGAGATCGAGGGCGAGCCGCTCGGGGTTCTTGACCGACGTCAGCTGGTAGCGCAGCTCCGCTGTGCTTTCGACGGTCACGCGCGTGTAATCCTGGGACGGCCAGACGCGCAGGGCGCGGATCGGTTCGTCCGCCGCCGCCGCCGGCGCGAGCAGCCACCCGAGGACCGCGGCGAAGCGGATCAGCGCGCGGCGTAGCGGCGCGCGAGCTCGCTGAGGCACGCGCGGCCGAGCTCGGTGTCCGCCTCGATCGCCGCATCCCGGCCGCCGCGCGGGGAGATCTCGAGGCGAACGCGCAGATCGGCCGGCGGCAACACGCCCGCCGCTTTCTCCGGCCACTCGACCACCCAGATCGCGCGTTCGTTGAAGCACTCGCTCAGCCCCGCATCGCGCCATTCGCCAGGATCTTTGAATCTAAAGAAATCAAAGTGGTACAAGGTTAACCTAGAATCGGTATAAGGTTCAACCAGGGCGTAGCTGGGGCTCTTGACCTGGCCGGGGAAGCCGAGGGCCCGGATGAGCCCCCGGGCGAGGGTCGTCTTCCCGGCGCCGAGGTCGCCCGACAGGTGGACCGAGGCCCCGGGCTGAAGCACGGCCGCGACGCGTTCGCCGAGCGCCCGCGTGGCCGCCTCGTCGGCGAGATGGACGTGGAGCGGGGCTAACATGCGGGCACGCCATGGACCCCGACGCTCCGACCCCCCAGGCCGCGCCTGACCTGGCGCCGCTGGCTGCGGCGATCAAGGCCTGGGGCCGCGAGCTCGGCTTCGATGCGGTGGGGATCGCGGACGCGGACCTGGGCGCCGCCGAGGCGCGGCTCGCCGAGTGGCTCGCGCGCGGGTTCCATGGCGAGATGGATTATATGGCGCGCCATGGCGCCAAACGCGCGCGTCCGGCGGAGCTCGTACCCGGGACGCGGCGCGTGATCACCGCGCGCATGGACTATCTCCCGGACGCGGCGGACGCCGAAGCGGTGCTCGGCGATCGGACGAAGGCGTACGTCTCGCGCTACGCGCTCGGCCGCGACTACCACAAGGTGCTGCGGGCGCGTCTCCAGCGGCTCGCCGATCGCATCGCCGGCGAGGTCGGGGAGTTCGGCTATCGCGTGTTCACCGACTCCGCGCCGGTGATGGAAGTCGAGCTCGCCACCCGGGCGGGGCTGGGCTGGCGCGGCAAGCACACGCTGCTCCTCACCCGGGAGGCCGGCTCGTTCTTCTTCCTCGGCGAGATCTACACCGACCTGCCGCTGCCGGCCGACGCGCCGGCCGCCGAGCACTGCGGCGCCTGCACGCGCTGCATCGACGTGTGTCCGACCGGGGCGATCGTCGCCCCCTACCGCCTCGACGCGCGGCGCTGCATCTCGTACCTCACCATCGAGCTGAAGGGCAGCATCCCGGTCGCGCTGCGCCCGCTCATCGGCAACCGCGTGTACGGCTGCGACGACTGCCAGCTCGTTTGCCCGTGGAACAAGTACGCGCGCGCGACCGGCGAGCCCGACTTCCGCGTGCGGCACGGCCTCGACGCGGTGGAGCTCGCCGAGCTCTTCGGCTGGAGCGAGGGCGCGTTCCACGAGCGCCTCGCCGGCTCGGCGATCCACCGCATCGGCTACGAGCGCTGGTCGCGCAACCTCGCCGTGGGGCTCGGCAATGCGCCGACCGGTGAGCGCGTCCTCGCCGCTCTGCGGGCGCGCGTCGCGGACACCTCAGCGCTCGTGCGCGAGCACGTGGCGTGGGCGCTCGCGCAGCACGGCGACTGAGTGGGCTCAGCTCCTCGGATCGGGAACGAATCGTCCCGCCGGGAAAGGGTTCGGCGAGACGACCGGCGTCGGGCGCCGGAGGATCCCGCGCGCGATGAGGTTCGCCCGGGTGTCGTAGTGGATCGTGATCGTCTCGCTCGGCCACTGCGTGGCCCGGCGGAAGTCGGTGTAGACGACCTCCGAGCGCTCACGCTCGCCGTGGCCGGTGCCGATGCGCTCCTGGCGCCGGAGGGACCGCATCTCGTCGCGCGACGGCTTTGCTTCCGAAGCAGCCGGGGCCTCGGCGGCGTCAGCAGCGCGGGACTCGGATTCGTGCGCGGCGCCGTCGCCCCGGGCGAGCGGGCGCGGCCACGGCGCTGCCGCTGGCCGAGGAGGTGTCCAC
>JBOIFD010000160.1:0-13874 GCA_050741515.1 Burkholderiales bacterium
GTGCGTGTGCATGACTTTAACGGATACGACCGGGAATGCGCGGCGTACTCACCACCACGTCGCCGCATTGTGCGCGATGGCGCAGCGCGTGATCCATCAGCGTGAGCGCCAGCATCGCCTCGGCGATCGGCGTCGCGCGGATGCCGACGCAGGGGTCGTGGCGGCCGGTCGTCGCGACCATCGTCGGTCTGCCCTGCCGATCGATCGAGCGACGCGGCACGCGGATGCTCGAGGTCGGCTTGAGCGCGATCCGGACCAGGATGTCCTGCCCGCTGGAGATCCCGCCCAGCGTGCCGCCGGCGTTGTTGGAGAGGAAGCCGTCCGGCGTCAGCTCGTCGCCGTGCTCGCTGCCCTTCTGCTCGACCGACGCGAAGCCCGCGCCGAGCTCGACGCCCTTCACCGCGTTGATCCCCATCATCGCGTACGCAATGTCGGCGTCGAGGCGGCCGTACACCGGCTCACCCCAACCCACCGGGACATTCTCGGCGACGACCGCGACCTTCGCGCCGCACGAATCGCCGGCGTCGCGCAGCTCGTCCATGAACCGCTCGAGCTGCGGCACGACGTCCGCGCTCGGCGCGAAGAACGGGTTCCGGTCGACGTGGTCCCATGCGACGAACGGGATCCTGATCGGTCCGAGCTGGGCGAGATAGCCGCGGATCGCGACGCCGTACCGCTCGCGCAGCCACTTCTTCGCGATCGCGCCGGCGGCGACGCGGATCGTGGTCTCGCGCGCCGACGCGCGTCCGCCGCCGCGATAGTCGCGGATGCCGTATTTCTGCCAGTAGGTGTAGTCGGCGTGGCCCGGGCGGAACGTGTCGGCGAGCTTGCTGTAGTCCTTGCTGCGTTGGTCCTCGTTGCGGATCAGGAACCCGATCGCCGTGCCTGTCGTCTTTCCTTCGAACACGCCGGAGAGGATTTCGATCGCATCGGATTCCTGTCGCTGCGTGACGTGGCGGGAGGTGCCGGGCTTGCGCCGGTCGAGCTCCGTTTGGATGTCGGCGGCCGCAAGCTCCATCCCGGGCGGACAGCCGTCGACCACGCCGCCGTAGGCCGGCCCGTGACTCTCGCCGAACGAGGTCACGCAGAAGAGTGTGCCGAGGGTGTTGCCGGACATGCGCGCGTACGCCTGGAGACGCGATCGAGTTTAGCATAGTGATTTCACGCGACTTTCCACCGATGAGCGAGCAGGATCCCGACAAGCTGAAAGGACCGGGCGGCATGCCGATCCGGCAGGTCCACGACCAGGTCAGGAAGAGCGTCGAGCGCGACCGCGCGGCGCGGCCCAATCCGCTCGCGCAGCCGCAGAACCGCTGGCAGCGGTTCATGCGCTACGTCTGGGGCCGCAGCGGGCGGCGCTGAGCGCGGACCCGTCCTAGCGCCAGTCGCCGCGCAACGTCTGCACCTGGGCCTGCAGCCCTTCCGGGTTCACGCCCTGCGGGGCGACCGGTGGCGCGACGACGAGCCCGATCTTGCTGAAGAGCCCGTGCCGGAACAGCCTGGCCATCGCCCCGCCGCGCATGCGGCTGAAGGAGCTGCCCCAGAGCCCGCGCAGGGCCATCGGCACCACCGGCACCGGGGTCTCGTCGATGATGCGCTGGATCCCCGGCCGGAACGGCTGGATCTCGCCCGAGTCGGTGAGCCGCCCCTCGGGAAAGATGCCGACCAGCTGCCCGGCCCGCAGCGCGGCCGCGACCTCGGCGAACGCCCGCTCCATCATCTCCGGATTTTCCTTGCGCGCGGCGATCGGGATCGCGCCCCCGGTGCGGAAGACGAAGCTCAGCACCGGCGTCTTGAAGATGCGGTGATCCATCACGAACCGGATCGGGCGGCGGCAGGCGGCCATGATCACGATGGCGTCGACGAAGCTGACGTGGTTGCAGACGAGCAGCGCCGCGCCGCGCTCCGGGATATGGTCGAGACCCGACTTTTCCAGCCGGTACACCGAGTGGATGAGCAGCCAGGCGAGGAACCGCATCAGGAACTCGGGCACCAGCAGATAGATGAACACCGCCACGGCGGCGTTCAGGAGCGCGGTCAGCAGGAACAGCTGCGGCACCGTCGCGCCGAGCTGCAGGAATGCCGCGCCGATCAGCGCTGCACCGACCATGAACGCGGCGTTCACGATGTTGTTGCCGGCGATGATCCGCGCCTGGTGCGCCGGATCCGAGCGGCTCAGGATCAGGGCGTAGAGCGGCACGATGAAGAACCCGCCGAAGAGCCCGATCAAGCCGACGTCGGCGAGCACCCGGATCGCGCCGGGCCGCGCGAGAAACGCGCCGACGCCGCCGACCGCGTCGGGCGGGACCGACGGCGTCGCAAGGAACAGGTCGAGCGCGAACAGGGTCAGGCCGATCGATCCGAACGGCACGAGCCCGATCTCCACCTTGTGGCCCGACATGCGCTCGCAGGCGAGCGAGCCGGCGCCGATGCCCACGGTGAGGACCGCGAGCAGCAAAGTCGCGACGCCGGCGTCGCCGCCGAGCCAGCTCTTCGCGAACGCCGGAAACTGGGCGAGCAGCAGGGCGCCGTAGAACCAGAACCACGACACCCCGAGGATCGACAGGAACACGGTCCGGTTCTCGCGCAGGAACCGGAGATTGCGCCACGTCTCGGCGATCGGGTTCCAGCTCAGCGCGAGCTCCGGCGCCGGCGGCGGTGCCGGCGGCACGAACCGGCTGGCCGCAAGCCCGAGCACGGCAACGGCGATCGTCACCGCCGGGACGAGCAGCGTCGGCCCCGAGGGCCTCGCGATGAGGAGCCCGCCGAGAATCGTGCCGGCGAGGATCGCCGCCCAAGTGCCGGTCTCGACGAGCGCGTTGCCGCCGACGAGCTCCTGCTCGTCGAGCGCCTGCGGCAGGATCGAGTACTTCGCCGGCCCGAACACGGTCGAGTGCACGCCCATCAGGAACAGGACGGCGAAGAGCGTGACCACGTCGCCCCGGACGAACCCCACCGCGGCGATCGCCATGATCCCGATCTCGGCGAGCTTCACCAGCCGCATGATCCGCGCCTTGTCGTACTTGTCGGCGAGCTGCCCGGCGGTCGCCGAGAACAGGAAGAACGGCAAGATGAACAGCCCCGCGGCGAGGTTGACCGTCACCTCCGGCGCGAGACCCCCGAGACCGGCGGCCTGGAACGCGATCAGTATGACGAGCGCGTTCTTGAACACGTTGTCGTTGAACGCGCCCAGGAGCTGGGTCGCGAAGAACGGGCCGAAGCGCCGCTCGCCGAGGAGCCTGAACTGGCTGCGCTCAGTCATGTGGGTATTGTCCACGCGGCCCGGCTGCCCGGGCGCGCGGGAACGTGAAGGAATGCCGTTCGGCGCGCGTGCCGGCGGCGGGTCCTAGGCCGCAACGCTCACTCGGGCCAGTTCTTGATGTAGCCCTTCAGCATGCGGTTCTCGAAGCTCTGCTCCTCGAGCACCGCCTTCGCCACGTCGTGGAAGGACAAGACGCCGGTCAGCGTCGCGCCATCCATGACCGGCATGTACCGGACGTGCGTGTCGATCATCACGCGACGCAGGTCGTCCACCTCCATCTCGGGGCCGACGGACTTCGGCTCCTTCAGCATCACGTCCTCGACCTTGAGCGGCGCGAAGCCCTCGTGGAAGCGGTGCAGCGCGGCGAGGACCTCGCGGAACGTGAGCATGCCCACGAGCCGCCCGTGGTCCATCACCACGAGCGAGCCGATGTCGTTCTCGACCATCGTGCCTACGGCGTCCCACAGGCGGCCTTCGGGGGCGATCGTATACAGGACCGAGCCCTTGATGCGGAGGATTTCCTTGGTGAGCATGGCTTCCCTCCTCGCGCCGGCGAGCGCCAGGCGCGCGCTTCGATGTTAGACCACGGCCGGGCTCAGCGCTCGAGCAGCTGGGCCTTCTCCTTGGTCTTGGCCCATTCGTCGGCGTCCGCGGGCGCGGGTTTGCGTTCCACGATCGGCGGCCACCGCTTGGCGAGCTCGGCGTTGAGCGCGATGAACGGGCGCTGATCGGGTGGCACGTCGTCCTCGGCGTAGATCGCCTCGACCGGGCATTCGGCGACGCACAGCGTGCAGTCGATGCACTCGTCGGGATCGATCACCAGGATGTTCGGCCCCTCGCGGAAGCAGTCCACGGGGCAGACGTCGACGCAATCGGTGTACTTGCACTTGATGCAGGTCTCGGTGACGACGTAGGTCATGGTGCGGGCTTCCGCCGAGCGAATCGCAGTCGCGGCGATGGTAGCACGGCCCTACCCCCGCCCCCCCGGGGGGACCGCACCTGTAACCCTCCGCCCGCAAAGGGAAAGTCCCCCGTCTCCCGGCCCACGCCCGGGCTTCGCTTGAAAGGGGGTTTTTTGTTAGGATAGCGACCAAACCGAGAACGCCTTCCGGCGGCAACCCGCCGCCAGCCTCCCGAATTCGCGAAGGAAAGCCAAGGCCGCCATGAGCGAGCACATCGTGCACGTGACCGACGACACGTTCGAGCCGAAGGTCCTGAAGTCGGACCTGCCGGTGCTCGTCGACTACTGGGCCGAGTGGTGCGGCCCGTGCAAGGCGGTCGCCCCCATCCTCGATGAGGTCGCGAAGGAGTACGACGGCAAGCTCCGGGTGGCGAAGCTCAACGTGGACGACAACATCGAGGTGCCGAAGAAGTACAACATCCGCGGCATCCCGACGCTGATGCTCTTCAAGAACGGCAACATGGAGGCGATGAAGGTCGGCGCGCTCTCGAAGTCGCAGCTGACCGCTTTCCTCGATTCCAACCTCTGACCCGACCCGCCCCTTCCCCCGCTAGCCAGGACCTCGAGACCGCGCTACCATCGAGCGCGGTTGTCTCCGCGCCGGCTCCCGGCGCGCCTCCCCCCGACGTCCGGACCCTCCCCAGGGCTGAATCCATCCAGAAGACTGCCAACACGATGCACCTCTCCGAACTCAAGCAGCTCCACGTCAGCGCCCTGATCGACATGGCGACCCAGCACGAGGTCGACGGCGCGAACCGCATGCGCAAGCAGGAACTGATCTTCGCGCTGCTCAAGAACCGGGCGAAGAAGGGCGAGGCGATCTACGGCGACGGGACGCTCGAGGTCCTTCCGGACGGGTTCGGATTCCTGCGCTCGCCCGACACGTCCTACCTCGCGTCGACCGACGACATCTACGTCTCGCCGTCGCAGATCCGCCGCTTCAATCTCCACACCGGCGACACGATCGAGGGCGAGATCCGCACGCCGAAGGACGGCGAGCGCTACTTCGCGCTGGTCAAGGTCGACAAGGTCAACTCCGAGCCCCCGGAGGCGTCGAAGCACAAGATCCTGTTCGAGAACCTCACGCCGCTGCACCCGAACCAGCTGCTGCGGCTCGAGCGCGACATCAAGGCCGAGGAGAACATCACCAGCCGGATCATCGACATCATCGCGCCGATCGGGAAGGGCCAGCGCGGCCTGATCGTGTCGCCGCCGAAGGCCGGCAAGACGGTGCTGATGCAGCAGCTCGCGCACGCCATCATCGCCAACTGCCCAGACGTCGTGCTGATCGTGCTGCTGATCGACGAGCGGCCCGAGGAAGTGACCGAGATGACTCGCACCGTCAAGGGCGAGGTGGTCGCATCGACGTTCGACGAGCCGGCGCAGCGCCACGTGCAGGTCGCCGAGATGGTGATCGAGAAGGCGAAGCGCCTGGTCGAGCACAAGAAGGACGTGGTGATCCTCCTCGACTCGATCACGCGGCTCGCCCGCGCCTACAAAACCGTCGTGCCGGCCTCCGGCAAGGTGCTGACGGGCGGCGTGGACGCGAACGCGCTGCAGCGGCCGAAGCGGTTCTTCGGCGCCGCTCGCAACATCGAGGAGGGCGGCAGCCTCACGATCCTCGCCACCGCGCTCATCGACACCGGCAGCCGGATGGACGACGTGATCTACGAGGAGTTCAAGGGCACCGGCAACATGGAGATCCACCTCGACCGGCGCATGTACGAGAAGCGGATCTTCCCGGCGATCAACGTCAACCGTTCCGGCACCCGCCGCGAGGAGCTCCTGATCGAGCAGCCGATCCTGCAGAAGGTCTGGGTGCTGCGCAAGCTGCTCTATCCCATGGATGACCTGGAAGCGGCCGAGTTCCTGGTCGACAAGATCAAGGCGACGAAGTCCAACGCGGACTTCTTCGATTCGATGCGGCGCGGCTAGTCGCCTGCCGGGCGCGTTGCCGCGGCCGCCCGTTTCGGGGATAATTGCCGCCCCCGTAAACCGGCTCGAAACGCGCTCTCCCGCAGGTCGGGATCGCGAGACCGAGCGGCAAGCCGAAAGGACACGCCATGAAGACCGGGATCCATCCCGCCTACAAGGAAATCAACGTCATCTGCTCGTGCGGCAACACGTTCAAGACCCGCTCGACGCTCGGCAAGGACCTGCACGTCGAGGTGTGCGCGGCCTGCCACCCGTTCTATACCGGGCGGCAGAAGATCGTCGACACCGCCGGCCGGGTCGAGAAGTTCAAGCAGAAGTACAGCCGGACGACGACCAAGCCCGCCAAGCCCCAGGCAGCGACCTGAACCTTCGGGACTGCGCGCGGACGAGGCAGCTTCGGCTGCCTTTTCCGTTTGGGCGGGCGCGCCGAGGCGCGGCGTTAGAATTGGCCGCATGCCACGCGGTCACCGAGTCCCAGGAGCGCCGGCACCGGGCCAGACCTTGAGGATCGACGGATAGCCACGTGTCGCCGCGGCTTCCAGCCCTGCTCGCGCGACCGATCCCGCTCCCGCTAGCGTCGTGGCCGCTCGCGGTGCTGGTGGCGGCATTCCTGCTGCCCGGCCTCGTCGGCCACGACCCCTGGAAGACGGAGGACGCCGTCGGCTTCGGCGTGGTCCACCAGATGCTGGTGAGCGGCGACTGGCTCGCGCCGCACCTCGCCGGCGAGCCGTACTACGAGGACGGGCCGCTCTACTTCTGGGTCGCCGCGCTGTTCGTGAGGGCGCTCGGCACCGTGCTGCCGCCCCACGACGCCGCGCGTTTCGCGAGCGCGCTCTTCGTGCTCGCGGCGCTGTGGTGCGTGCGGCTCGCCGGGCGCGAGCTCTACGGGAAGCCGCAGGGCGACCTGTCGATGCTCGCGATGCTGGGCTCGGTCGGGCTGCTCTGGCACGCCCACGAGACGACCGCCGAGACGGCGATGCTCGCCGGCCTCGCGGCCGCGTACTACGGCGTCGCCATCTCGCACCGGAAGCCCTACAAGGGCGCGCTCTTCTTCGGCCTGGGGACCGGAGTCGCGTTCCTCGCCAAGGGACTGGTCGCGCTGCTGCAGCCGTTCGCCGCTGCGCTGCTGGTGCTGGTGATCTCCGCCCCGTATCGACAGCGCAGCTTCGCCGTCGCGGTCGGGATCGGCCTGCTGATTCTGGCGCCCTTCGTTCTCGTGTGGCCCGGGCTGCTCGCCAGCCGCAACCCGGACTACTTCGAGGGCTGGCTCGCGTGGCAGCTCGCGAACGTCAGCCATCCGCCGACGCTGCCCAAGCTCCTGGAGATCCTCAAAACGCTCGCGTGGGGGGCATGGCCGGTCCTGCCAATGACTCTCTGGGCGACCTGGGAGTACCGCCGTAACCTCCGCGACCCCGGCTTCGCCGCCCCGTTCGTCGCGAGCATCGTGTCGTTCGTGCTGCTGCTGTTCATGCCCAACCCGCGGGACATGGACGTGCTCGCGCTGCTCGTGCCGCTCTCGATCCCGGCTGGCGCGGCGGCGCTGGCCCTGCGGCGCGGGGCGGCGAACGCACTCGCCTGGTTCGCGATCATGACGTTCACGCTCGTGGGCAGCTACATGTGGCTCATGTGGCTCGTGACGCTCGTCGGGTTCCCGGAGCGTCTCGCGGGCCACGCGGCACGCCTCGAGCCGGGGTTCGTCCTCGAGGTCCACTGGCTGTCGCTCGCGTTCGCGGTCGCCATCACCGCCGCGTGGTGGATCCTGATCCTGCGGGTCGAGCGATCCACGCTCCGCAGCGTGACGCTTTGGGCGGCCGGGATGACGCTCGTCTGGGGACTCGTCTCGACCATCTGGCTGGGCTGGATCGACTACGGCAAGAGCTATCGGCAGGTCGCCGAGAGCCTGCGCAAGGCCCTGCCCGCCAAGGTGCGCTGCGTCGAGAGCCGCGGGCTGGGCGAGAGCCAGCGCGCCGTGTTCCACTACCATGCGGGGCTCATCACCCGTCGGGTCCAGGTGCACGGCCGCACCGACTGCCCATATCTGCTCGTCCAGGAAAACGTGCGCGCCCCGACCGTCGGGCCGGGGACAGGCTGGGTGCGCGTTTGGGAGGGCCACCGGCAGCCGCGCGACCGGGAGCGCTATCGTCTCTACCGGCGCGCCGAGGCCCGGCGATGACATCCCCCACCGACACCCCCAGCTGGCGGGAGCTCCGGCAGCATCAGGCACGGCTCGCGGCAGTTCACCTCGGCGATCTGTTCGCCGCCGAGCCCGACCGCGGCCGACGGCTGGTCGCAGAGGGCGGCGGCATCTACGCCGACTACTCCAAGCAGCGCGTCACCGACGAGACCCTTGGGCTCCTCCTCGCGCTGGCGCGAGAACGGGGCCTCGCGCAATGGCGCGATCGAATGTTCGCCGGCGAGCCGATCAATACCTCCGAGGCTCGGCCGGCGTGGCACGTCGCGCTCCGCTCGGCAACGCCTCCGCCCGAGGTCGCGGCAACGCTCGCGAGGATGCGCTCGCTCGTGGATCGCGCGCACCGCTGGGCGCTGCGCGGGGCCAGCGGCCGTCCGCTGCGTACCGTCATCAACCTGGGCATCGGCGGCTCGGACCTCGGTCCACGGCTGGCAACGCATGCGCTCCGCGGCTTCGGTGCCGGGCGGATCCACGCGCGGTTCGTCGCGAACGTCGACCCGGCCGACCTCGATGCCGCGCTCGAGGGGCTCGACCCGGATACGACGCTGTTCGTCATCGCGTCGAAGACCTTCACGACCGTCGAGACTCTCGACAACGCCCGGCGCGCCCGCGCGTGGCTGGTGCGCACGCTCGGCGAGGCGCCCGACCTCGCAGCGCACTTCATCGCCGTGACGGCGAACCGCGATGCGGCGCGGGCGTGGGGCATCGCCGCGGATCGGATCTTCCCGATGTGGGACTGGGTCGGAGGCCGCTACTCGGTCTGGTCCGCGGTCGGGTTGCCGCTCGCGCTCGTCGTCGGCATGACTGCCTTCGGCGAGTTTCTCGACGGGGCGCGCGCGATGGACGAGCACTTCCGGACCGCACCTCTCGCGTCGAACCTGCCGGTGATCCTCGGGCTGCTGGGGGTCTGGTACGGCGACTTCTGCGGCGCGCAGACGCACGCGGTGCTGCCGTACGCCGCGGACCTGCGCGAGCTTCCGGCCTACCTGCAGCAGCTCGAGATGGAGTCGAACGGCAAGCGCGTCGACCGCGACGGGGTCCCGGTCGACTACGCGACCGCGCCGGTCGTGTGGGGCGCCGCCGGCACGAACGGCCAGCACGCGTTCCACCAGCTGCTGCACCAGGGAACGCTGCTCGTTCCGACCGACTTCATCGTGCCCGCGAGGCCCGCCACGGGGGCCGATCCGGGGGCCCACCGCCTGCTGCTCGCGAACGCCCTCGCGCAGAGCGCGGCGCTCGCGTTTGGCGGCGGGGACCCGGCAGCGCCTGAACGACGCTGTCCCGGCAACCAGCCCTCGACGACCATCGTTCTTCCGCGGCTCGATCCGCGTTCGCTGGGCGCGCTGCTCGCGCTCTACGAGCACAAGGTGTTCGTCCAGGGCGTGGTGTGGGGCATCAACAGCTTCGACCAGTGGGGCGTCGAACTGGGGAAGGCGATGGCGAAGGGACTCGGCGCCGCGCTCGACGGGGGCCAAGCGGCCGCCATGGACAGCTCCACGCGCGCGCTGATCGCGCGCATCCGCGCCGCCGGCGAGGCGGATTGACTTGCCCTCCCCTGCCGACTACCCTGCATGATCCGAGCGCGTTTCGCTGTTTTCGGGGATCTGCGAGGGGGCGTCGCCCCCTTGTTCCTCAGGTGACGGAGCGCAACTGACATGAATGAAGATACCTTCAACCTTTCGATCCGCAAGTTCCTGAAGATGGTGGGCGTCAACTCGCAGCGGGCGATCGAGCAGGCGGTCGCCAGCGCCCGCGCGTCGGGCTCGATCAGAGGCAACGAGTCGTTCCCGGCCCAGGTGACGCTCGAGATCCCGGCGCTCAAGCTGGCGGTGAAGCTCGACGGCAAGATCGAGCTCGAGTGAGCGGCGCCGTCCGCACCCGGCAGCAGGAGAACCCGAGATGAACGTCGCACGCGAACTCGACGCGGCGCTTGCCGCCGAACTCCGCGAACTCCTCGGCGACCGGGTCACGACGGCGCGCGGGGTACGGGAGCACCACGGCAAGGACGAGTCGTACTTCCCGCACGCGCCCCCGGATGCGGTGGCGTTCCCGCACTCGACCGAGGAAGTCCGCGACATCGTGAACCTCTGCCGCCGCTACCACACGCCGCTCATCCCGTTCGGCGTGGGCACGTCGGTCGAGGGACACGTGCTCGCCACGCGGGGCGGCGTCTGCGTCGACCTGAGCCAGATGAGCAAGGTGCTGGCAGTGCACGTCGAGGACCTCGATGCGACCGTTCAGGCGGGCGTGACGCGCAAGGCGCTGAACGAGGAGATCCGCCACACCGGGCTCTTCTTCCCCATCGACCCGGGTGCCGACGCGACGCTCGGCGGGATGGCCGCCACGCGCGCCTCGGGCACGAATGCGGTGCGCTACGGCACGATGCGCGAGAACGTGCTCGGGCTGACGATCGTCACCGCGGACGGCCGGATCATCAAGACCTCGCGGCGCTCGCGGAAGTCGGCGGCCGGCTACGACCTGACCCGGCTGTTCGTGGGCTCGGAGGGGACGCTCGGGATCATCACCGAGGTGACGGTGCGGCTGTACGCGGTGCCCGAGGCGATGTCGGCGGCGGTGTGCTCGTTCAAGGACATCGCCGGCGCGGTCGGGACCGTGATCCAGACGCTGCAGGCAGGGATTCCGATCGCGCGGAGCGAGGCGCTGTGCGCGACCACCATGAAGGCGATCAACGCCCACAGCAAGACCACGTACAAGGAGCAACCCACGCTGTTCCTCGAGTTTCACGGCAGCGGGCGCGGCGTGGTCGAGCAGGCCGAGCTGGTGCAGGAGATCGCCACGGAGCGCGGCGGCGAAGGTTTCCAGTGGGCGACCAAGCCCGAGGACCGCAACCGGCTGTGGGCGGCGCGCCACCAGGCCTACTTCGCCGGGCTTCAGCTGCGCCCGGGCGCGCGGGCGGTGTCGACGGACGTCTGCGTCCCGATCTCGCGGCTCACCGAGTGCATGCTCGAGACCGCCGCCGACATCGCCAAGGCATCGATGCCGATCCCGATGTTCGGGCACGTGGGCGACGGCAACTTCCATTGCATGATCCTCATCCGGCCCGACGTCGAGGCCGACCTCGCCGAGGCGAAGCGCTTCAACGAACGGCTCGTGGACCGGGCGCTCGCCATGGAGGGAACCTGCACCGGCGAGCACGGCGTCGGGTTCGGCAAGATCGACTGGCTCAGGAAGGAGCACGGCGCGGGAGTCGATCTGATGGCCGCGATCAAGCGGGCACTCGACCCGGAAAACCTGCTGAACCCGGGCAAGGTGGTCGCGGTGGAAGACTGAAGCCGGGCGCCGGCGATCGAACGCCTCAGTCCTCGGTCTTCAGGAATTTCTCCCGGTAGTACTTCAGCTCCTCGATCGACTCGTAGATGTCGGCAAGCGCTTCGTGCTTGCCCTGCTTGACGACGCCGCGCGCGAGATCGGGCCGCCAGCGCCGCATCAGCTCCTTGAGGGTGGAGACATCGAGATTGCGGTAGTGGAAGTAGCCCTCGAGCCGCGGCATCCAGCGCGCGAGGAACCGCCGATCCTGGCAGATGGAGTTCCCGCACATCGGCGACGTCTTCGCCGGGACGTGACCGGCGAGAAACGCCAGCAGCCGTTCCTCGACGTCGGTCTCCGAGAGGCCGGACCCCCGGACGCGGTCGACGAGCCCCGACCGGCCATGCGTCGTCCGGTTCCAATCGTCCATGCCGTCGAGGACCCGGTCCACCTGGTGCACGGCCAGCACCGGTCCCTCGGCGACAGCGGCGAGGCGGGAATCGGTGACTACGACCGCGACCTCGATGATCCGGTCGCGGTCCGGATCGAGGCCGGTCATCTCCATGTCGAGCCAGACGAGATGATTCGCGTCTTGCGGCATTGCTTTTGATTTTCCGGTGGTCCAACTAGAATTGGATTGTCTCACACGGCACCGGTCACGCCGCATGCATCCCTTCACCATCACCTTCCTCGCCGCGCTCGCAATCGCGACCGCAACCCGGCTCTGGCTCGCGTCCCGCCACATCCGCTACGTGGCCGCGAACCGCGATGCCGTTCCGCCCGGTTTCGCCGCCAGCGTGGCGCTCGCTGGCCACCAGAAGGCCGCCGACTACACCGCCGCGAAGACCCGCTTCGGCATGGTCGATGCGTTGCTCTCGGCGGTCGTGCTGCTCGCCTTCACGCTCGGCGGCGGGCTGCAGCAGCTCTTCGACCTCTGGGCACGGGTGTTCGACCCGGCGGGCTACGCGCATGGGATCGCGCTCATCCTGAGCGTTGCCGCAATCACCGGAGCGATCGACCTGCCGCTCTCGATCTACCGGACCTTCGTCATCGAAGCGCGGTTCGGCTTCAATCGCATGACGCCCGCGCTCTTCGTCGCCGACCTCGCCAAGAGCATCGTGCTCGGCCTCGCGATCGGCGTGCCGCTGATGCTCGCGGTGCTGTGGCTGATGGCGCGGATGGGCAGCGGGTGGTGGCTCTACGTCTGGCTCACGTGGATCGGATTCAACCTCGTCATGCTGGTCGCTTACCCGACCCTGATTGCCCCGCTCTTCAACCGGTTCACGCCGCTGGAAGACCTGGCGCTCAAGGACCGTATCGAGCGGCTGCTCGTGAGGTGCGGGTTTCGCTCGAAGGGACTGTTCGTGATGGACGGCTCCAAGCGCTCGAGCCACGGCAACGCGTACTTCACCGGTTTCGGCGCCGCGAAGCGGATCGTGTTCTTCGACACCCTGCTCTCCCGGCTCGGACCGGGCGAGGTCGAGGCGGTGCTCGCCCATGAGCTCGGTCACTTCAGGCGCCACCACGTATGGAAGCGGGTGGTCTGGCTGTTTCTTGGAAGCCTGGCGTTCCTCGCGGCGCTCGGCTACCTCATCGACCAGCCGTGGTTCTACGCGGCGCTCGGCGTCGAGCGACCGAGCACCGCAGTCGCGCTCCTCCTGTTCTTCATGGTCGTGCCGGTGTTCACGTTCCTCCTGCAACCGGTCGGGAGCCTCTACTCCCGCCGCCACGAGTACGAAGCCGACGCGTACGCCGCGAGCCACGCGGATGCGCAGGAGCTCATCCGGGCGCTGGTCAAGCTGTACCAGGACAACGCCGCGACGCTGACGCCGGACCCGGTGCATTCCGCCTTCTACGATTCGCACCCGCCGGCGGCGCTGCGAATCGCGCGCCTGCAGGAGCTGTCGCGGGCCGCGGGTTAGCGTGAGCCCGCCGGGCCGCCCCAAGGGCGAACCCCGAGCGCGGCCAGCGCGAGGGTAGTCCGATGAGCCAGCGCGCCGCGCACGTTTCCGGCCAGGTGGTGGCCGCGTACGGCCGCCGGTTCCTGGTCGAGAGCCGCGGCGGCGATCTCATTCCCTGCCTCGCGCGCGGTCGTCACGCGCAGTACGCGTGCGGTGACCGGGTGCTGGTGAAGCGCACCGCCCGGGGCGAAGGCGTGATCGAGGCGGCCGACCCGCGCTCGACGCTGTTCCTGCGCGCGGCGCCGCATCGCCGCAAGCTGATCGCAGCGAACGCAACGCAGGTCGCGGTGATCACCG
>JBOIFD010000161.1:0-3599 GCA_050741515.1 Burkholderiales bacterium
AGCCAGCCCAACGTAGTGGGTCACCATGAAAGCCATCGTCGAAAGACCAATCGCTCGCCACATCTGATCAGTGCACGATTCGAGACCTGCGCATCAGTACCTCACTCTTGCCTGTCATTCGCATCGAACACGCAGAGCAACACCCGGTGCATCGCTCCCTCCCGGGGGATAACAAATCTCTCACGCCAGTCGTTCACCGAAGTCGACCAGACGCCCTCACCGCTCCCTAATACTCTCGCTCGACACCCTCAAGAACGGCTCCAAGAAATACTCGATCACCCGCCGCTCCCCCGTCTTGATCTCCGCCGTGATCGCCATCCCGGGCGCGAGGGTCACCAGCCGTTCATCGACCTGCAACGTCGGCCGCTCGAGCAGCAGCCGCGCCTGGAAGACCAGCCCCCGCTTCTCGTCCTGGACCGCGTCCTGCGATACGAACGTCACCGTCGCCGGCACTGTGCCGTACCGCGTGAACGGGAACGTCTCGATCTTCACCTCCGCCCGCTGCTTTGGCTTCACGAAACCGACGTCCTTGTTCTCCAGCAGCGCCTCGACTTCGGCGGAGTAGTCCTTGGGCACCACCACCATGAGCGGCTGCGCCGGTGTCACGACCCCGCCAACCGTGTGCACCGCAAGCTGCTGGACCGTGCCGTCCACCGGCGAGGCGAGTTGCATCAACTTCGCGCGCTGCTCGGTCTTGACGACGTCCTGCGCGAAGAGGGCCGCCTTCTTCTCGGCGACGCTCAGCGCGTCGGTTGCCGCACGACGTGCTTCGGCGACGAAGGCCGCCTTCCGCTGCCGGGATTCCTCGACCGCCAGCGCGAGTTCGTGCTCGCGGCTCTGCTGGAACGCGAGATCGCGCTCCTGCTCGATGCGCGCCTGCTCGCGCTCGAGATAGCCGTGCTCGGAGACGAAGTTCTGCGCGCGGAGGTCCTTGAAGTCCGCGGCGCGCCGGCGCGCGATCGGCAGCGTTTGCGCGAGCTTCGCGACGAGCTCGCGCGCGGACTGGAGCTCCGCCTGCCGTTTGGCGAGCTCGGCATCCAGGGCCGCCCCCCGGGTCCGGAATTCCTGCTCCTGGCTCGCGAGCAGCCGCGACTCCCCGGCCGCCATTGCGGGCGAGGCTTCCGGAACGCGCCCGAGCGTCGCGTGAGTGGCGGGGCGCTCGATCGTTTCCAGGAACGCCTTCGCGCGCGCCGCCTCGAGCCGCGCGGCAAGCCACTCCTCCTTGCTGCGCTTCGCATCCGCGGTCGAGATGGTCGCGTCGAGCTCGACCAGCAGCTCGCCGGCGCGCACGCTTTGGCCGTCGGCGACGAAGATGCGCTTCACGACCGCAGTCTCGGACGGCTGGATCACTTTGGCGCGGTCGCTCGGGATGATCCGCCCGTGCGCGACCGCCACCGTCTCGACTCGACCTACGGTCGCCCAGACCAACGCCCCCGCGAACGCGGCGATCAGCGTCCACATGATGGCGCGCGGCAGCGCCGGAGGCGGGGTTTCCTGCAGCTCGAGCGCAGCCGGCAGGAACTGACGCTCGAGCGGCAGCCGGCGCGGCGGCTCGAGGCCGTGCCGCGCGCGCCAGCTCAGGCGCAGGACGCGGGCGTGCTTGGCGAACAAGTCTTGAATCGCTGCGGTTCGTGCGCCCATCGCGCGCCTCACGCTTCCTGCGCCGCCACGCGGATCGCCGGGCCCGTCTGCAGCGCCCAGAGCCGGTGGTAGTGCCCGTTCGTTCGGCCGAGCAGCTCGTCGTGCGAGCCCGCCTCGACCAGCTCCCCCCGGTCGACGACGAGAATCCGGTCGGCGTGGCGAACCGCCGATAGCCGGTGGGCGATGACGACCACCGTCCGTCCCGCGCAGATCTCGGCCATGCTCTGCTGGATCGCCCGCTCCGACTCGTAGTCGAGCGCACTGGTGGCCTCGTCGAGAATCAGGATCCGCGGATCGACGAGCAGCGCCCGGGCAATCGCGATTCGCTGCCGCTGGCCGCCGGACAGCGTCGCCCCGTGCTCGCCGACCAACGCGTCGTACGCGTGCGGGAGCTCCCGGATGAACTCGTCCGCCCCGGCGAGCGCCGCCGCCTCGATGACGCGTTCGAGCGGCATCCCCGGGTCGGCGAGCGCGATGTTCTCCCGGACGCTGCGCGCGAACAGCGTGCTTTCCTGCAGGACCACGCCGATCTGGCGGCGCAGCCACGCCGGGTCGGCGAGCGCGAGATCGACGCCGTCGATCAGCACGCGGCCCCGGTCGGGCACGTACAGCCGCTGGATGAGCTTGGCGATCGTGCTCTTCCCGGAGCCGGACCGGCCGACGATCCCGATGAGCTCGCCCGGCCTCGCCTCGAAGGAAACGCCGCGCAGGACCTCGTCCGTGTCCGGCCGATAGCGGAAGCGCACGGCATCGAAGGTGATCGCACCCTTGATGGGCGGCAAGTTCGCAGGCGCGCTCGGCGGCGCCTCGGTGCGGGTGTTCAGGATGTCGCCCAGCCGCCGGACGGAGATCCCCGTTTGCTGGAAGTCCTGCCAGAGCTGGGCGAGCCGCATCACCGGCTGGGCCACGCGGCCGGCGAGCATGGTGAACGCCACCAGCGCGCCGACGGTGAGGGCGCCGTCGATCACCTCGTAGGCGCCCAGCCAGATCAGCAGCACGGTCACCAGCCGGTTCACGAGCGCGACCGACTCGTGACCCACCGTCGCCACCTTGATCGCGCGAAAACTCGCGGCCACGTAGCCGGCGAGTTGGTTATCCCACTGCCGGGTGAACTGCGGCTCGACCGCCATGGCCTTCACCGTCTGGACGCCGGAGACCGCTTCGACGAGAAACGCCTGGTTCTCCGCGCCGCGGTTGAAGCGTTCGTCGAGTCGCCGCCGGAGGACCGGCGTGACGAGCACCGAGATGACGACGTAGAGCGGCAGCGAGACGAGGACGATGAGCGTCAGCCAAAGGCTGTAAAACGCCATCGCGGCGATGAAGACGATCGAGAACAGCAGATCCAGAGCCGCGGTGAGCGCCGAGCCGGTGAGGAACTGGCGGATGTGCTCCAGCTCGCGCACCCGGGCGACCGTGTCGCCGACCCGCCGCGCCTCGAAGTAGGCAAGCGGCAGCTGCACCATGTGGCGGAAGAGCCTCGCCCCGAGCTCCACGTCGATCCGGCTGGTGGTGTGCGACAGGACGTAGGTCCGCAACCCTGAGAGCAGCGTCTCGAACACCGCGATCGCGACGAGCCCGATCCCGATCACCGTCAGCGTGCTGTAACCCTTGTGGACCAGGACCTTGTCCATCACGACCTGGAAGAAGATCGGGGTGACGAGCGCGAAGATCTGGACGAAGAGCGAGGCGAGCAGCACCTCGCCCAGCAACCGGCGGTACTTGACTAGCGCCGGAATGAACCACGAAAAGTCGAAGCGGGCGAGCTCGGCGGCGAGCGAAGCGCGGGAGCTCACCAGCAGCAGCCTGCCGCTCCACCGCTCCGTGAACGCCCCGAGCGGCAGGATCTCCGGACGGCCGATCAGCGGATCGTGGATCAGCACCCTGGCGGTGCCCGACGGCGAGGCCGCTGGTTGATACCCGGCAAGGAGAAAGAATCCGCCGGACCGGTCTTGGGCGAT
>JBOIFD010000162.1:0-3513 GCA_050741515.1 Burkholderiales bacterium
TCGTCTACCAGGGCCGCGACCCCAAGATCGGCCGGGTGGTCGCGATCAAGACCATGGCGCTCGCCCAGGAGTTCGAGGCCGACGAGCTGGCCGACGTGAAGGCGCGGTTCTTCCGCGAGGCGGAGACGGCCGGCCGCCTCAACCATCCGCACATCGTCACCATCTTCGACGCGGGCGAGGAGCACGACCTCGCCTACATCGCGATGGAGTTCCTCAAGGGGCGCGACCTCGTTCCATACACGAAGCCGGGCAGCCTGCTCCCGGCCGACCAGGTGATTTCGATCGTCGCGCGGGTTGCGGACGCGCTCGGCTACGCGCACCGGCAGAACGTCGTCCACCGCGACGTCAAGCCCGCCAACGTCATGTACGAGCCGGACTCCGACACGGTCAAGGTCACCGACTTCGGCATCGCGCGGATCACCGACGCCTCGAAGACCAAGACCGGCATGGTGCTCGGCACGCCGTCGTACATGTCGCCGGAGCAGCTCGCCGGCCGCAAGATCGACGGCCGCTCGGATCTGTTCTCGCTCGCGGTGAGCCTGTATCAGCTCGCGAGCGGCCGGCTCCCGTTCGACGGCGAGTCGATGGCGCAGCTCATGTTCAAGATCGCGAACGAGCCGGCGCCGGACATCCTCGGCTTCAACCCGCTGCTGCCGCCGGCGCTCGCGGCGTTCATCGAGCGCGCGATGGTCAAGGAAGCAGACGCCAGGTTCCAGACCGGCGAGGCGTTCGCGGAGGCTCTGCGGGCCTGCGTGGGCAGCGGGGCGGCGCGGCCGCAGGTGGACATCACGCTTTGAGCGATGAACTTGAGCCAAGCCCTGGAGATCGCGAGCTGCACCGATCCTGGAATCGTGCGCTCCCACAACGAGGACTCGATCGCCGCCGACGCGGCGAAGGGGCTGGTCGTCCTCGCCGACGGGATGGGCGGCTACAACGCCGGCGAGGTCGCAAGCGGGATGGCGACGACCGTGATCACGACCGAGCTGCAGCATCTCCTCGACGAGACGCCGCCGTACCGCCTCGAGCCGGCCTCGGGCAAGCCGTACGCCGAGAAGCTGCTGCAGGACCAGATCGCGAAGGCGAACACCTCGATCTTCCAGGCGGCGCAGAGCCAGCCCCAGTACTCGGGAATGGGCACGACCCTGGTGGCGGCGGTGTTCTACGACAACAAGGTGAGCGTCGCGCACATCGGCGACTCGCGCCTGTACCGGCTGCGGGGCGAGGCGTTCGAGCAGCTCACCCGGGATCATTCGCTGCTCCAGGAGCAGATCGACAGCGGGATGATCACGCTGGAGCAGGCGAAGTTCTCGCAGAACAAGAACCTCGTCACCCGGGCGCTCGGCATCGATCCGACGGTCGAGCCGGAGCTGCACTGCTATTCGACCGAGCTCGGGGACATCTACCTCCTGTGCTCGGACGGGCTGAACGACATGGTGAGCGACGTGGACATCGGCATGACGCTGCAGACGCTGTCGGCGAACCTGCGCCTGGCGGCGCAGCAGCTGGTGCAGATGGCGAACGACAACGGCGGGCGCGACAACGTGTCCGTCATCCTGGTGCGGGTGGTGCGGGACTACGCCGCGCCGAAGGGCTGGCTGGCGCGGTTCTTTAGCTGGTTGCGATAGACGGGGACACTGTCATGGCTGCAAAGCTGATTCTCAGTATGGACGGGCTGGTGCTCAAGGAGATCACGCTCACGAAGGAGCGCACCACGATCGGCCGCAAGCCGCACAACGACATCCAGATCGACAACCTGGCGGTGTCGGGCGAGCACGCGGTGATCGTGACGATCCTCGCCGATTCGTTCCTCGAGGACCTCGGCTCGACCAACGGCACGCTCGTGAACGGCCAGCCGATCAAGAAGCACTTCCTCCAGAACAACGACGTCGTCGAGCTCGGCAAGTACAAGCTGAAGTACATCAACGACCAGACCTCGAAGCCGGCCTCGCCCCAGGACTTCGAGAAGACCATGGTGCTGCGGCCCGGGGCGGCCCCGGCGCCGCCGAAGCCGCCGGCCGAAGGCCTGAAACCCGCGCCGTCCCCGGCGGCGCCGGGCATGAGCACGTCGCAGCCGTCGCCGACCGTGGCGACCACCCAGCCGACTCCGACCATCCCGAGCCCGCAGCCCGCGCGCGCCGCGTCCGCGTCGCAGGCGATGCCGACCATGGGCACCTCGCAGCCGATGTCGACGTCCCAGCCGATCGCCAGCGGGAAGGTCGCGGCGATCCAGATCCTGTCCGGGGCCAACGCCGGCAAGGAGATGGAGCTGATGAAGGCCCTCACCACCCTCGGCAAGCCCGGCGTCCAGGTCGCGGTGATCACCCGGCGACCGCAGGGCTACTTCATCACCCACGTCGAGGGCGCCAACTTCCCGATCCTGAACGGGAAGCTCCTCGACGCCCAGGCGCATTCGCTCGGCGACCACGACATCATCGAGCTCGCGGGCGTGAAGATGGAGTTCTTCTATAAGACGTAGCGGGCCGCCGTCGACGGGACGGCGCGGCGCGAGCGCAGGCGGGGCATTCTTCGGGCTCATGCGGCAGGCGGGCAAGCCCCCGACCCTTCGGCGCGCGCCGCACGGCCTTGCGCTGCGAGCGGGCGTCGCGCGGTGAGGCAGCACCTCGTCCGGATCGCGCTGGGGCTCGCGGTCCTCGCGTTCTTCCTCGGCCACGCGGTGCGCCTCTACCCTGGACAAGCTCACGGGATCCCGTTCATCGACCGGCTCGACGACATCATCTACGACGCGCGCCTGCGCTGGACGATGCCAGGCGGCGTCGACGATCGCATCGTCATCCTCGACATCGACGAGAAGAGCCTCGCTACGCCCGAGCTCGGGCACTGGCCCTGGCGGCGCGACGTGCTGGCCGGCCTCGTGCAGAAGCTCTTCAACAAGTACGGCGTCCAGATCCTCGGATTCGACGTCGTGTTCGCCGAGCCCGACGGCTCGAGCGGGCTGCCGGTGCTGGAGGGGCTCGCGAAAGACGCGCTGAAGGACGTTCCCCAGTTCCGGTCCGCGCTCGAGGAGCTCCGACCCCGCCTCGACCACGACGCGCAGTTCGCCGCGGCGATCAAGAGTCGGCCGGTGGTGCTCGGCTATTACCTCACGAGCGATCGGGACGCCCGCACCGCCGGCGCCCTGCCGCCGCCCGTGCTGCCGGCGGACACGTTCACCGGCCGGCCGATCGTCTTCACCTCGTGGACGGGCTACGGGGCGAACCTTCCGGCGTTCCAGGCGGCAGCGGCGGCGGCCGGCCACTTCAACGGGTTTCCGGACCCCGACGGCATCATCCGCCGCGTCCCGATGCTCGCCGAGTACAAGGGCGCGTATTACGAGCCGTTGGCGCTCGCGGTGATGCGCGTGCGCCACGGGCTCCCGAAGGTCGAGCCCTGGTACCCGCCGCCCGGCGTCGTCCTCAACCGGGACTACGACCGCCTGGAGTGGCTCGACGTCGGCGAGATGCGGATCCCGGTGGACAAGAACGCCTGCGCCCTCGTGCCCTATCGCGGGCCGAA
>JBOIFD010000163.1:0-5502 GCA_050741515.1 Burkholderiales bacterium
GCGGAGCGCCGATGAGACGCTGCACGAGCAGCCCCCCGAGCGTCGCCTGCACGGCGTTCCCGACGAAATGGATGAGCACGACCGGCACCGGGGCCGGGCCTTGAAAGTGGCTCGCCAGATGCAGGTGCACGGGGAGCAATGCGGCGAGGTACAGCCACCAGCGGCGCGGCGGCGTGAGCACCAACGCCGCCAGCATGACGCCGTGCGGCAGCCAGATGTCGGAGATCCCGCCGTGCTCGAGCCGGAGCGCAAAGGCGGCGATCCCCGCCCCGTAGTAGCCCGCGCACACCAGCAGGACGGAGAGCGCCAGGCGGGCGTGCGGGTGGACGCGCGGGGCCGCCGCGCCCGGCGCGAGACCGGCTACGTCGGCCGCGAGTTCCTCCATTCGGGCATCGGCCATTGGACCCCCCTTCCAACCGAGATCAAGCGGCGCCTACCGCAGCGTCACCCGCGCGAATCTCCGCTTCCCGACCTGCAGCACGTACGTGCCGGGCGGAAGCTTCAACCCCTTGTCGCTCACCCGCTCGCCGTCGAGGCGCACCCCGCCCTGCTCGATCATGCGCAGCGCCGCGGAGGCGCTCGGCGTGAGGTCGGCCTGCTTCAGGATCTGGGTGATGACGAGCGGCGCGCCGCCAGTCGGCAGCGTCACCTCCGGGATCTCCCCGGGCATCGCGCCGTCGCGGAAGCGCGCCTCGAACTCGGCTTGCGCCCGGTCGGCCGCGGGCTTGCCGTGGAAGCGCTCGACGATCTCCCTCGCCAGCGCGGCCTTGACGTCGCGCGGGTTGCGCCCCGCCTCGACCTCGCGCCGCCAGCCGTGCACGACGTCCAGCGGCTGGAACGAGACCAGCTCGAGGTAGCGCCACATCAGCGCGTCGGAGATCGACATCAGCTTGCCGAAGATCTCCGACGGCGGCTCGGCGATGCCGACGTAGTTGCCGAGCGACTTCGACATCTTCTGCACCCCGTCCAGCCCCTCGAGGAGGGGCATGGTGACGATGACCTGGCTCTCCTGGCCGTACTGCTTCTGCAGCTCGCGTCCCACCAGCAGGTTGAACTTCTGGTCGGTGCCGCCGAGCTCGACGTCGGACTTCATCGCGACCGAGTCGTAGCCCTGCATCAGCGGGTACAGCAGCTCGTGCACCGCGATCGGCTGCTGCTCGCGAAAGCGCTTGGCGAAGTCGTCGCGCTGCAGCAGCTGCGAGACGGTGTAGCGCGCGGCGAGCCGGACCATGCCCTCCGCGCCGAGCGCGCTCGACCACGCCGAATTGAACAGGATCTCGGTCTTGTCGGGAGCGAGGATCTTGAAGACCTGGTCCCGATAGGTCCTGGCGTTCGCCTCGATCTCCTCGGGGCTGAGCGGCGGGCGGGTCGCGTTCCGGCCGGACGGGTCGCCGATCATCCCGGTGAAGTCACCGATGAGGAACTGGATCTGATGCCCGAGGTCCTGGAAGTGTCGCAGCTTGTTGATGACCACCGTGTGGCCGAGATGGAGGTCCGGAGCGGTCGGGTCCATGCCGAGCTTCACCCGGAGCCGGCGACCGGTCCGGAGCTTGCGGACGAGGTCCGCCTCGACGAGCAGTTCGTCGCAGCCGCGCTTGATGACGGCGAGCTGGTGGTCGAGGTCGGGCTTCTGCACGTGACTTAGGTCGCTTGGTCGGAGTTCGCGACGCTGCTACACTCCGCTGCACAACTATCGGAAAAGCAAGAGGAATCGTCGCCGGAGCCAGATGCGGATCTTAGCCCAGAGCGATGCGCTGCGCGACCGCGGGCGCCGGCGCCGAGCGGTCGTCGCGGTCGGGGTCGTGGCGGCGCTTCTCGGCGTCGCGGCGACCGGCACCGTCAAGGACCCGGCGCCCCCGCCGCGCGAGACCGTCGTCGAAGCGCTGCCGCTCGCCCTCCCCGACCCGGCCGCGGACCCGGTCCAGGCCTATTGGCACGAGACGCGCTTCGAGCGCGGCGACACGTTCGCCGCGCTGCTCGGGCGGCTCGGCGTCGACGGCGCGGAGACGGCGCGGCTGCTCAGGGAGAACGGCGGATCGAAGCCGTTTCGCAACCTCCGCCCCGGCATGACGGTGCAGGCGCAGACGACCGAGCTCGGCCAGCTCCTCGCGCTGCACTTCCTGTCGGGGGAGGCGACGACCCTGCTCGGGTTCGAGCGCGACGGCGTCCGCTTCAAGGCGATCGCGGAGCGGGCCGAGCTCGAGCGGCACGTGTTCCTGAACTCGGGCGAGATCCAGAGCTCGCTGTTCGCGGCCGCCGACGCGGCCGGGCTGCCGGATTCCATCACCGTCCAGATGGCGGACATCTTCTCCGGCGACGTCGATTTCCACCGCGATCTCCGCCGCGGCGACAGCTTCCGGGTCGTGTACGAGGTGTTCCATCACAACGGCCGTCCGCTCCAGGCCGGCCGGGTGCTCGCGGCGGAGTTCGTCAACGACCGGAAGCGCTACCGCGCGGTGTGGTTCGTCGACGAAACGGGCAAGGGCGGCTACTACGCCGCCGACGGCAAGAACCTGCGCAAGACGTTCCTGCGCTCGCCGCTCGAGTTCTCGCGCATCACTTCGGGATTCAGGATGCGGTTTCACCCGATCCTGCGGGAGTGGCGTGCGCATACGGGCGTGGACTACGGCGCACCGACCGGCACGCGCGTGAAGGCGACCGCGGACGGCACCGTGGAGTCCGCGGGGCGGCAAGGCGGCTACGGCAACGTCGTGGTGGTGCGGCACAACGGCGGCATTACGACCCTCTATGCGCACCTGCGGGGCTTCGCGAGCGGGATCCGGCGCGGTGCGCGGGTCGCGCAGGGCGAGGTCGTCGGCTACGTGGGCGCCACGGGGTGGGCGACGGGTCCGCACCTGCACTACGAGTTCCGCGTGAACCACCAGCACCGCAACCCGCTGACGATCGCGATGCCCGCGGCGGAGCCGGTGGCCCCGCAGCGCATGGCGGCGTTCCGCGCCGCCGCCGACCCGCTCGCCGCGCAGCTCGAGCTCCTCGCCGGCGCGAGCGTCGCGGCGCTGGAGTGATCCCCTCGCCCCGAGCAGGGGGGCGGGCGGTCCCGTGTCCGAGCTCTACGTCGGCCTGATGTCGGGTACGAGCCTCGACGGCATCGACGCCGTCCTGGCCGATTTCTCGCAGGCGCCCGGGCGACGGGTCGCGAGCCACTTCGTCCCCTACCCGGACGCGGTTCGATGCGAGGCGCTCGCGCTCAACGCGGCCGGGCCGGACGAGCTCGAGCGCGCGGCGGAGCTCGGGAACCGGCTCGCGGACCTCTATGCCGCGGCGGTGCAGGCGCTGCTCGCCGGGGCGCGCATCGACAAGGACCGCATCGCGGCGATCGGCTGCCACGGACAGACCGTGCGCCATCGTCCCGATCGCGGCTACACGGTGCAGCTCGGAAACGGTGCGCTGCTGGCGGAGCGAAGCGGCATCCGCGTCGTCTGCGACTTCCGCAGCCGCGACGTGGCCGCGGGCGGCCATGGCGCGCCGCTCGTGCCCGCCTATCACGCGGCGTGCTTCGCCTCCCCCACGATCCACCGCGTGATCGTCAACGTCGGCGGCATCGCCAACGTCACCGACCTGCGCCCGGGCGCGCCGGTGCACGGCTTCGACACCGGTCCCGGCAACGTCTTGCTCGACCTGTGGGCACAGAAGCATCTCGGACAGCCGCTCGACCGCGACGGCGCGTGGGCGGCTTCGGGCACGGCCGTCGACGAGCTGCTGCGCGCGATGCTGGCGGAACCGTTCTTCGCCGGGCCGCCCCCGAAGAGCACCGGCCGCGATCAGTTCAACGCGGCGTGGCTCGCGGCTCACCGTCCGGACCGGTTTGCGCCGCGTGATGTCCAGGCCACGTTCGCGGCGCTGACCACTCAGTCGATTGCGGACGCGGTGACGCGCTTCTGCCGGGGCGCGCAGGAAGTCTTCGTGTCGGGCGGCGGCGCGTCGAACTCGCACCTGATGCGCGAGCTTGCGCGCCGGCTGCCGAGTCTGCGCGTGGCGACGACGGCCGCGGCGGGCGTCGACCCCGACTGGGTCGAGGCGATGGCCTTCGCCTGGCTCGCCCGGGAGACGCTCGCGGGCCGAACGTCGAGCCTGCCGGAAGTCACCGGCGCCGCCGGGCCGCGCGTCCTCGGGGCGATCTACGCGGCGTAGCCGGCGCGCAGCGGGTATCCCGGGATGATGTCTTGATGCACTTGATCGCTGTCAAGGCGCTGCATGCCTCGGCGGGCCGTAGAATGGCGGCGATGGACGATCGCGTTTCAGCGCCGAAGAAGGCAGCGAAAGGCGGCCGGGCGCGCGGTACGCCGAAAGGCCGCGGGGTCGATCCCGCGGCGCGCGAGGAAGTCAGGGCGCTCCTCGGCGACGACCCCCGTCGCAACGACCTGCTGATCGAGTACCTGCACCGCATCCAGGACGCGTTCGGCCACCTCTCCGCCGGCCGCCTCGCGGCACTGGCGCAGGAGATGCGGCTTTCGCTTGCGGAAGTCTACGAAGTCGCGACCTTCTACCACCACTTCGACGTGCTCGCAGAGGGCGCGCGTCCGCCGCCGAGGCTGACCGTGCGCGTGTGCGATTCGCTTTCCTGCGAACTGGCCGGCGCGAGGCAGCTTCTCGAACGGCTGCCCGCGCTACTCGGCAACAGGGTTCGGGTGATTCCCGCGCCCTGCGTCGGGCGATGCGAGGTCGCGCCTTGCGTGGTCGTGGGCCGCAATCCTCTCCCGGAGGCGACCGAGGAACGGGTGGCCGACGCGGTGGACGCGGGAGAG
This sequence comes from Burkholderiales bacterium, assembly GCA_050741515.1. Taxonomy (GTDB): domain Bacteria; phylum Pseudomonadota; class Gammaproteobacteria; order Burkholderiales; family SG8-39; genus DATEDA01. The sequence goes on from JBOIFD010000163.1 coordinate 4,767, forward strand.
GTGTACTGTCCCGCGCCCGCACCGATCTCATACTCGAAGTACCGCCGGGGCGGCGGGTATAGGCTGATCCGGGATTGCCTCGGCGGCGCGCGCACGCGAGAAGCAGTCTTCGCCGAACTGGAGGACTCGAAGCTCAGGGGGCTCGGGGGCGCGGGTTTCCCGGCGGGACGCAAGTGGCGCATCGTCTGGAACGAGCCGGCGCCGCGACTGCTTGCGGTCAACATCGACGAAGGCGAGCCGGGCACGTTCAAGGACCGCTGGTATCTCGAACGCGATCCGCATCGTTTTCTCGAAGGCGCGCTGATTTCGGCCTGGGCCGCGGGTTGCGGGGAGGTCTATATCTACCTGCGAGACGAATACGCCGGTTGCCGCGATATGCTCGCCGAAGAGCTGGCCGCGCTGCAAAGAAGTCCGCCGTGTGCACTGCCGCCGATTCACCTGCGCCGCGGCGCCGGCGCGTACATCTGCGGCGAAGAGTCGGCGATGATCGAGTCGATCGAAGGCAAGCGCGGCATGCCGCGGCTGCGCCCGCCTTACGTTGCCCAGGTAGGGCTTTTCGGGCGGCCGACGCTCGAGCACAACCTGGAAACGCTCTACTGGGTGCGCGATATCCTGGAGAAAGGCGCGCGCTGGTTCGCCGGTCATGGGCGCCACGACAGAGAGGGTCTGAGGTCGTTTTCGGTCTCGGGGCGAGTGCGCAGGCCCGGTGTGCATCTCGCGCCGGCGGGGATCACGG
>JBOIFD010000164.1:0-3413 GCA_050741515.1 Burkholderiales bacterium
GCTCGACGCAACGTATGCGGCGTACGTCGACCCGGGCCGGGGCCCGGACGGTCCGCGCGCATGATCGCGGCCGACGCGCGGCCCCGCCTCGCGCCGAAGGTGCGCGTGCGCTTCGACGCGAAGTCCGAGCGCTTCATGCTGCTCTACCCCGAGCGGGGGATGGAGCTGAACCCTACGGCGGCCGACATCGTCCAGCTCTGCACCGGGGAGCTGACGGTCGCCGAGATCGTCGCGCGGCTGGCCGAGAAGTACGCGCCTCAGCCGCACGCGACGATCGAGCGCGAGGTCCTGACGTTCCTCGACGCGCTCGCCGATCGCGGGCTGGTGCGGAGCGAGCCGTGAGCACCGACGCCGCCGAGTACCGGCCCTACACGCTCGTCGCGGAGCTGACCTACCGCTGCCCGCTCCGCTGCGTCTACTGCTCGAACCCGCTCGACTACGCCCGGCGCCGCGACGAGGTCGATACCGCCGGCTGGCTGCGCGTCCTGCGCGAGGCGGAAGCGCTCGGCGTCGTCCAGGTCAACCTGACCGGCGGCGAGCCGCTGGTCCGCGACGACCTCGAAGCGCTGGTCGCGGAAGGCGAGCGGCTCGAGCTCTACACGAACCTCATCACCAGCGGAATTCCCGTGACCCGCGACCGGCTCGCGCGGCTCCGCGATCTGGGGCTCGACAATGTCCAGCTCTCCATCCAGGACGTGTCGGCCGGCCCGTCGGACCGGATCGCCGGGCGGCGCTCGTTCGACCGCAAGCTCCAGGTGGCGCGCTGGATCAAGGACCTCGGCCTGCCGCTCACGCTGAATACGGTCCTGCACCGGGAGAACCTCGCCCGGGTCCCCGAAGTGATCGCGCTCGCCGAGACACTGGGCGCGGACCGGCTCGAGCTGGCGAATACGCAGTACCTCGGCTGGGCGCTGCTCAACCGGCGCGCGCTGCTGCCCACGCGCGAACAGCTCGCGCAAGCACGCGCGGTCGCCGCCGAGGCGCGGCGGCGGCTCAAGGGCCGGATGGAAGTGCTCTTCGTCACGCCGGACTACTACGTGGAGTTTCCCAACGCGTGCATGGACGGCTGGGGGCGGCGGTTCCTGCTCGTCAGCCCCGATGGGCTCGTCCTGCCGTGCCACGTCGCCCACACGCTGCCGGGGTTCGCGTGGGAAAGCGTCCGCGACCGGCCGCTCGGCGACATCTGGCGCGACTCGCCGGCGTTCAACGCCTTCCGCGGCGAGGCGTGGATGCCGGAGCCTTGCCGGACCTGTGACCGGCGAGCGACGGACTTCGGCGGCTGCCGGTGCCAGGCCTACCATCTCACCGGCGATGCCGCCGCCACCGATCCTGCCTGCTCGCTTGCGCCGAGCCACGCGCTCGTCGGCGCGGCGCGTCGGGAGGCGCTCGACACCGCGCCGGTCGCGTTCGAGTACCGCACGCGCCGGGCCGGGGTCCGGACGTGAAGCGGACGAAGCGGCGCGTGGACGCGACCCTCTACATCCTCCTCGGCCTGGTCGCGGTCGCGCTCGTCGTGGCGTTCCTGCGCGATGCGGCGCTGCCGCTGCGCGGGCTCGAGGCAAGCGGCCGCCTGGTGCGCAGCGTGTGGGTCGAGCTCGCGCTCGGCTTCATCCTCGCCGGCCTGATCGAGGTCCTGATCCCGCAGGCGGTGCTGACGCGCTGGCTCGGGGGCGAGCGGCTCGGGCAGGGGATTCTCGTCGGCTGGGCGGCCGGGCTGGTGCTGCCCGGTGGGCCGTACGTGTTCTTTCCGGTCGTGGCGAACCTGTTCCGGAACGGTGCGGAGCCCGGCCCGCTCATCGCTTTGCTGACGGCGAAGACGCTGGTGAGCCCGATCCGCACGCTGACCTACGAGGCGCCGCTGCTCGGCTGGCCGCTGACGCTGGCCCGCTTCATCCCCGCCGTGCTGTTGCCGCCGGTGCTGGGGCTCCTCGGGCAATGGCTGTTCGGGCTGTTCAAGCGCTTATAGACTTCCCGAGAATGCGGCGCGCGCGCGCGATCGCCCGTTTGCAGCGTTCGGCTCGGCCCGCTTCGGGGCCGTCGATGAGGCAGAACCCGAGTTGCGCGAGGATGCGCAACCAGGCCGCATCCCACTGCCGCTCGAAGACCGCCCGGTCGATGGGCCGCCCGCGCCGGCGCGCGAGCGCGTCGAGATAAAACCCGGTCAGTTCGGCCTCGCGCTCCTCGGGGGCGCGCTGGTCGATGGGATAGGCCCAGAAGTGCAGGAACGAGTGCCAGGCGATGTCCGTGGCGGCCGGGCCGCGCGCGGCAAACTCCCAGTCAATGAGGCTGACGCGGTCAACCGCGAGGAAAGCAATGTTGGCGCGGCGCAAGTCGCCGTGCACCAGCGTTTGCGGACCCGCGTCGAGCGCGGCATGCCAGCTGCGATGGCGGCACATTTCGAGGTAAAACGCCGCATCCTTCTCGCCCAGCCGATCGAGGAAGCCGGGCAACATCATGCTCAGCAGCTTGAAATCCTCGACGAAGCGCCGCACCCAGGGATCGGCTGCGGCGATGGCATCGGCGCCGCCCGCGACGGCGAGTGTCGACTCCGCGAACATGCGGGTGGTGCCGCGCATCGTCGCGAGCGGCATCGCGGCGAGCGCGGGATCGTCCTGGAAGCGGGCATGCAGCGCCGCGATCGCGTCGAGAAAGACGCGCTCCTGGTCGTCCCCGAATTCAGCGCGCGGCAGGATTCCCGAGGAGACGTCGCGCATCAGCATCCACCAGTCACCTGACGCGCTGCGCGCGACGTCGATCATCGGGCACTCGATGGGGGGCGGGAGCGCGCGCGTGACGCCTTCGAGCCACAGCCGCGCTTCACCGCCGGGCGCGCCCTCCATGACCGCCTCGCGCCAGGTATTGCCGGACAGCCGCTTGGACACGAGCGGCTCGGCGCCCGTGCGCTCGATGCGCTCGACCGCGGCGCCGGTCCGGCCGCCGGTCAAGGGCACGCGCGTCAGGCCATCCAGGGTCGGCGGCAGGCCGGCGCGAACCAGGGCCGCCCCGAGATAATCTTCGAAGCGCTCCGGTGCTTGCGGAATCCTCATCTGCGGCTCCGGGGATGAGCGTGGTGGCGGCGGTGCAAATCTTGCCGACTTGCCGCCGGCGAACGTGCCGCAAGCGCTAGAGACTCTCCGCGATCGCCTTGCCGAGATCGGCCGTGCTTGCCTTCCCGCCGATGTCCGGCGTGCGCGGCGCGCCCGAACCCGGCTCGAGCGCCTTCTCGATCGCGCGCACGATCGCGTCGTGGGCGTCCCGGCGCCCGAGGAAGTCGAGCATCATCGCTCCCGACCAGATCTGGGCGACGGGGTTGGCGATCCCCTTGCCCGCGATGTCCGGCGCCGAGCCGTGCACCGGCTCGAACAGCGACGGGTGCTTGCGTTCCGGGTTGATGTTGCCCGACGGCGCGATGC
>JBOIFD010000165.1:0-12299 GCA_050741515.1 Burkholderiales bacterium
GGCCAGGGGCGGGGCCAAGGCGGCGAACGCCACGGGCGTGGCGACCAGCCCGGTCCTCGTGAGCAGCGGGGTCCGAGGCACGAGGATCGCCCACGGCACGAGGATCGCCCTCGCCACGAAGATCGTCCGCGCCACGAGGATCGTCAGCGTCAGGGCGACCGCGCGCCGCAGCAGGAGGGTCGTGTGCTCCAGGGCGGTGGCCCCGGCCCGGGTGGCCAGCCTCGCCCAGCCGAGGGTCAACAGCAGGACGGCGAGCGCCGCCGTGGTCGCCGCAATCGCCGCGACCGCGACGAGCGGCGCGAAGGCCAGCCTCGGCCGGAGCACGCCAGCGGAATACCCGCTCAGCGCTTCATGTCGACGCCGTCGGGGGCAACACCGATCGCGATGGCAGCGGCTGGTGCCGCACCGGAGGCGAACGCCGAACCGGTCGCGGAGTACCGCAGCCCGGCGCCGGTGTCTGAGTCGAGCCATGAGCCGGGGTATGAACCGAGGCAGGAACCGAGGCATGAGCCGAGGTATGAGCCGAGCGCGATGCCCCCCCCGCCACCGCCGGACCTCGACGTGGTCCTGCGCGACAGCGGCCTGGTCATGATCGAGACCGATCGCGGGAAGGTGCACGAGGCCGAACCGCAAGGGGAGCCGCAGGCGCCCCGCCCGCGGCGCGAGCGCCGCGCCCCGCCGCCCGGGGCGAACGAGCCCCTGGAGCAGGTGGAAACGCGCGCGGGAGACGCTCCGGGCGAGCCTCGCCTGCCCTGAACCTTCCCCACGGCACGCCGTGCGAGGTGTGCCGGTGGCCTACTCGAGCCCGCACCGAAGGTGATCGAGCAGGCCTTCGGCCGCGTCCTCGACGAGATTGAGGACGAGCTCGAAGCCGTCGGGCGCGCCGTAGTACGGATCGGGTACTTCGTCGACACCAGAGCGGCGGGCGAACTCCATCAGCATGCGGAGCTTGTGCCCGGCGCCCGCCGGCGCGAACCGGGTGAGGATCGCGTGGTGGTCGCGATCCATCGCGAGCACGAGGTCGAAGCGGCTGAAGTCCTCGCGCGCGATCCGCCGGGCGCGCAGGCCCGAGAGGTCGTAGCCTCGGGCGCTCGCCGCGGCCTGGGTGCGCGGATCCGGCGGCTCGCCGACGTGATACCCGTGCGTGCCGGCCGAGTCCATCCCGATGCGGCCTTCGAGACCGGCCTGCTCGACGAACCTCCGGAACACCCCCTCCGCGGTCGGCGACCGGCAGATGTTCCCCGTGCATACGAACAGCACCCGCTTCATGCCCGCGCCTTCGCGGGCGGCAACTCCTCCTCGAGCGCGATGCCGAACACCTTCTTCTTGAGATCGGCCAGCTGATCGCGCACGCGCGCCGCCTGCTCGAACTCGAGGTTCCTGGCGTGCTCCTGCATCTGCCGCTCCAGCCGCTTGATCTCGCGCCCGATGTCCTTCTCGGTCATCACCTCGTACCGCGCGTGCTCCTCGGCCGCCTTCAGCTCGGCCCGGGCCGCATCGGCGTCGTACACGCCGTCGATGATGTCCTTGATCCGCTTCGACACCCCCTTCGGCGTGATCCCCCGGGCAGCGTTGAACGCGACCTGCTTCGCGCGTCGCCGTTCGGTCTCGCCGATCGCGCGGCGCATCGAATCGGTGACGGTGTCGGCGTAGAGGATCGCCGCGCCGTTGATGTGGCGCGCCGCGCGCCCCATGGTCTGGATGAGCGACCGCTCGGAGCGGAGGAACCCCTCCTTGTCGGCGTCGAGAATCGCCACCAGCGACACCTCGGGGATGTCGAGCCCCTCGCGCAGCAGGTTGATGCCCACCAGGACATCGAACTCGCCGAGCCGCAGGTCGCGGATGATCTCCACCCGCTCCACCGTCTCGATCTCGGAGTGCAGGTACCGTACCTTGACGCCGTGCTCGCGCAGGTAGTCGGTGAGATCCTCGGCCATGCGCTTGGTCAAGGTGGTGACGAGGACGCGCTCGTCGCTCGCGACCCGGAGGTTGATCTCGGACAGGAGGTCGTCGACCTGGGTCGAGGCCGGCCGCACCTCGACCTGGGGATCGACCAGCCCGGTCGGCCGCACCACCTGCTCGACGACCTGGCCCGAGCGCTGGCGCTCGTAGTCGGCCGGCGTCGCCGAGACGAAGATCGTCTGGCGCATCAGCCCCTCGAACTCGTCGAACCTCAGCGGACGGTTGTCGAGCGCCGAGGGGAGGCGAAAGCCGTAGTCGACCAGGTTCTCCTTGCGCGACCGGTCCCCCCGGTACATGCCGCCGAGCTGCGGAATCGTGACGTGGCTCTCGTCGATGATCATCAGCGCGTTCGGCTGCAGATAGTCGATCAGCGTCGGCGGCGGCTCCCCGGCGTTGCGGCCCGACAGGTGGCGCGAATAGTTCTCGATGCCCTTGCAGAACCCCATCTCGTTGAGCATCTCGAGGTCGAACCGCGTCCGTTGCTCGATCCGCTGCGCCTCCACCAGCTTTCCCTGCTGGTGGAAGAACTCGATCCGCTGCGCGAGCTCCACCTTGATCGCCTCGATGGCGCGGAGCGTCGTCGCGCGGGGGGTCACGTAGTGGCTCGACGGATAGACCGTGAAGCGCGAGACGCGCTGCACCGACCGGCCGGTCAGCGGGTCGAACAGCATCAGGCTGTCGATCTCGTCGTCGAACAAGGTCACCCGGAGCGCGGTCTCCGAATGCTCGGCCGGGAACACGTCGATCACCTCGCCGCGCACCCGGAACGTGCCGCGCCGGAAATCGAGCTCGGCACGCTCGTACTGCATCGCCACGAGCCGGGCGATGACCTCGCGCTGATTCGCCTTCTCCCGCTCGCGGAGGTGCAGGATCATGCCGTGGTAGTCGACCGGGTCGCCGATCCCGTAGATGCAGGACACCGTGGCCACGATCACCGCGTCGTCGCGCTCGAGGAGCGACTTGGTCGCCGAGAGCCGCATCTGCTCGATGTGCTCGTTGATGCTCGAGTCCTTCTCGATGTACAGGTCGCGGGACGGGACGTACGCCTCGGGCTGGTAGTAGTCGTAGTACGAGACGAAGTACTCGACCGCGTTCTCGGGGAAGAACTCGCGGAACTCGGAGTAGAGCTGCGCCGCGAGCGTCTTGTTGGGCGCGAGCACCAGCGCCGGCCGGCCGAGGCGCGCGATCACGTTCGCCATCGTGTAGGTCTTCCCGGAGCCGGTCACGCCGAGGAGCGTCTGGTAGGCGAGGCCGTCATGCAGGCCTTCCGCGAGCTTGTCGATCGCCTCGGGCTGGTCGCCGGCCGGCAGGAACAGCTGATTCAGCCGGAACGGGCTACCCGGAAACGTGAGGAAGCGGCCCTTGTCCGCGGCGTGGACGGCTGGCGCGGCGTGCGACATGCGAGAAGCGGCGGTTCGGGCGTGCGACAACCGGATATTGTCTCACACGGAGCGTCCCACCCGACACCGTGAGTGGCGGCGGAGCGGTACTATTCGCATCTCGCGTCCAGGTTCCGCACCCTTCCCAGCCTGCCCATGACCGCATCGATCCTCGCGCGCGTCGAGATGGCCCCCGGTGACCCGATTCTCGGCGTCAGCGAGGCCTTCAACGCCGACACGAACCCCAAGAAGATCAATCTCGGTGTCGGCGTGTACTACGACGACGACGGCAAGGTGCCGGTCCTCGAGTGCGTCCGACGCGTCGAGCGGGACATGCTGGAGGGCGTCACCCCCAAGGGTTATCTGCCGATCGACGGGCTTCCGGCCTTCGATCGCGCCGTGCGCGAGCTCGCCTTCGGCGCCGGCTCGGCGGTGATCAAGGAGGGTCGCGCCGTCACCGTGCAGGCCATCGGCGGCACCGGCGCACTCAGGATCGCCGCCGACTTCCTGCGCCTTATCAACCCCGCCGCACGAGTCTGGATCAGCGAGCCCAGCTGGGAGAACCACCGCCAGCTGTTCGAGGGCGCCGGGTTCTCGGTGAACGCCTACCCGTACTACGACCCGGCCACGCATGGCCTGAACTTCACCGGCATGGTCGACGCGCTCGGGAAGCTGCCGGCTGGAACGATCGTGGTGCTGCATGCCTGCTGCCACAACCCGACCGGGGTCGACCTCACGCCGGAGCAGTGGACGCGCGTGCTCGAGATCGTCAAGGCGCGCGAGCTTGTGCCGATCCTCGACATCGCCTATCAGGGCTTCGCCGACGGGGTCGCGGCCGACGGTGCCGTCATAGGGCGCTTCGTCGAGGCCTGCAACCCGGTCTTCGTCGCGAACTCGTTCTCCAAGTCGTTCTCGCTCTACGGCGAGCGCGTCGGCGCGCTCAGCGTCGCCACCGCTAGCAGCGAAGAGGCGGCGCGGGTGCTGAGCCAGCTCAAGCGCGTCGTGCGAGCGAACTACTCGAACCCGCCGACGTTCGGCGCGAAAGCCGTCGCGGCGGTGCTCGCCACGCCGGAGCTCCGCGAGCTGTGGGACAAAGAGCTCGGCCACATGCGCGACCGGATCAAAGAGATGCGCCGGGCGCTGGTGGAGAAGGTGCAGGCGCGCGTGCCGGGCTTCGACTTCAGCTTCGTCATGCGCCAGCGCGGGCTGTTCTCCTACTCCGGGCTGTCCCGGGACCAGGTCCGGAGGCTGCGCGACGAGTTCTCGATCTACGCGCTCGACACCGGCCGCCTCTGCGTAGCGGCGCTCAACTCGAAGAACGTCGATCCGGTCGCGGGCGCGATCGCGAAAGTCATCCGCTGAATTGAGAGGCAGGGGTCGGCTTCGATATAATCCGCTTCTCGCGCTTCCCCGATAGCTCAGCCGGTAGAGCGACGGACTGTTAATCCGCAGGTCGTAGGTTCGATCCCTACTCGGGGAGCCAAGAAACACAACGGGTTAGCGATGAGCTAGCCCGTTTTCTTTTCTCCGCCGTCCTCTTGATCGCGGTGATCCTGGGCCATGGGCACGGGGAAATGGAAGTCCGGAACAGATCGCTTTCAGGCTTACTAGAATCAGCCAGATCTCGATCAAACGGTTACTACGTTCATCCCGAGCGACTTGGCGCTCTCGATCATCCCGTCGTCGAGGCAGAGAATGCCCTGTGCGCTCAAACTTTCGGCGATAGCAAGGTGAAGCGCGTCGCCCGCTCTCAGCTTCAACGTATCGTCGCCTGCCAGCTCGGCGGCACGGCGGAATTCCTCTCGTCCGGGAACTGCGACCGTGCAATGTTTCTGTGCGAATTGGTGGACTCGCGCTGTGGCCTTTTTCGCCAGGTTCGCTGCCGCCTGGCCGGTGCGCACCTTGATCGCGGCGGCCGAAGCGAACTCAACCAGGGACCACTCGCTGATCGCCAGACGCTCGCCTGAGGATTCGAGCCAACCTATGACCGCCTCGCTCTTCGGCTCCCGGATGAAGACCGGAACCAGGGCGCTCGTATCGACGTAAATCATCAGTAGCGCGCGCCGCGGCGCATCTCCCCGACCACAGGCTTCGTCTCCTGCTGACGGTCAAGGAATTGACGCAGGCGGCGCGATGCGGCCTTTCCGACCGCACGGCCTTCCGGGGCGAGGATCAAGCTCCCGTTTGGCGAGACCTCGGCAATGAGCGTATCGCCCTCGCCCACGCCGATTTTCTTCGCCGATTCAGCCGGCAAGCGCACCGCAAGGCTGTTGCCCCACTTCGACACCATGAGTTCCATCCGCAGACCCTTTGTCGCCATCGCATCTCCCGATGTGTCTACACGTGTCTACATCGTAGCTGCCGTCGCGGGTCTTGTCAATGCGCACCCAGAACGCCGGGAAAACGTAGGAGATCGGGTGGGCTTCGGCGGCTTTAGACGAGCGAGGGCGGGCCCAAAAGCAGCGATTTACGAAACGTACTTCCCCCGCTGGGCAGGTCGTAGGTTCGAGCCTTACGTAGGTTCGAGCCTTACTCGGGGAGCCAAGAACCGAAGGGAGGCCTGGGGCAGCCAGGGCTCTCCTCTTTTCCGCTTTCTCGCACGCGGCGGGGACGGCTGTTAAAGTCGCGCCACACGTCGGTTCGAATGCCAAGGAGGAAGTCCGCCATGGCGACAAGCGCGAAGCAGCGCGTCATTGCGATCGAGGAGCACTACTACGACCCGGCGCTCGCTGCGCTGTTCAAGGGATTGGACGCGCGCGCCGGCGCCCGGCTCCGCGACAAGCTTGAAAACGTGGGCGAGCTGCGGCTGAAGGAAATGGACGAGGCCGGGATCGACGTGCAGGTGCTCTCGCACGGCGCACCGTCGACCCAGAAGCTCGATCCGGAAACCGCCGTGCGCCTGGCCCGGGAGGTGAACGACCGGCTCCACCGGACGATCCAGACCCGCCCCGACCGCTTCGGCGGCTTCGCCGCGCTACCGACACCGGACCCCAAAGCCGCAGCCGACGAGCTCGCCCGCGCCGTCAACGAGCTCGGCCTGACGGGCGCGATGATCCACGGCCTGACGGGCGGCGATCTCTTCCTCGACGACAAGCGGTTCTGGCCGATCTTCGAGCGCGCCCAGGCGCTCGACGTCCCGATCTATATTCATCCCGCGAACCCGCACCCCGCGGTAATCGACGCGTACTACAAGGACTACGTAGAGAAGTTCCCGTTCATCGTGTCGACCGCCTGGGGCTTCACCGTGGAGACCGCGACCCAGGGCATCCGGCTGGTGCTGAGCGGCGTGTTCGACGCGTACCCTCGCCTCAAGATCATCCTCGGGCATTTGGGCGAAACCCTGCCCTTCCTGCTCTGGCGGATCGATCACGCGCTGTCGCGGCCCGGCAACGCCCCCGTTGCATTCCGTGAGACCTTTTGCAAGCACTTCTACATCACGACCAGTGGCTTCTTCTCGGACCCGGCGATGCTCTGCTGCATCCAGGAGATGGGCGTCGACCGGATCCTCTTCGCCGTGGATTGGCCGTTCGTCGAGAGCAGCAAGCCCGGGGTGCAGTGGATGGAACGCATCGCGCTCTCCGCCGCGGACAAGGCGAAAATCCTGAGCGGCAACGCCGAGCGACTGTTGAAGGTGTAGAACGGGGTCGGTCGGGAGGGCCCGCGATCCTTACTCGGGCCCTCCGGCGACGCGCGCCACGTAGGCGGCGACCGCTTCGATCTCCTGCGGGGTGAGCTTGTCGCGATACGCCGGCATGACGCCAACGCCGTTGCGCACGGCCTGCAGCGCCCGCTGCAGATCCGGCTTCAGCTCGTCGAGCGACGGGCCCACGGTGCCGGCGGCGCCCGCCGCTTCCAGGGCGTGGCAGATCGCGCAGGACGGTTGCGCGATCTGCGTGAAGATCTTGCGGCCGAGCTCGTCCCCCTCGCCGCCCTGCGAGGGCAGCGTCAAGGCGGCGGCAAAAACGCTGGCGAGGCCTGCGGCTGCCCGCAGGCGCCTCACGCCACCGTCACTTTGACCGCATGGTCGCGCCAGCCGTTGTGGGCGTAGGCGCGCTCGTTCTCCACCCGCGCTTCGGGCTGGGACTGGCCGTCGGCGCCGGTGGCGCGGCTCGCGAGCACGTACGCGCCGGGCTGGAGGCGCGTCGGCAGCACGAACTGGCGCCAGGCGTAGGCGCCGAGGTCGGGCCCGAAGAATTGGGCCTGGCTCCAGGTCTGCCCGCCGTCGAGGGAGACCTCGACGCGGCTGATCGCGCCGGTGCCGCTGAAGGCGACGCCGTGGATCTGCGCCGTGCCTGCGCGCAGCGGTTGGGTGCCGCCGGCGGGGTAAGTGATGAAGGACTTGACGTTCATCTCCCACATCGAGGGCTGATCGGCAGCGCCCTTGACGCCGATCGGCCGCACGCGATAGCCCGACCTCTGAATCGTCGCCTGGGTCTGATCGGCCGTGAACGCGAGGCGCTTGACGTACTTCACGTTGTTGACGCCGTAGTAGCCCGGGATGACGACCCGCAGCGGGCCGCCGTGCGCGACCGGCAGCGGCTCGCCGTTCAGCTCCCACGCGAGCAGCGCGCGCTCCATCATGGTCCAGGGCACGGAGCGCTCGACCTGCACGGTCTTGGGGTCGATCCCGGGCGGGATGGTCTCGCCGCCGCTGCTGGTCATGTAGCGCATTCCTTCCCGGACCCCGCCCAGCGCGTCGACCAGCGCCTTCACCGGCACGCCGCTCCACAGCGTGCAGCCGGCCGCGCCGACGGTCCATTGCGTGCCGCTCGCCTTGTGCGCGAAGAAGCCGCGGCCGTTGCCCGAGCATTGCAGCACCATGGCAACCGTCCCCAGGCCGATCTGCTTCAGCTCGGCGACGCTGAGCGTGCGGGGATTGGTCACGCCCTGGATCTCCACCTGCCAGGCATCGGGGTTTGCGGCGATGGCAGCATCGGGCGCCGAAAGGTTGTTGCGCACGAACAGGATGTCGTTCCACGTGACGCCGCTCGTACCGAAAGCGGCGCGCCGCGTCTCGATGGTGTTCGCCGAATGCACGATGACGCTTTCGGCGTCCTTCCACGCGGCGAACGGCGGCAGCGGCTTCGCCTTCGGTGCCTGGGCGAGGCTCGCCGGCGTCCAGCCGCCCAGCCCGGCGACGGCGCCGCCGGCACTCGCCACGAGCAGTCCGCGCCGGCGCAGGTCGATGTTGGGTTTCATTGGGGACCTCCGGTCAGGGTGGCTTTCGTTGTAGATTCTGCACCCAAGTCGCCGGGGCGCGCAACTCCGCCCCGCTGGGTTCGCATGCCGCGGGCTGAGCGACTGCTGAAAGCGTAGAGCGAGGTCGGTCGAGATGGCCGAGGGATTCGTCGAGCGGCACCGACTCTGGACGGACGAGCAGCGGCGGCAAGCCGAAGCGCTCAAGCAGCGCGTCGAGAAGGAGGGCCTGCGCCTGATCCGTCTCGCCTGGGCGGATCCGCACGGGTGCTCGCGCGCGAAAGCCGTGACCGTGCCGGCGTTTCTGGAGACCTTGACCAGCGGCTACAACATCAACGTCGCGACCACGACGCTGGACTCGGCCGGTGCCCGGACCTTCAGCTCCTTTACCCGCGGCGGCGGGATGGGGCTCGACGAGATGACCGGATCGCCGAACATCACGCTCGTCCCCGACCCCGCCACCTTCCGGGTGCTGCCCTGGGCCGGCGTGGGCTGGGTGCTCTGCGACGAGTACTTCAACAGCGGCAAGCCGTTTCACTTCTCACCCCGGCAACTTCTCAGGGCGCAGACGCGGCGCCTGCAGGAGCGGGGAATGGGATACGTCGTCGGGCTCGAAGTGGAGTGGTACCTCCTCCGGGTCGCGGAGGAGCACCTCACCGAGGAGCACGTCGGCGCGCCGGGAACCCGCGGGCGCGCGATCGGGACCACCCCGGTCGAGCCCGGCTACTCGTACCACTCCGAATCGAACCTGGACCTGATGCAGCCGGTCCTCGCGGCCTTGGTCGATGCGTTCCGGAAGCTCGACTTGCCGCTGCGCTCGGTCGAGAACGAATGGGGACCCGGCCAGGTCGAGTGCACTTTTTCCGCCCAGGGCGCGATGGACGCGGCGGACGCCCTGGTGCTGTTCCGGACGGCCACGAAGCAGATCTGCCGCCGAATGGGGTATCTCGCGACGTTCATGTGCCGCCCCGCCCTGAAGGGGTACTACTCGAGCGGCTGGCACCTCCATCAGTCGATCGTCCACGCCGGCACCGGGGCGAATCTCTTCGCCCCGAAGCGGGAGGGTGAGCGTCTCTCCCCGCTCGGGCAGGGATTCCTGGGCGGGCTGCTGAAACACGCCGCTCCGGCCACCGCGTTCACCACCCCGACGGTCAACGGCTACCGGCGATTCCAACCCAACTCGCTGGCGCCGGACCGGGCCGGCTGGGGCTACGATCACCGCGGTGCGATGGTCCGCGTCCTCGGGGGCGTGGGCGATCCGGGCACCCGCATGGAGAATCGCGTCGGCGAGCCCGCCGCCAATCCGTACCTGTATATGCTGTCCCAGATCGTCGCGGGCCTGGACGGCGTCGACAACGCCCTCGACCCCGGACCCGAGGATGATGCCCCCTACCAGGCCGACCGGGCGCTCCTGCCGAAGAGCCTCATGGCGGCGCTGGATGCGCTCGAGCGGAACGCGCTCTTCCGCCGCGAGGTCGGCGACGTGTTCGTCGACTACTTCCTGAAGCTGAAGCGCAACGAGGCAGGTCGCTTCCTCCGGTACCTCGAGGAGCATGGGATGGAGCAGGTACCGGAGGATCCGACGGAGTGGGAGCAGAACGAATACTTCGACTTCTTCTGAAGCCTACAACCGAGGCCAACGCCAGTGTCGATGCTTGAAACCCCCGCCGGGACCACGAGCCTGCCGGCGACGTCCGAGCTCCCCTACGACTGGGACTTGCTGGTGCAGGAGGACCGCGCTCATCGGCTCCTCTATACCGATCCCGGCATCTTCCAGGACGAGATGACGAAGATCTTCGGCGCAACCTGGGTGTATCTCGCCCACGTCAGCCAGATCCCGCGCAACGACGACTTCGTCACCGCGCGGCTCGGCCTGCGTCCGATCATCGTCCTCCGCGACAGCCAGGGCATCGTCCGCGCGCTCTACAACCGCTGCACCCACCGCGGCAGCACGGTCTGCCGGCTCGACCGCGGCTCGGCCAAGGCGTTCCAGTGCCCCTATCACGGCTGGACGTTCCTCAACAGCGGCAAGCTGAGCGGCGTGCCCTGGCCCGACGGCTACGCCGGCGATTTCAAGGACGCCGCGTTCAACCTCGCGCAGGTCCCGCGGATCGATCTCTACCGCGGCTTCATCTTCGGCACGCTGAATCCGGAGGCCCCTCCCCTCCTGGAGCACCTGGGGCCGGTCACGAAGCCGATCGACGAGTGGCTCGACCGGCACCCCGGCGGGCGCGTGGCGTTCTGCGAGGCGAATCGCCTGAAGTACCGCGGCAACTGGAAGCTCGCGTACGACAACTCCGGCGACGGCTACCACGTCGTGTTCTCCCATCGCTCGCTGCTCGACATGGAGAACCGGCTGAAGGACCCCCGCGAAAAGGGCATGTCGTTCTACAAGTCCAGGCCGGACGAGGCCCCGATGTACTGCCAGTACCTCGGGCACGGCCACCACTTCAAGGACAAGCGGCCGAACGTCGCGAAGCGCCCGGGCGCGCGGTGGGAGATCGAGGCCGCTCATCCCGGGATGGAGTACTACGCGGACAAGCTGCGACGCCGCCTGGGAGCGAAGGCCGGGCGGGCGCTCGACCTCGCGGCCTCCGAGCCGGTCAACATCAACGTGTTCCCGAACCTGCTGATCCTCGGGAACCACGTGCAGGTCATCGAGCCGCTCGCGGTGGACGAGACCAACCTGACCTGGCACGCCACTGCGGTCGTGGACGAAGCGGGCGAGTTGGACGGCGCGGTCGAAGACGTGAACGCGCTCCGCATGCGGACCCAGGAGGCATTTCCCAACTTCGGTGAGGTCGACGACGCCGCCAACTTCGAGCAGATCCAGCGCGGTCTCGCGGCGCAGGAGGACGAATGGGTCTACATGCATCGGGGACTCGGGGTCCCGGGCCGGATCAGGGTGGCGGAGAACGGGGTCCTCACCGCGCCGGCGACCGACGAAGTCTTCATGCGCGAGTACCTGAAGGAATGGAAGCGGCTCATGCGGTCGCGCCCGCAGCTCGTCGTCCGGCGGGAGCCGTGAATGACGGCGACCCGGCGAGAGCGTGATCCGTCCCGCGTCTCCCGGTACGTGGACGACGAGTTCTACCGGGCGCTCGTCGCGAACTTCTCGGACTGGCAGCGGGACGAGCTCGAGGTCACGAACCCGGCGATCCGCGACCGGTGCCAGGCCGTCCTCTACCGGGAGGCGCGGCTGCTCGACGCGGGACAGTTCGAGGAATGGCTGGCCCTGTACACCCCCGAATGCCTGTACTGGGTCCCGGCAACGCCCCGCGGAGGCGATCCGAGGAAGGAGGTTGCCATCGCGTTCGACGACCGGCGCCGCCTGGAAGACCGGGTCTACCGCCTGCGCACCGGGTACGCCTGGTCGCAGGTCCCGCCGTCCCGGACCGCGCGGCTCGTCTCCAACGTCGAGGTCTTCGGCACGGAGGAGCGCTCCGCCTACATGGTTCGGTCGACGTTCGTGATCAACGAGTTCCGGGCCGGCGACACCCGCCGGCTGGCCGGCTGGTGCGGCCACCGCCTGGCGCAGCACGACGGCCGCTGGGAGATCCTGGTCAAGCAGGTCAACCTGCTCGACTGCGACCAGAACCTCCGCAATCCGAGCGTGATCTTCTAGCGCGGCGCGACCGGGAAACGAGCGTCTACGCCGCCGCGCGACGCGGCGGCGCGAACTCGCGCTCCATCTCGCGACGGAGCCCTACCGCTTCGCTCGACGCGTCGATTTGCACGTCGCTCCACCGCACTGCTTGACCG
>JBOIFD010000166.1:0-23874 GCA_050741515.1 Burkholderiales bacterium
GGGCGAGCTCGGGCATGCGATTCAGCCGAAGAGGCCGGCGGGCATCGCGACGCCGAGCCCGCGCGCGAAGATGAACCAGAGGATCGCGGCGGTGCCGCCCGCGTAGAGCACCGCCTGCAGCCGTAGCGCCGCCCCGTAGTACAGCGCTGCGGCGAGAACCAGCAGCGCCAGCGCGAGCGGGTAGCCGAGAACCGGTGCCAGCGCGACGAACGCGGCGCCGAGCGCGGCGACGCCCAGCGCACGCAGGTGCCGGTTAAGGCCCGGATCGCCCCCACTCGCGGCCGACGCCCCGGCAAGCAAGCTCCGCGCACCGACCACGACCGACAGCACCGCGAGCACCACGGCGAGCAGCTTCGGCACCCCGTCGGCGCCGACGCCGTCGGCGAGCAGGCTCCTCGGCAGCGCGTCCGCTGCGGCGTAGTACGCTACGGCGAGCGCCAGACCGAGCGCGGCGCAGACGAGGTCGCGACGCACGACGCCCGGCGAAGCTACTTGATCACGCCGAGCTCGCGCAGCGACCCGGCGACGTCGGAGGCGAAGCTCGCCGTGAAGCGGTCGGCTTCCTCGGCGCCCATCAGCGCCGGAATCAGGCTCTCGCGCCGGTACACCTTCTGGTAGGCGGGATCGGCGAGCACCGCCTTGATGCCGTCGTGCCACGCCTTGAGCACGTTGGGCGGGAGGCCCCTGGGACCGGCCAGCCCGCGGAACTTGGTCACGACGACGTCGATGCCCTGCTCCCGGGCGGTCGCGACGTCGGGCAGCCCCGGCGCCCGGTTCGCCGTCAGCACCGCGAGGAGCCGCACCTGGCCGGCGTCGAGCTGTGCGACCATCTCCTGGATCTCGCCGATGCCGAGGTCGAGCGTCCCGTTCAGCACGCCGAGCATCTGGTCGCGCCCGCCCTCGTAGCTCACGATGATCGCGCGCGCCTGCGTGACGCGGCTCAGCCGCTCCATCGCGATGCGCTCGAGCGAGGCCGGGTTGGCCGCGCCCCACTTCGCCTTGCCGGGGTTCTTCCGCGCGGAGTCGATCGCCTCCGCGAGGGTGCGATGCGGGGATTGCGCGCGCGTATAGACGACTTCGGGGTCGTAGAAGACGTTCACCACCGGCATCAGGCTGTCGTAGCCGTACTGGGGCTTGCTGAGGAGCGTGGTCTGGATGTAGGTGGGCGTCGTCGCATAAAGCACCGACCCATCGGCCGGCGCCTGAGCGACCTTGGCGACCGCCCGGGCGCCGCTGCCGCCGGTGATGTTCTCGATCGCGAAGTTGACGCCCATCCTCGGTCCGAGGTGCTTCGCGAGCGTGCGGAGGAAGACGTCGCTGCCGCCGCCGGGGCTCGAATGGGTCACGAGGGTGACGGTCGGGACGGGATAGCCGGTCTGCGCCGACGCGGGCGCGCCCCCGCACGCCGACAGCGCGAGGCCGAACGCAAGCGCTTTCGTCCTAGCGCTTGTCATTGCCTGCAACCCCGCCCGGCGGCTTGCGCACCAGGACCTTCTTCGGCTCCTCGGCGAGCACGATCATCGGCAGCCCGTCGCGCTGCAGCGCCGCGAACGTGATCGGCGGCATGACCGCGAACGCTGCCGGGTCGGCGAGCCAGCGCGCGCGAAACGCTTCCAGCGTCGGGACCTGCGGCCGCGGATCGGCGCGGACGCCCGGCTCGAGCTCGCCCGTGTAGGCGGCCAGGGTGACCAGGCGGCCCAGGTAGAACGGGAGCGTCTGGTCGTACATCTGCACGCTGTACACGGGCGCGCTCGCCGGCCCGAGACGCTCGATGTGCGCCGCGAACGCGGCCGCGGAGCGCGTCGGGGCGAGCGCCCCGTAGCCGATCATCCCGAGGCTCATCGCAACATAGCAGGCGCCGAGCAGCGCGACCGTCAGCCGGCGCGGGTCGGTGCGGTCGACCCAGTAGAGGCCGATGCCGCCGGCGACGACGAGCAGCATCGACCCCGACTCGGTCCAGACGCTGAACGCCTCGTAGATCGAGTGCAGCGCGCCGAAGCTGATGTCCTCCGCCACCTCGTTCGCAACGAACATCACGACGCCGAAGATCATCGCGCTGACGGCGAGCTTGAACGCCGGGCGGCGGAGAGCGCCGGCGGCGAGCGCCTCGCCGGCGAGCAGCGCCAGCGCGGGCACGATGGGCAGCAGATACGCGGGCAGCTTCGATTGCGAGACGCTGAAGAACGCGAACACGATCGCGCACCAGAACAGCAGGAAGCGCGGCGTCGAAACCGCGCTCCCCTCCGGCCGCGCGCGCCACGCGCGCGCTACGCCGGCCGCGGCGGGCGCGATCCACGGCCCCACCGCAAGCAGCAGGATCGGCACGAAATACCAGATCGGCCCCACGCGGTGGTGCACCGTGCTCGTGAAGCGCTGAAAGTGCTCGTGCAGGAAGAAGAACTCGAGGAAGTCCGAATTCGCGCGCGCGGCGAGCACGAACCACGGCGCAGTGATTACCGTGAACAGCGCGAGCCCCGGCACCCAGTAGAGCCGCGTCAGGGCGCCAGGCTGGCGGTGCCACACCGCATATCCGACGAGCGTCGCGAACGGCAGCACGACGCCGATGAGTCCCTTGCTCATGACCGCCAGCGCCATCGCGGCCCAGGCGACCAGCATCCACCCGGCTTCGGCGGCGCGAGTCGCGGCCTGCCGGGACAGCAGGTAAGCGAACACGGCACCGCTCAGGAAGAGGCTCACGCCCATGTCGAGCGTGTTGATGCCCGACATCACGACGAAGTAGGGGCTCGCGAGCAAGGCCAGCACCCCGAATTCCCCGGCCCTCTTGCCCAGGAGCCGCCCTCCGGCGAACCAGGTGGCCAACACCGCGAGCAGCCCGGTGACGGCCGTCCAGAGGCGCGCCGTCCACTCCGCCGTGCCGAACGCCTCGTACGCCGCGGCAGTCGCCCAGTACTGGAGCGGCGGCTTCTGGAGGTACGCGAACCCGTTGAGCCGGGGCGTGACCCAGTCGCCGGTCGCGATCATCTCGCGCGGGATCTCGGCGTACCGCCCCTCGTCCGGGTGCGCGAGCACGCGATGGGGCAGTTTGACGAACCAGAGCGCCAGCAGCACCAGCACGAAGCCGACCCAGAAGTAGCGGCGGATCGGTCCTCTGGTCATCGGGACCGGCTCGGCTGCGCCGATCGGAGTCGCGGACATGCGGGCCTGTTGAGCGAGGAGACCGCGCATTGTGCCCTATCGACCCTACACAACCCTTGCGCGGCCGGAAGAAACCCCGGGAGCCGGCGTCCGGCTGACGGGCGCGGCATGATCGGCGAGAATGCCGCCAGCCACCCGCCACGATCCTGGTGCGACCGATGCGCTACTGCCTGTTCACGCTGTCCCTGACCGGATTCGTCGCCCTGGCCGGCTGCAGCGCCGCGCCCCACGACAATGGCGCCGCCCGGGTGCGCACCCCCGAGGCCGCGATCGGCGCCTGGCACTGGGAGGCCACAGTCACTCCGGTGGAGCGGATCGGTACCGCGAACCCGGACCGCTACACGCTGGAGCTCCAGCCCGGCGGGGTCGCGCTGGTCCGGGCCGACTGCAACCGGGGCCGCGGCAGCTACGCGATCAGCGAGGGCCGCATCACGTTCGGCGCCATCGCCACGACCCGCATGGCCTGCCCGCCGGGGTCGCTCGACAGCCGGTATCTCAAGGATCTGCAGCGCGCGACGATCTTCTTCGTCGAAGGCGGCAAGCTGTTCTTCGACCTGCCCGCCGACTCCGGCACGATGCGCTTCGCGCGCGGGAAGTGAGCCCGCGCGATCCGCGTGACCACGTTCGCGCCGTTCACCGGCCTGCACGCGGCGACGGTCGCGGGGATCGCGCTCCTCATCGTGGTTCTCGCGCTCGCGGCGCGGCGCGGCAGCCGCCTCGCCCGCGGGCTGGCGAGAGGGCTCGGCATCGGCTACGTCGTCGCCTGGATCGGCGTGCACGGCTGGCGAAATCTTCCTCCGCAGTTCGATCCGTACCTGACCCTCCCCCTGCAGATGTGCCACATCGCCGCGTTCGCCGGCGGGCTGTACCTTGCTGCGGGCTGGACCTGGCTGCGTCCGGTGCTGTACTTCTGGGGGCTCGCCCTGACGACCCAGGCGTGCATCACGCCGACGCTGACCGAGGGCCCGGGCCGGCCCGAGTTCTGGTTCTTCTGGCTCACTCACGGGATCATCGTGGCGGCGGCGGTGTATGCGATCGCGGTCGACGGGTTCCGCCCCACCTGGCGCGACTACGGTGCCGCGTGTCTCGCGGGCGCGATCTACGTCGCCCTCGCCGTGGCGGTGAACGTCGCGCTCGGCGCGAACTACGGCTTCCTGGGGGACATGCGACCCGAGCAGCCGACGATCGTCGATTTCCTCGGGCCGTGGCCGGAGCGCATCGCCGTGATCATGGCGGTGGTGGCCGCGGCGATGGCGGTCCTCATGCTGCCGTGGACGCTCGTGCGCCGCGTGTCCGCCAGGTGACGATGCCGGATGCGGATTGCCAGCGCGCTGCTCGCGGCGACGATCGCCGTGGCTGAAGCCGCGGCGGCCGGCCCGCCCCTCGAGCCCGGCGTCTCGCGGGAGCTCGCGCGCTGGCGCACGCGTCACTACGCCGACGTGCAATACGCGCTCGACCTCGCCGTTGCCGCGCCGGTCACCAGGCTGGAGGGCGCGCTCGAGGTCCGCGTGCGCCTGCGCGGCAAGCCGGTCGACATCGTGCTCGACTGGCGGCCGCCGGCGGGCGGCGCGCTCGCCGCCCTCGAGGTGAACGGCGAGCCGGTCGCGAAGCCGCGCGTCGTCCGCGAGCACCTCGTCATTCCCGCACGCCTCGCGCGGAGCGGCGCGAACGTCATCCGCCTGCGCTTCGAGTCGCCGACCGCGACCGCCGGCACCGCGGTCACGCTCTATCGCGACCGCGAGGACGGATCCGAGTACGTCTATTCCCTCTTCGTCCCCGCCGACGCGAGCACGGTTTTCCCGTGCTTCGACCAGCCGGACCTGAAGGCCCGCTTTGCGCTCGCCATCGAAGTCCCGGCGGCCTGGGAGGCGGTGTCGAACGCGCCGGCCGTCGAGACCACCGCGCACGGCGGGACGAAGCGGGTCCGCTTCCGCGCGACCGAACCGATCAGCACTTACCTGCTCGCGTTCGCCGCCGGACCGTTCGCGACGCTCGACGAGCGCGAGGACGGCGTCGCGCCGCAGCCGGAGGCCCGGATCTGGGTCCGCAGGTCCCGGCTCGAGCGCGCGCGCCGCGAGGCGTACGAGATGTTCCTGCTCCACCGCCAGGCGCTCGGGTTCTTCGCGGAGTACTTCGGCTTCCCGTTCCCGTTCCCGAAACACGATCTCGTGCTGGTGCCGGAGCTTCCGTACGGCGGGATGGAGCACGCCGGCGCGACCTTCCTGCGCGAGGAGTCGGTGCTGTTCCCGTTCCAGCCGAGCGCGAACGACAAGCTCCGGCGCGCGCAGCTTCTCTTCCACGAGACCTCGCACCAGTGGTTCGGCGACCTCGTCACCATGCGCTGGTTCGACGACCTGTGGCTGAAGGAGGGGTTCGCGAACTTCATGGCCGCCAAGGCGACCGAGCAGCTCCTCCCCGAGCACCGCGCCTGGAACGCGTTCCACCAGCTCAAGGTCGCGGCCTACCGCACCGACGCGACGCGGGGCACGACGCCGGTCTGGCAGCGGCTCCCGAACCTCTCGGCCGCGAAGTCCGCGTACGGGAGCATCGTCTACAGCAAGGCGCCGGGGGTGTTGCGCCAGGCGGAGTTCTATCTCGGCGCGGACGCGTTCCGGCGCGCGGTGCAGGCGTTCGTCCACACCCACGCGTACGGCGCCGCGGACTGGAACGACCTGGTGCGCGCGTTCGAGGCGGCGTCCGGCCGGAAGCTCGGCGCGTGGGCGAACGCCTGGGTCAAGCGCCGCGGGATGCCCACGGTGGCAGCCAAGTGGGAGCTCGACGGTGCCGGCCGGATCAAGCGGTTCGTGCTGTCCCAATCCGACGCGTTGCGCGGCGACGGGCGGTGGCCGATGCGCACCGAGCTGCTCGTCGCCGGCGACGGCGCGGCGCAGACGGTGCCGGTCGTCCTCAACGGCCGCACGGCGACCGTCCCCGAGCTCGTCGGCCAGCCCGCCCCGCGCTACGTCTTCGCGAACCACGGCGACTACGCGTACGGGCGGTTCCCGCTGGACGACGCGAGCCGGGCCGCGGTGATCGCGGACCTGGCCGGCGTGCCGGATCCGTTCCTGCGCGCGCTGCTCGCCGACGCGCTCTGGGAGGAGGTGCGCGACGCGCGGCTCGCGCCGCTCGCGTACATCGACCTGGCGTTGCGGCAGGCCCGCAGCGAGACCGACGAAGTGACGGTCGCGAGCCTCGTCGGCCGCGCCCAGACGGCGTTCCGCTGGTACCTCTCGGATGCACAGCGCGCCGCCGCCGCGCCGCGCGTCGAGGCGGCGCTCGCCGACGGGATGGCCAACGCGCCCGAGACGGGGGTGCGCATCACCTATTTCCGGACCTTCGTCGGCGCCGCGACGACCGACGATGCCCGCCGCACTCTCAAGGCGCTGCTCGCGGGTGCCCGCGAGGTGCCCGGCGTCACCTTGAGCTCGCGCGAGCGCTTCCGGATCATCGAGCGGCTGCTCGCCCTGCGGGACCCTGAAGCCGAGCGGCTCCTCGCCGCGCAGGCGCAGGCCGATCTCAGCGACAACGGCCGGCGCTACGCCTACGCCGCTGCCGCCGCCCGGCCCGAGCCGGAGGTGAAGTGGCGCCGGTTTCTCGCCTTCCTCGACGACGCCACGCTCGCCGAGAGCTGGATCGAGGAGAGCCTCGGGCCGTTCAACACCGTCGAGCACGAGCAGTGGACCTCGCCCTTCCTCGAGCCGGCGCTCGAGCAGCTCCCCGATCTGAAGCGCACGCGCAAGATCTTCTTCGTCGACCACTGGCTGGCGGCGTTTCTCGGCGGACAGCGGAGCCGGGAGGCGGTGACGACCACGAAGCGGTTCCTGCGCGAGGCGCGGCTCGATCCGGACCTGCGCCGCAAGGTGCTCGAGCATCTGGACGGGCTCGAGCGCACGGTGCGGATCCACGCGGCGTTCGCGGCCCCGGCGCCCGTCGATCCGCCGGCGTCCCGCCCGCGTCCGCGGCGTCGATCCCGGGCCGCTTGAACGCGCGGTCTGCCGGGGGGCCGGGCACATCGCGCGCAAGCTTGCGCCCGGGCAAACGAGTCCATATGCTCGTGGCGGCGACGATCGCATGGTCACCCCGCGAGAGCGCGCGACTTCCTCGAGACGGCCGCGGCCGCAGCGTCCATCGGCGCCTGCGCGGCAACCGCTGCCCGCCAAGCTCGCGCGTCCGACCGCAAACGGACTGATCCCGCGCGAGCGGCTGTTCAAGCGGCTCGATCAGAGCCTCCAGCGCAAGGTCGTCTGGATCAGCGGGCCGGGCGGCGCGGGCAAGACCTCGCTCGTCTCGACCTTCGTCGCGACGCGCCAACTCGATTGCCTCTGGTATCAGATCGACGCCAGCGACGCCGATCTGGCGAGCGTCACGCACTATCTCCGGCTCGCGGTCAGGGATCGCCCCGGGGAGCCGCTGCCGCCGTTCAGCGCGGCGTACTTCGCCGAGCTCGAGGCGTTTGCACGGCGGTTCTTCGAGGCGTTCTTCGAGCGTTTCGCGAAGCCGATCGTCATCGTCTTCGACAACTACCAGGAAGTCGCTGCCGATTCGCGCTTCCACGATCTGGTCGTCGCGCTTCTCGATCGCCTTTCCGAGCACGTGCGGGTCATCGTGCTGAGCCGGGCCGAGCCGCCCGCGGCGCTGGCGAAGTGGAGTCTCGATCGCGAGTTCACGACCCTCGACTGGCAGGAGGTTCAGTTCTTCCCCGAGGAAGTCGCGGCGCTCGCCCGGAGCTGGGGAGTCGGACATCCGGAGAATCTCTCCGCGCTGCACGAGCTGAGCCGCGGGTGGGCGGCGGGCATGGTGATGATGTTGCGCGCGGCGCAGCGGGGCATGGATCTCGAGCATGCACGGCAGGAGCCGCCCCGCCAGCTGTTCGACTATTTTGCGAGCCAGGTCTGGTCGCGGATCCCGCCCGCCAACCAGTCGTTCCTGTACCGCACGGCATTCCTGCCGCACATGACCGCGGCCATCGCCCAGGCGCTGACGGGCGACGCTCGAGCCGCGCGCATCCTTGCCGATCTGCATGCCGACAACTTCTTCACCGATCGTCGACCCGGTCCCGAGAACGTCTACGAGTACCACCCGCTGTTTCGCGAATTCCTGGTCGTCCGTGCCGCCGAGGCGCTCGGCTCCGAGGCGCTCGGGGTCCTCAAGCGCAAGGCCGCGGCGCTGCTCGAAGAAGGCGGAGCGGAGGTCGCGGCAGCGGAGCTCCTCATCGAGGCGCGGGACTGGACGGGGCTCAGGGCGCTCGTCGAGCGCCGCGCCGAGCGGATGGTCGACCAGGCGCGGTTTCACACCCTGCGCACGTGGCTCGACGCGCTTCCGGCGGCGGACATCGCCGCTGCGCCATGGCTGCTCCTCTGGCTGGGGCTATGCAAAGCGGTGGCCCGGGATGCGACGTTCCGCGCCTCGCTCGAGCGCGCATGCGCGCTCTTCGACGCCGCCGGCGACGTGGTGGGATCCTGCGCAGCGCGCGGCTGGCTGTTCCAGACCGCGCGCTCGGCGGCCGAGCTCGAGGAACTGCTGACGCAGGTGCAGGAGCAGCTGGAACGCCACAGTCCGGTCAAGGATCCGCAGGTCGAAACGCGGATCATCCGGAACTTCAACGCGGACTACCGCCTGCCCGCCCGGCATCCGCTGTGGACGTTCGGGATCGAGCGGGCCGACAAGCTGGCGCGCCGGTTGCCCGAGCCCGGGCAGCGGCTGCGCATGGCGGGCTTCGCGGGGCTCGCCTACACCTATCTCGGCGACGTCGCGAAGCTCCGGTCGGTGATCGCGGCCGCGGACGCGGACCTTGCGGCGCCGGGGGTTTCGGTTCGCGACCGGTACGTTTTCCTCAACGTCCGGTCGACCGAGGCGTTCTTCAGCGGCGCGTTCCAGGCCGCCGAAGAGGCGGCGGCAACGCTCGAAGCGGAGGCGAACACCAGTCCCGTGGATCAGATGGGGTCGATGCTGCTGGGGCTGCGCGGCAGCCTCGTGTCGGGCGACCTGGACGCGGTGAGGAAGCGGGACGAGCGCGTGAATCAAACGCCGACCTTCGTGTCGAGAATGCGCGGCAGCCAGCTGCAGTACGGCGCGATCGCTCGCCTCGCATGCGGGGACCTGGATGGCGCCTGGTCCAAGGCCTCCGAGCTCGTCTCGCTCATGACGCCACGGTCGGTCGGCTTCTCGATGTCCCTGTCGACGCAAGCCATGGTCCGGCTGGCGCGGGGCGAGAACGAGGACGCGTGCGCGACGCTCGAACGCGCGGTCGCCGTCGCCCGCGAGCTCAACGGCCCGGCCGTGCTCTTTCCGGCGCTCCAGCTGCTCGCCGTGGCGGAGCACCGTCTCGGCCGTATCGACGACGCCCTCGCGCATCTTCGGGAAGGCATGCGGCTCGCCCGCGAGGCGCGGTGCATCACCGGGCGGCCGTTGCTGAGCATCGCGCTCTTCGTCGAGCTTGCGGAGCTCGCGCTCGCCAACGGCATCGAGGTCGAGCACGCGCGGGCAATCGTCGCCGCGCTCAAGCTTCGCCCGCGATCGCCGGCGATCGACGCCTGGCCGTGGCCGCTGCGCCTGCGCACGCTCGGACGGTTCGAGGTCGCCCGCGAGGGCGCGCCGCTCGAGGTCCGCGGCAAGGCGCAGCGCAAGCCGCTCGAGCTGCTCAAGGCGCTGGTCGCGCTCGGCGGCGAAGGCGTGGATGCGTCGCGGCTCGCCGCGCTCCTCTGGCCCGACGCGGAAGGGGATGCGGCGAAGGCATCGTTCGACATGGCGCTCCATCGCCTGCGGAAGCTCCTCGGGCGCGACGCCGCGCTCGTGCTCGCCGAGGGCAAGCTCTCGCTCGACCGGCACCAATGCTGGGTCGACGTCTGGGCCTTCGAGCGACTCGCGCGGGAGGCCGACGGCGGGACCCAGACCGCCGACCTGCCGGTCGCGGACGCCGTCCGCCTCGGGCGGGCCCTGCTCGACGCGTATCCCGGGCACTTTCTCGCCGGCGGCGAGGACGAGCGCTGGGCGATTGCCCCGCGCGATCGCCTGCGCTCGAAGCTGGTGCGCACGGTCCTCGCGCTGGGGAACCGGCTGCAGGCGGCACGCCGGTGGGACGCGGCCGTCGCGCTTTACCAGCGGGCGCTCGAGCTCGACAACCTCGCCGAGGACCTGTATCGCGGCCTGATGATCTGCCACCGCGAGCTGGGGCAGCCGGCGGCCGGGCTGCAGGCGTACCGCCGCTGCCGGGAGCTGCTCTCGGTGGTGCTCGGGCTTGCGCCAGGGCCGGAAACCGAAGCGGTCAGGCGCGCGCTGGACGCGACGCCCTGATCCCCGTCGCGCTCCGGCGCCAAGGCCTCGGCGCGGCGGTGCCTGCCGTAAGCCGGGGGCAAGGCCTTTGCTGCGATGCAGCAGCACGCCGGACGCCCCCCGGCACGTGCCGCCGGCAGCCCATTCGCCATCCGTTAGCGATCGGTGAGTCTCGCCTCCTCACACTGGCCTCGCCCCCAAAGCACGAGGACCCAACCCATGAACACCCCGTCGAACACCCGCCGGCCGATCGATCTCTACCGCTTCGAAGCCGGCCTTCGCAGCGCGGCCTGGACCGCGCTCGCAAGGGCGGTCGCGTCGGCGCTCGCGCGGCTCAAGACCTGGCAGACGATTCGCGAGCTCAGCGCGCTGAGCGACCGGCAACTGAACGACATCGGGCTGCGCCGCGCCGACATCGAGGACGTTGCGGCAAGCAGCTCGTCCCCCCGGTTCTGACCGCCACGCTGAAGGTCAACGCGCCGCTCCGCGAACCGCATTCGGTTTTTCTCGTGGTCGGGGGCGCCGCGGGGTAGCCGTCAGTCGACGGTCGCCCGCCCGTGTACACGACCTCGATCCGGGGCGCGCTATGCTGCGCGCTTCCGGATGACCCTGCATTCGTTCTTCGCCACCTGCCCGCGCGGCCTCGAGGAGGTGCTCGCGCGGGAGCTGGAGAGCTGCGGCGCCCGCGGTACCCGGCCGACCGGCGGCGGCGTGCACTTCGAAGGGGCGCTCGCGACCTGCTACCGCGCGAACCTGCACTCCCGCATCGCCTCCCGAATCCTGTGGCGCGTCGCCGAGGCGCCCTACGCTAACGAGCAGGACATCTACGCGGCCGCGCTGCGCGTTGCGTGGCCCGAGCGCTTCCACGCCGCCCGGACGATCCGCGTCGACGTGAGCGCGATCCGCTCGCCGGTGAAGAGCCTCGAGTTCGTCACCTTGCGGGTCAAGGACGCGGTCTGCGACCGCTTCCGCGCCGACACCGGCGGCCGGCCCGACGTCGAGACCCGGGTGCCCGACGTCCGCATTCACGCCTTCCTCGATGCACGTTCGGTGACGCTCCATCTCGACACCTCCGGCGAGGCGCTGTGGAAGCGCGGCTGGCGGGGGGGCACGGGCGAGGCTCCGATCCGCGAGAACCTGGCGGCCGGGATCATCGCGCTCACCGGCTGGCAGCCCGGCGAGCCGTTCCTCGACCCGATGTGCGGCAGCGGGACGTTCGTCATCGAAGCGGCAGCGATCGCGCTCGGCCTTGCGCCCGGCCGCCAGCGGGTCTTCGGGTTCGAGAAGCTCGCCGGGTTCGACGCGACGCTTTGGCAAAGGCTGCGCGACGAGGCGCGCGCGCAGGAGAAACCGCGCGAACCGCTGCCGATCCACGGCAGCGATCTGTACGGCGCCGAGCTCACGCAGGCGCGCGCCGCGATCGAAGGCGCCGGGCTCACGGGGGTGGTCCTGCTCAAGCAGGCGAACGTGCTCGAGCTCTCGCCTCCCGCGCCCGCGGGCGTCCTCATCGCGAACCCGCCGTACGGAGTGCGGCTGGGCGAGGACAAGGCGCTCGAGGCGTTCTATCCCAGGCTCGGCGACGCGCTCAAGGCGCGCTTCGCCGGCTGGCGGTGCTACCTCTTCACCGGTGACGCGGCGCGCCTCGCGAAGCTCATCGGCCTGAAGGCGTCGAAGCGCATCCCGCTCTACAACGGTCCGCTCGAGTGCCGGCTGCTGGAGTACCGGATCGTCGCCGGCGGCATGCGGCGGAAGGGGCCGGCCGCGGCCGAGCAGGACACCGCGGGCTGAGCTAGGCTTTCCCGCTGGACTCAAGGAGACCCCCACCATGGCCCACAGTTATGAGGCGCTGAAGCACAAGACCGTCGCCGAGCTGCGCGAGATCGCCAAGGGCACCGAGCACGAGGCGGTCAAGGGCTACACGCAGATGAACAAGGACCACCTGCTCGTCGGGCTGTGCAAGGCGCTCGGGATCGACATGCACGTCCACCATCACGCGGTCGGCGCCGAGAAGGTCAAGCAGAAAGCGAAGATCAAGGCACTCAAGAAGAAGCGCGACGGGATCCTCGCCTCGAAGGACCGCGCCGGGCTGAAGGCGGTGCTGGAGGAGATCCACGGCCTGAAGCGGGCGCTGCGGCGGGCGACGGTCTAGCGGCGGCGCGCCCCGGTACCAGAAAAAAGGCCGGCGTCGCCGGCCTTTTGTTCTCCTGGATCCCGACTTTCGTCGGGATGACGGTTGCCGCGCGGCCCGGCCGCGCTCGCAACCGTCACTTGACGATGTCGAGGTGCTCGATGCCCTTGCTGACGTCGCGGTTCTTGGCTTCCTTGGAGTGGAGCTTGATCGCGAGCCGCAGGTCGTTCACCGAGTCGGCGTTGCGCAGCGCGTCCTCGTAGGTGATGTGGCCGTTGTCGTAGAGGTCGAAGAGGTGCTGGTCGAAGGTCTGCATGCCGAGCTCGCGCGAGCGCTTCATGATCTCCTTGATCTCGTGCACGTCGCCCTTGAAGATGAGGTCGGCGATGAGCGGCGAGTTGAGCATGATCTCGACCGCCGCGACCCGCCCCTTGCCTTCCTTCCGCGGGATCAGGCGCTGCGAGATCATGCCTTTCATGTTGAGCGAGAGGTCCATCAGCAGCTGCGGCCGCCGGTCCTCGGGGAAGAAGTTGATGATCCGGTCGAGGGCCTGGTTGGCGCTGTTCGCGTGCAGCGTCGCCATGCAGAGGTGGCCGGTCTCGGCGAACGCGATGCCGTAGTTCATCGTCTCGCGGTCGCGGATCTCGCCCATCATGATCACGTCGGGCGCCTGCCGCAGCGTGTTCTTCAGCGCGTTCTCCCACGAGTCGGTGTCGACCGCGATCTCGCGCTGGGTCATGATGCAGTTGCGGTGCGGGTGGACGTACTCGATCGGGTCCTCGATCGTGATGATGTGGCCGTAGGAGTTCTCGTTGCGGTGGCCGACCATCGCCGCGAGCGAGGTCGATTTTCCGGAACCGGTCGCCCCGACCATGATGACCAGACCGCGCTTGGTCATCGCCACGTCCCTGAGCGTCGCCGGCAGCCCCAGCTCCTCGAACGTCGGGATCTTCGAGTTGATCGTCCGCAGCACCATCCCGATGTGGCCCTGCTGGACGAGGGCGCTCACGCGGAACCGGCCGATCCCGCCGGGGCTGATCGCGAACTGGCACTCCTTGGTCGACTCGAACTCGGCCGCCTGGCGGTCGTTCATGACCGAGCGCACGAGCTCGGAGGTGTGCTGCGGCGACAGCGGCTGCTGCGACACCGGCGTGACCCGGCCGTCGAGCTTGATCGCCGGCGGGAAGCCCGCGGTGATGAAGAGGTCGGAGGCCTTCTTGCTCGCCATCAGGCGCAGCAGGTCGTAGATGAACTTGGTTGCCTGGTCTCGTTCCATGTTGTCCCCTGCCTACGGGCCAGAAGTTTCGAAGATCTTACTCTTACAGCAGCCGGTACGGGGCGCCATCGGCGCCCCGGAGAACTCGCGCGGGACGCGCTCGTCCACTGCCGGGACGCGCTCGTCTATGGCCCGAGGAAGTTGTCCTTGTTCGCCGCGTACCCGCGCGCCTCGGCCATGGTCACGGCCCCGCGCTTCACGAGCTCCTGCAGGTTCTGGTCGAGGGTCTGCATTCCATACTGCTGACCGGTCTGGATCGACGAGTACATCTGCGCCACCTTGTTCTCGCGGATCAGGTTGCGGATCGCCGGCGTGCCGATCATGATCTCGTGCGCCGCGAGGCGCCCGCTGCCGTCCTTGGTCTTGAGCAGCGCCTGCGAGATCACCGCGCGCAAGCTCTCGGAGAGCATCGCGCGCACCATCTCCTTCTCCGCCGCCGGGAACACGTCGACGATCCGGTCGATCGTCTTCGCCGCCGAGCTCGTGTGCAGCGTGGCGAACACGAGGTGGCCGGTCTCGGCGCCGGTCAGCGCGAGGCGGATGGTCTCGAGGTCGCGCATCTCGCCGACCAGGATCGTGTCCGGGTCTTCGCGCGTGCAGGACCTGAGGGCGTTCGCGAACGACAGCGTGTGCGGCCCGACCTCACGCTGGTTGATCAGACACTTCTTCGACTCGTGCACGAACTCGATCGGGTCCTCCATCGTTAGAATGTGGCCGTACTCGTTCTCGTTGATGTAGTTGATCATCGCCGCGAGCGTCGTCGACTTGCCCGAGCCGGTCGGCCCGGTGACGAGCACGAGGCCGCGCGGGTACTCGGCGATGGTGGTGAAGACCTTCGGCGCGTTCAGCTCCTCGAGCGACAGCACCTTGGTCGGGATCGTCCGCATCACGGCGGCGGCGCCGCGCTGCTGGTTGAACGCGTTGACGCGGAAGCGCGCGAGTCCCGGGATCGCGAACGAGAAGTCGGCCTCGAGGTTCTCCTCGTAGGTCTTGCGCTGCGCGTCGTTCATGATGTCGTACACCATCGAGTGCACGTCCTTGTGCTCGAGCGCCGGCAGGTTGATGCGCCGGATGTCGCCGTGCACGCGGATCAGCGGCGGCATGCCCGCCGAGAGGTGGAGGTCGGACGCCCTGTTCTTGACGACGAAGGCGAGCAGTTCGGAGATGTCCATATAGAATTTTCGTCCTGTGTCGGAGCTGGAGCCGCCAAGCCCTTGGCCCACCAGAGAAATCCCGGGGATTATGGACACAATCGAAAACCGTCTGCAAGCCGTAAAGTCCCGCATCGCCAGCGCCTGCCGGAGCGCCGCGCGCGACCCCCGTGACATAGTTCTCGTGGCGGTAAGCAAGTCGTTCCCGGCCGCGGACATCGGGGCAGCGCACGCCGCCGGGCAGCGCGACTTCGGCGAGAACCACGTCCAGGAGGCGCTCGCCAAGCGCGACGCGCTCGGCGACCGCGACCTCGTCTGGCATTTCGTCGGCCCCCTGCAGAGCAACAAGACGCGGCCGGTCGCGGTGCGCTTCGACTGGGTGCACTCGATCGATCGCCTGAGGGTCGCGGAGCGCCTCGCGGCGCAGCGACCGGAGCAGCTCCCGCCCCTCCAGGTCTGCGTGCAGGTGAACGTGAGCGGCGAGGCGTCGAAGAGCGGGGTCGACCCCGGGGAGGCGCCCGCGCTCGCGCACGCCGTCGCCAGGCTGCCGCGGCTGCGGCTGCGCGGCCTGATGACCATTCCCGAGCCGACGTCCGACACCGCGCTCCAGCAGCGGCGGTTCGCGACGCTCCATGCCCTCAAGGAGCGGCTCGGGCGCGAGGGCCTCGCGCTCGACACGCTGTCGATGGGGATGTCGGACGACCTGGAGGCGGCGATCGCGGCCGGGGCGACGA
Organism: Burkholderiales bacterium; assembly: GCA_050741515.1. Lineage (GTDB taxonomy): Bacteria > Pseudomonadota > Gammaproteobacteria > Burkholderiales > SG8-39 > DATEDA01. The sequence continues at coordinate 15,718 of JBOIFD010000166.1, forward strand.
TGGTGCGCGTGGGCACCGCGATCTTCGGCCCGCGGCCGAGCGGCGGGACCGCCAATCCACGATAATCGACGCTTCCCCGGCTCCCATGGACCTCACCTTCATCGGCGGCGGCAACATGGCCACGGCGCTCGCCGGCGGCCTCGCCGCTAAAGGCTTCGACGCGCAGCGGATGAAGGTCGTCGAGCGCCTGCCGGAGGCGCGCGCGCGGCTCGCCGGCTCGCTCGGCGTGCGCTGCTTCGAGCAGCCGGCGGCGGCCGCGCCCTACGGCGACGTGGTCGTGCTCGCGGTTAAGCCGCAGCAGCTGCGCGAGGCGGCGCGCGCGCTCGCGCCGCATCTCGAGTCCGAGCTGGTCCTCTCGATCGCCGCCGGGATCCGGCTCGCCGACCTCGGGCGCTGGCTGGGCGGCTACGCGCGCCTCGCGCGGTGCATGCCGAACACCCCGGCGCTGATCGGCGCGGGCATCACCGGGCTGTACGCCCGGGCCGAGGTGGCGCCCGCGCAGCGCGCCCAGGCGCAGGCCGTCCTGGAAGCGGTGGGCGAGGTGATCTGGGTCGACGACGAGCGGCTGCTCGACCCGGTGACCGCCGTCTCCGCGAGCGGGCCGGCGTACGTGTTCTACTTCATCGAGACGCTCGAGCGCGCGGCGCGGGAGCTCGGCATCGAGGCCGGCGCGGCACGGCGGCTCGCGATCGCCACCTTTCGCGGTTCCGCGGAGCTCGCGGCGCGGTCGAGCGAGGCGCCCGCGGCCCTGCGGGAGCGCGTCACCTCGAGGGGCGGAACGACCGAGCGCGCGCTCGCGTCGCTGCGCGGCGACCGGGTCGACGAGGCGATCGTCCGCGCGGTGCGGGCCGCGAACGACCGGGCGCGCGAGCTCGGCGACGAGCTGGGCCGGGACTAGCGATGCCGGGACAGGTCGCCAACCTGCTGATCGAGACCGTCTTCGGTCTCTTCATCTACGTCGTGCTGCTGCGTTTCTGGATGCAGGCGCTGCGCGCGTCGTTCCGCACCCCGGTCGGGCAGTTCGTGGTCGCGCTCACCAGCTGGGCGGTGCTCCCGGCGCGGCGGGTCGTTCCCTCGTTCCGGCAGTACGACCTCGCGAGCTTCGCCGTGGCGTGGCTCGCGCAGATCGTCAAGATGCTCGTGCTCTACGCGGCCGCGAGCGGCGGGGCGTTCGTCGCGCCCGGCCTCGCGATGATCGTGTGGTCGCTCGCCGAGCTGCTGCGCTACAGCCTGCACCTGCTGATCCTGGTCGTCATCGTGCAGGTCCTGTTCAGCTGGTTCAATCCCGGCTCGCCGCTCGCCTACGTGTTCGACGGCCTCGCGCAGCCGTTTTACGCCTTCTTCCGGCGGTTCATCCCGCCCATCGGCAGCGTCGACCTGTCGCCCCTCGTCGTGGTCGTGCTCGCGCAGATCGTGCTCATCCTGCTCGACGGCGCGCCGCGCGCGTTGCTCATGAGCAGTGGCGGCTGAGCCGCGCCGGAACGCTGCGGAATCGAACCCCTGGTGCCGCCGCACCGCGGGCGGCTGGACGTTCGCGGTGCACGTCCAGCCCGGCGCGCGGCGCTCCGGGGTCGCGGGGCGGCACGGCGACCGGCTGAAGATCCGCATCGCCGCGCCGGCGCTCGACGGGCGGGCCAACGACGCGCTGGTCGCGTTCGTCGCCGGCGCGCTGGGGATCCCGAAGGCGCGCGTCGCGGTCGTCAAGGGCGAGCGCTCGCGCGTGAAGGCGCTCGCGGTGAGCGGGGATTGCGATCCCTCGCGGCTCGCCTGCTAGCCCCGGGGCGCGTACCGCACTTCGCCGGCGACCAGCGTGTAGCGCACCACGCCGGGCAGCTCGTAGCCGAGGAACGGGGTGTTCTTCCCCTGGCTCCGGAGCGTCGCCGGCACGACCTTGAAGTACGACTCCGGGTCGAAGATGCAGACGTCGGCCGGCGCGCCGACGGCGAGGTGCCCGGCGTCGACGCCGAGGATCCGCGCCGGGTCGGAGGTCACGCGCGCCAGCGCCTGCGGCAGGGGAAGCCGCGATTCCTGGCTCCACTTCAGCGTGAGCGGCAGCAGGAGCTCGAGCCCGGTCGTGCCCGGCTCGGACTCCCCGAACGGCAGCTGCTTCGCGTCCTCGTCGACCGGCGTGTGGTCCGAGCAGACCGCGTCGATCGTGCCGTCGGCGAGGCCCGCCCGGAGCCGATCGCGGTCGCGCTGGCTCCGGAACGGCGGCACGACGTGGGCGTGGGCGTCGAAGTAGCCGAGGTCCATGTCCGACAGGTGCAGGTGATGCGCGGCGACGTCGCACGTGACCGGCAGGCCCTCCCGTTTCGCGGCCCGGACCATCTCGATCGACTCGCCGGCGGACAGGCGGCAGAGATGCACGCGCGTCCCGGTCACGCGCGCGAGCGCGAGGATCGTGCCGAGCGCGATCGTCTCGGCGAACGTCGGGATCCCGGGCAGCCCGAGCCGGGTCGCGACCTCGCCGTCGTGCGCGACGCCGCCCTTCGCGAGGTGCGGGTCCTGGGGCCGCAGCCAGACCGGGAAACCGAAGGTCGCGGCGTACTGCAGCGCCCGCCACAGGAGCTGCGTGTCGGGCAGCGGGACGTCGGCCTGCGAGAACGCGACGCAGCCGTGGTCGCGCAGCTCCGCCATCTCGGTGAGCCGCTCGCCCTCGAGCTTCGCGGTGAGCGCGCCCACCGGGTAGACCCGGGCGAGGTTCAGGCTCGCGGCGCGGCGCTTCAGCATCTCGACCAGCCCCGGCTCGTCGAGCGGCGGATCGGTGTCGGGCGGGCAGGCGAGGCTCGTCACGCCGCCCGCGACCGCGGCGAGCATCTCCGATTCGAGCGTCGCCTTGTACTCGAGCCCCGGCTCGCGCAGCCGCGCGGCGAGGTCGACGAGGCCCGGCGCGACGACGAGCCCGCTCGCGTCGATCACGCGCTCGGCGCCGAACCCCTTCGGCGGCGCGCCGAACCCGGCGACGCGGCCCGCCGCGATGAAGAGATCGACCGGGCGGTCGACGCCGTTCTTCGGGTCGACGAGCCGGCCGCTCTTGATGTGGATCTTCAACTTCCGCCCAGGATCGACATCACCGCCATCCGCACCGCGATCCCGAAGGTCACCTGCGGCAGGATGACCGAGCGCGGCCCGTCGGCCACCGCCGAATCGATCTCGATGCCGCGGTTCATCGGCCCGGGGTGCATCACGATCGCGTCGGGCTTCGCTTGCGCGAGCTTGTCCGGCGTGAGGCCGTAGTACTTGAAGAACTCCTGCGCCGAGGGCAGCAGCGGGCCCCGCATGCGCTCGCTCTGCAGCCGGAGCATCACGACCACGTCGACCCCCGCGAGGCCCTGCCGCATGTCGTGGCAGACGCGCACGCCGAGGCTCTCCACCCCGGCGGGCATCAGCGTCTGCGGGCCGATCACCCGCACGTCGGGCGTGCCGAGGATGTTGAGCACGTGGATGAGCGAGCGCGCGACCCGCGAGTGCAGGATGTCACCGACGATCGCGACCGAGAGCCCGCCGAAGTCGCGCTTGTAATGCCGGATCGTGTAGGCGTCGAGGAGACCCTGCGTCGGGTGGGCATGCCGGCCGTCGCCGGCGTTGATGACGTGCCGCTCCGGCCCGACGTGCCGGGCAATCATGTGCGCCGCGCCGCTCTGCCCGTGGCGCACGACGAACATGTCGGCATGCATCGCCGACAGGTTGTCCACGGTGTCGAGCAGCGTCTCGCCCTTCTGCGTCGACGAGGTGGTGATGTTGAGGTTGATGACGTCCGCCGACAGGCGCTTCGCGGCGATCTCGAAGGTGGTGCGGGTGCGGGTCGAGTTCTCGAAGAACAGGTTGAAGATGCTCTTGCCGCGCAGCAGCGGCACCTTCTTCACGTCGCGCTCGGTGACGCCGACGAAGGAGGCCGCCGTGTCCAGGATGTTGACGATGATCTCGCGCGGCAGCCCCTCCAGCGTGAGCAGGTGCGCGAGCTCGCCCTTGGCGTTCAGCTGGGGGTTATGCATTGTCCAGACGCAGAGCGAGCTTGCCGGCGTCGTCGCGCGCGAGCCGCAGCATCGCGCCCTTCGGCACCGCGTGGGTCGCGCCGCAGTACTGCGCGCAGACCGGCAGCTGCCGCTCGCCGCGGTCCACCAGCACCACCAGGCCGATCGACTCGGGCCGCCCGTAGTCGAACAGCTCGTTCATCGCGGCCCGCACCGTCCGGCCGGTATAGAGCACGTCGTCGACCAGCAGGATGTGGCGGCCGTCGACCGCGAACGGGATCTGGCTCGCCTTCACCGACTTGTGCAGCCCCGACCTGGAGTAGTCGTCGCGGTAGAACGAGATGTCGAGGCGGCCGAGCGGCACCTTCAGGCCGAGCTCCCGGTGCAGGCGCTCGGCGAGCCACGCCCCGCCGGTGTGGATCCCCACCATCGCGGTCTCCGCGGTCACGGCGGACCGCAGCTTCTTCACGAGCTCCGCGCAGAGCGCTTCGGCGTCAGGCAGCCGCATGCCGGTCGAAGAAATCCTGGAGGATGACTTGCGCCGCCGCCGGATGCACGAGCCGCTTGCCCCGGCGCCCGCCGCGGCCGGCGGCGCGCAGCCGGCCTTCGGCTTCCACGGAGGAGAGCCGCTCGTCGACCAGCGTCACCGGCAGGCGAAAGCGCCCTTCGAGCTGTCGGGCGAACCGCTCGGCGCGGCGCGTGAGATCGTGGCGGTCCCCGTCGAGCCCGAGCGGCAGCCCGACCACGAGCTGTGCCGGCCGCCATTCGTCGACGAGCGCCGCGATGGCCTGGAAGCGGGCCGCGGCGACGCGCGTGTCGATCGTCGCGAGCGGATGCGCGACGCGCACCCCCGATTCGCCGACCGCGACGCCGAGGAAGCGCTCGCCGTAGTCGAACGCGAGCACGGTGCCCGACGGGACGGGAGGAATGGGTAGCGGCTGATGGGCGGAACTCAGTTGGTCCTCCACACGCGCCGCGGACCCATGACCCATCACCAGCCACCCGTCACGCGTGCCCCGCCTCGTCGGCCAGCGTGGCGTACGAGACCCCGAGGATCTCCATCGCCGCGGGCAGCCGCTCCTCCGCCGCCACGTCGAAGATGATCGCGTCCCGCGCCGCCACCGTGAGCCACGCGTTCTGGCTGAGCTCGTGCTCGAGCTGGCCGGCCGCCCACCCCGAGTACCCGAGCGTGACGATGATCCGCTCCGGACCGGTGCCGCGGCTGACCGCTTCGAGGATGTCGCGGGAGGTCGTGAGCCCGAGCCGCTCGTGCACGGTGAGGGTCGAGCTCCAGCTGCCGACCGGCATGTGCAGGACGAACCCGCGGTCGGTCTGCACCGGTCCGCCGAAGTAGACCGGCGTCTCGGCGAGCCCGCGCGCGCCGGTCTCCAGGCTCAGGCGCTCGAACAGCGCCGCGAGCGTCATGTCGATCGGCCGGTTCACCACCAGGCCGAGCGCGCCCTGATCGTTGTGCTCGCAGATGTAGGTCAGCGTACGGGAGAAGTACGGATCGACCATGCTCGGCATGGCGATCAGAAAGTGGTTGGTGAGGTTCACCTGCTGCACGGCCGCAATTGTAGCGCGGCGCGCGGCCGGCGCCCGGGAGGGGCTGACGCCTCAGACGAGCGCCGGCTTCTGGACGAAGCTCGCGATGTGCGCGAGCAGCTCCTCTTCCTGGTAGGGCTTGCCGAGGTAGACGTTGACGCCGATCTCGCGCGCGTAGTTGCGGTGCTTCTCGGCGGTGCGGGAGGTGATCATGACGATCGGGATGCGCTTGAGGCGCGAATCGGCGCGGACGTTCCGCGTGAGGTCGAAGCCGTCCATGCGCGGCATCTCGATGTCCACCAGCATCACGTCGGGCACCGCGTCCTGGAGCTGCTCCATCGCGTCGACGCCGTCCTTCGCGGTGAGCACGTTGTAGCCCTCGCGCGCGAGCAGCCGCCCGGTGATCTTGCGCACCGTGAGCGAGTCGTCGACGATCATGATCGTCGGCACGGCCGGCGCGGCCGGCTCGAGCTGGGTCGCGACGTGCAGCGGCGCCACCCGCCGCGCCGCCGTCACCGGCTCGCGGCCGGAGAGGATCAGCGGGTTGATGATCAGCACGATCTCGCCGGTGCCGAGCACCGTCGCGCCGGTGATCCCGGCCACGCGCGCGAGCAGGGGCCCGGTGTTCTTCACCACGATTTCCTGGCTGCCGATCACTTCCTCGAGCTGGATCGCGACCACGTTCGCGCCGGTGCGCAGGAACATGACCGGCGTGACGCGGCGCGCTTCGGGCGTGAACTCGCTGTCGCCGAGCAGCCGCGGCAGGTACCGGAACGGGTAGCGCCGGTTCTGCCACTGCGCCTCGCCGGCGGTGTGGTAGGAGGCGAGCTCGTCGGCCTTCACCTGGCGCACCTGCTCCACCATGACCGCCGGGAGCGCGTAGGTCAGGCCGCCGGCGCGGATCAGCACCGCCTGGGTGACCGCCAGAGTGAGCGGCAGGTAGATGGTGAACCGCGTGCCGCGTCCGTTCTCGCTCGCGAGCTCCACGCGGCCGCCGAGCGCCGCGATCTCGCTCTTCACGACGTCCATGCCGACGCCGCGGCCGGCGAGCTGGGTGATCTCCTGGGCGGTCGAGAATCCGGGGTGAAAGATGAACTCCGCCACCTCGGCGTCGCTCGGGCTCGCCTGGGGGTCGAGCAGTCCGAGCGACACCGCCTTGGCGCGGATGCGCTCGTAGTTGAGGCCGGCGCCGTCGTCCTGCACCGCGAGCACGATCTCGTTGCCTTCCTGGCGCACCTCGATCTTGATCTCGCCGAGCTCGGGCTTGCCCCGCGCGACGCGGGCCGCGATCGGCTCGATGCCGTGCACCACGGAGTTGCGCAGCATGTGCTCGAACGGCCCGGTGATCCGCTCGAGCACCGAGCGGTCGACCTCGACCTGGCCGCCCTTGATGTCGAGCACCGCGCGCCGCTCCTCTTCCTTCGCCGCCTGGCGCACGACGCGGAACAGGCGCTCGGAGATGCTCGCGAACGGCACCATGCGGATGCGCATCAGGTTGGCCTGCAGGCCGCGCGTCAGGCGCGCCTGCGCGGACAGCGCGAGCTCGCTCTCGCCGAGCGCCTTCAGCAGGTTCTGCTGGACGGTCGCGACGTCGTTGACGCTCTCGGCCATCATCCGCGTGAGCTCCTGGAACCGCGTGAAGCGGTCGAACTCGAGCGGGTCGAATGCCTTGTCCTGGTCCTGCGCGAGCGACACCTGCGACTGCATCTGCCCCTCGGCCTGGATCTCGATCTCGCGGAGCTGCCCCCGCAGGCGGTTCACGTTCTCGGTGAGCTCGAACAGCGCCCCCTTGATCGCGCGGAGGTCGCCCTCGATGCGGCTGCGCGCGATCGACACCTCGCCCGCCTCGTTCACGAGCCGGTCGATGAGGTCCGCCCGCACGCGGAGCATCGCGCGGGTCGCGGCCGCCACCTCGGGGTCGCCCGGCTGTGCCTGGGGTTTCGCCGTCGCCACCGCGGTCGCCTCCGCCGGTGCAGGCCGGTGCGGCGCGCTCTCCGCCGGCACGGGCGCAGTCTCGGGCTCTTCCGCGAGCGGGCCGGCGGCGTGCGGGTTCAGCAGCCGGTCGTACAGCAGGCCCATGCGGTCGTACGAGACCTCGAGCTCGTCGAACAGCGTCGCCGGCAGGTGCTTCAGGGTGAGCGCGCTCTCGACGCGGGTCTCCATGTGGTGCGTCAGCTCGCCGAGCGCCATCGCGCCGCACATCCGGGCGGAGCCCTTGAGCGTGTGCAGCGTCCGCTGGAGCGCGTTGCCGGCCGCGGCGTTGCCCGGATTCGACCGCCAGTCGCGCAAGCCCTGCCCGACCGCCGGGACGAGCTCCTGCGCCTCCTCGAGGAAGACCGGCAGCAGGTCCGCGTCGATGTCGTCGTCGAGGCGGCGCGTGCGCCGCTCGACCGGGATCTCCTCGACCTCCACCGCCGGCGGCTCCGCCCCCGGGTCGTCCGTGGTCCGGAGGGTGACGACGTTGTTCGCCGTCGGCGCCGGCAGACTGCCCGCGGGCGGTCGCGCCGGCATCCCCACGGCCGGCTCGCCGATCGGCGATGCCGGCAGCGAGATCGTCGAGAAGTCGAGCGCGTCGGCGGCGCCGGGCGGCGCCTTCGCCGCGGTCGGGGCCGCGAAGTCCAGGTCGTCCGGCGCGGCG
>JBOIFD010000167.1:0-16501 GCA_050741515.1 Burkholderiales bacterium
CGCCGGCGCTCGTCCGGAGCGATCGAGTCGCGCCGGTCGGGCAGGATGAGCGTGCCGTTCGGGGGCAGCTCGCGCAGCTCGCCCGGCGTCTTCACGTGGCGCACGGGCACGCCCATCCGCGCGAGCAGGCGCTCGGCGGCGAGGAAGCTGTTCCGGCGGGCCTCGCCCTGGTATCCGATCCATTGCTTCTCGGGCACGCGCTCGAAGTTCGTGAAGAACCACCACGCGCCGCCGAGGACGAGCGCGGCGAGAATGGCCGTCGTGAGCGCGGGCCGGCTCACTCAGCTGCCTCTTCGGCGGTGCGCGGTGCGAAGTGCGGCGTCCACTCGCCCGCGAGCGCCTGCGCCTCGCCCGCATCGGGCATGCGACCCGCGTAGGCCGCCCGCTGCCATGCGGCGACGAGCCGGCCGAAGTAGTCGGCGCCGCCCCGCGGCAGCGCGTTGCGGGCGGCGCGCACGCAATCGCCCTCGGTGTCGCCTTCGGCGAGCGGGAGGTGGTCGCGGTGCACGAGGACCGAGAGCGCCCCGCGGTAGAGCAGCGACAGCGCTTCGCGCAGCCGGCCTTCGCGCGCGAGGCGCGCGGCGGTTCCGGCGACGTCGTCGGGGAGCGACTCGGGCGTGACCGCGAGCCCGAACAGCGCGTCGGGCGGACGATAGGGATCGGGTTCGCGCTCGAAGTAGGGGAGGAGGTGGCGGCGAGCGACGAGGAGGAGCACGACGGCGCCGATCGCGACCGCGATCCAGAGCAGTGCCTGCGAGATCTGCGCGAAGAACGCCCCGACGTTGGCCCAGAAGTCGGAGCGGGCGCCCGCCTGCTCCTTGCTCCGCTCGCCGCGGTAGCGCCAGGCGAGTCGCTCGCGGGACTGCTGGAACTCGGGCGCCTTCAGCACCTCCGCGATCTCCTGTTTCGCCGACTTGTCGGCGGCGAACGCCGGCGGCGGGGCGCCGGCGAGGCAGGCGAGCGCCAGCGCGAGGCCGGCGACCGTCGCCGCCTTGGGGACGCGCAGCCGCTCGTCGAGCCGGCGCAAGCTGAGCTCGATGTCCCAGCCCTCGAGGATCGCGCGCCGGTTCAGGTAGAGCGAGAAGCCGGCGGCGACGTACAGCGGCTCGACCAGGCTCACCGCCGCGACATAGCACGCGCTGTCGAACCAGTCCCAGCGCGCCGCCCCGTCCGCGCCGCCGTTGAAGAGCCCGGAGAACTCGAAGCCCGACTGGCCGCCGGCGGGCGCGAGCAGCGCGACGACGAGCCCGAGCGAGAGCAGCGCCAGCGCCTCGAAGTGGAGGCAGAGCACGGTCAGCCAGACCGCGTAGCCGCGCATCCGCCGGCCGAGCGCGCCCCGGCGCGCGCTCGCTTCCCGCCCGGTCTGCTTCTCGAGCTGCCAGACCGGCAGGTTGAACGAGCGCGCCGGGTCGATGCGGAAGAGCGTGAGCCCGGCGACGAGGCCCGGCCGCAGGATGTCCCGCCAGGCGCCGAGGGTCTCCGGCACCGTCGGGGTCGAGCCGAACACCGCGCGGCTGACGACGTGCAGCACGAACCGGTCGAACACCGGCTTGAGCCACCACAGGGCGAGCGGCGCGATCCAGAGCGTCTCCTGGAAGAGGACGTGCAGGACCGCCGCGGCCGGGAGGTAGACCGCGAGCCACGTGCCCCACACCGGCCGCCACCATCCGCGCGCCATCTGAAAGCCGAGGTCGAGCGCCTCCCAGCCGCCGCGCGGGCGCAGCGCGACGCTCAGGCGCTCAAGCTGCACGGGCGCGGCCTCCGAGCACCAGGTAGCCGAGCACGACCGCCCACAGGATGGCGCCGACCGCGTACTTCGTGGTCGGCGGAAACAGCGTGAGCGGCGACCAGAACGCCTCGACGAACGCCGCGGCGAAGAACATCGCGGCCGCGCCGTACATCAGCCGCACCGCCGGTCGGGCGGCGGCCACGAGCGCCGCCTTCCGGGACCGCAGCCCGGGGGCGATCAGCGCGCCACCGAGCTTCAACCCGGCCGCGCCGGAGATCGCGATCGCGACCAGCTCGAGCCCGCTGTGCCCGGCGACGAACGACCAGAACGGCGTGCCGTAGCCGGCCTGGGAGAGGTGGCCGGCGACCGCGCCGATGGTGATGCCGTTGAAGGCGAGGTAGAAGACCGAGCCGAGCCCGAACGCGAGCCCGGTCGCGAAGGTCTGGAACCCGATCTTGACGTTGTTCCAGACGTAGAACCCGAACATCGCGACGTTGTCGTCGGCGTCGCGCATGCCGAGCCGCTTGTTCGCCGGACTGTACATCTCCTGGAACCTCGCGAGGCTCTCCGGCTCGAGGAGGTAGTAGACGAAGTCCGGATGCCACTGGAGGACGACGATGAGGGTCACGAGCGGGCCGAAGAAGAGCGCCGCCGCCGCGGCCACGAGCGCCCCTTCGGCGCGCACCTGCTGCGGGAAGCCTTCCAGCAGGAACTCGAGCCCGCGCGCGAGCCCGCGCCGCGGGCGCGCGCCGTAGAGGAGGTGATGCCCGCGCAGCGCGAGCTGGTTCAGGCGGTCGACGAGCTCGGGGCTGTACTGGCGGTCGCGCGCGAGCGCGAGGTGCTGGCAGACGCGCCGGTACGCCTGCGGGATCTCGGTGTCGGGAAGCGCGCCGGCCGGCGCCGGCGCCGCGCGGGCGGCGCGGCGGCGGACCTTCTCGTCGCGGTCGAGCCAGGTCTCGAACCGTTCCCAGTCGGCGCCGTAGCGCGCCTCGAACACCGCCTGTCGCATTCACTTCCGCCCGACGAGATAGTTCGCGATCCGCACCAGCCGCTCGGCCGCGACCGGCCCGTCGAGGCGCCCGGTGAGCGCGTGCGGGATCATCGCCAGCTCCTCGGCGCGCTCCGCGGTGAGCCCCTGGGCGCGCTCGGCGAAGTCGAGGATCGCGCGCTGCTCGGCGAGCGTCAGCGCGACCGGCGGGGCGAGCGCCGGGGCATGCGGGATCTGGAAGCCGCGCGGCTTGCCCTCGCGGTAGACGACGATCGTCCCGGCGGCGAGATCGCCGAGGCGCTTGAAGTCGCGGTTGGCGAGCATCGCGACCAGCCCGAAGCCGTAGAAGGCCGGGAGAAAGTCGATCGCGCGCAGGAGATTGCGCGCCAGCGCCGCCGGCCAGCGCACCGGCGTGCCGTCGTCGTGGAGCACGACCAGGCCGAGCGCCTTCTTCCCGGGGGTGGCGCCGCCCCAGTTCACCTCGCACCACGCCGGGAACAGCCATTCGAGGAAGAACCAGCAGAGCAGGAACAGGCCGAGGCCGAAACCGCCGAGCACGCCGAGGATCATGGACAGGACCGCGAGGATCGCGAGGCGGAGGAGGAGATCGAGCGCCCACGCACCGGCGCGCGGCACCGGGCCCGCCAGCCGCAGCGCGAGCTCGATGCCCTCCGGCGTGGCGATGCGGCGCGCGGTGTCGAGCATGGCGGCGCTAGCCTACCGCACGGCTAGCGCCGCGTCGTCCCGGCGCGGGTCAGACGGTGTAGAAAATGTCCCGGTAGGCCGCGTACACCGACGCCGCGACGGTCGGGCCGAGCGCCAGCCAGCCGAGCCCGAACGGGATGGAGGCGACGATCGCGAGCCCGATCCCGATCGCGCCGTAGACGAGGAACGGGACGATGTTCTTGAGGCAGGCCTGGAAGCTCGCCTTGACGGCGTCGCCGACGGCCAGGTCGTTCAGGACGATGAGCGTCGGCGCGAACCACACCGCCATCACGACCGGGACGATCAGCGCGAGCGCGACGAGCACGGCGAGCAGGATCGCCGTGACGTTCGCCTGCGCGCCGTCGCCGCCCGACCCCAGCAGCACGCCGAAGCCGATGCCGGCGCCGGTGATCGCGAACGCGACGAACACGACGACGATCAGCGCCACGAGGTACAGGACCCCGATCAGGACGAGCTTGCCGAGGTGGTCGCGAAAGCCCGCGAACAGGTGCCCGACCGCGAGCTCCCCGCCCTGGTCGAGCTCCCGGCAGCCGAGCATGATGCCGCCCGTGAACACCGGCCAGAGGAGGTTGCTCGCGATGCTGCCCACGATCGGGATCAGGGCGATGACCACGGAGATGAGGACGAAGACGACGAGCAGCAGGATCCACGTGCCCGGCTGGCGCTTGAACAGCTCCCAGCCGTCGGTGATCCACTTCCAGCCGTTGCCGGCGGGGACCGCGCGCCCGTCAGCGCTGAAGTCCCCCGCTGCGGCGGCGGGCACATCGGCAACGCGCGACCTGGGCGCGGTATACGGGTCGGTAGCCATGGCGATCCCCCTGTTGTCGGTCCTTGTCGGTCCCTGGGCAGGCTGCCGCCTGCGTGCAACAGGGTAGAGGACCGGCCGGGGCGCGGCAAGCGCGCCCGGCAACGGCGCGGCGCCGGCCAGCCGGGGGTTCGCGGCGGCGGTGCGGACCCCGGCCCCGGCGGGCGCAACCCGTCACGCCCGCGGCCCGAAAACCCCCGGGCGCTCGACCTGGCGCGCGCGCGGGGTACCATTCTAAGATTTGGCCGGGGAGACGGAGGAAAGTGGCTGACCGAGGCAAGGACAAGGGCGGGTTCGTGCTGGCCGAGACCCAGGCGCCGCTCGACGGCAAGACCATCTTCGACGCGCCGGCGGCGCCGTCGCGCCGGCCCGCGCGCTTTCGCAGCCTCACGCTCGTGGGCGCGACGCCGGCGCGCTTCGGCGAGGGCGAGCCGCAGGGCGCGCTCAAGATCCGGCTCGCGCGGATGCTCGAGGATCGGCGTGCCGACGTCTCCCGGCCGCGCACCCGCGATCCGGACCCGAGCGTCCCCGGCGCACTGAAGGATCCGCAGCTCTATACCTTCCTCGCGCACGACAACGGGCAGTTCGTCGGCAGCTTGAGCGTGCGGCTCGACTCGTCGCGCGGCCTGGCGGCCGACGACCTGTACCGCGACGAGACGGCGGTGCTGCGCGACCACGGCTGCCGCGTGTGCGAGTTCCTGAACCTGTCGCTCGACATGAACTCGGCGCCGAAGCGCGCGGCGGCGTGCCTGTTCCACGCGGCGTATCTCTTCGCCGGCGCGGTCTGGACGTGCGACTACGGCGTGATCGAGGTGCCGTCGCGCCACGCCGACTTCTTCCGGTTCTCGCTCGGTTTCGAGCCGATCGGCGAGGAACGGTTGAACCCGCGCGTCGCGACGCAGGAGGCGCTGCTCTGCGTGCACCTCAAGTCGGTGCTCGTGAAGATGGCGCGCCTCGGCGGCCGTCCCGATCTCGCCGCCGAGGAGCCGACGCTGTTCCCCTACGGCTTCTCGAACGAGGAAGCGGCCGGCGTCGTGCGCCGGCTGGCGGCGCTCGCGACGACCGGCGCCGGCTGAGCTTCCTCTCCACCCCGCCCGTCGCGGAGGGGAGAACTAAGTCACAGCCGGCGCGCTCGCGCCGCGCACCCCGAGGAACCCCGTCACGGGCGCGCGTGCCGCGCAGGCGATCGGCGTCGCGGGTGTCGTTACCATGGCGGACCACCTCGATCGCCCGAGCCCACGCCGTGAGCGACACCGTCATCATCTATGCCGACGCGGCCGCGGCGCCTAGCGCCACCGGCGAGCCGATCGGCGGCAGCACCGTCTTCAGCGAGCCGTCGACCCAAAGCGCACGGTTTCGGGCGCTCACGCCGGTCGGCGCCGACCCCGGTCCGTTCAGCGAGGTGTCGCCGCGCGAGACGTTCCGGATCCGGCTCGCCCAGAGCGGCGGCAAGCGGCGCGAGACCGGCGCGAAGCGGAGCGAATCGCTCGACGGGCCGACGCTTCCCGGCGCCGAGCTCGACCCCTTCCTCTTCAGCTTTCTCGCCCACCACGAGGGCCGGCTCGCCGGGTCGATGAGCGTCCGGATCGACTCGCCCCGCGGGCTTGCCGCCGACGAGCTCTACCGTGACGAGCTCGACGCGCTTCGCGGCGAGAACCAGAAGCTGGTGGAGCTCGTGCAGGTGTCGGTCGACATGAACTCGGTGCCGCGGCGTGTGCTCGCCGGGCTCTTCCACACCGCGTACCTGTTCGCGGGCACGGTGCACGCCGCCGACTACTGCCTGCTCGTCGCGAGCGCCCGGCACGCCGACTTCTTCTACGCCTCGCTCGGCTTCGACTACGTCGGCGACGAGCGCCTCAACCGGCGCGCCGGCGTGCCCATGGCGCTGCTCGCGGCCCATCTGCCGACGGTGCTCGAGGCGCTGGCGCGCCTGGGCGGTCGGCCCGGGCTCGCCACCGGCGACCCGACGCTCTTCGCCAACGGCTTCTCGCCGGAGGAAGCGACGGGCGTGGTGCAACGGCTCAAGTCCTTCGGCGCAAAGTAGCCGCGCCCGCGCCGGGTAGAATCCCGGCCGTGATCGATCCCGCCCCCGCTCCCGTTCCGTCGGTCCGGCCCCGGCCGCGCTAGATGCCGACGAGCGGGGCCCCCCGCGTGCCGGTGCTCGGGCACATCGTCCCGGTGCGCCGCGAGGAGGTCGCGGCGCTCGCCTGGTCGTTCGCGTACTTCTTCTGCCTGCTCGCGGCCTACTACGTGATCCGTCCGGTGCGCGACGAGATGGCGGTCCAGGCCGGCGCCGAGCGGCTGCAGTGGCTGTTCACCGCGACCTTCCTCGCGATGGTCGCGCTCATCCCGGTCTTCGGCGGCCTCGCCGCGCGGTTGCCGGTGAAGCGCCTGCTGCCGGCCGTCTACGGCTTCTTCGCGCTGAACCTCGTCGGGTTCTACGCCGCGCTCGAGTCCGGCACGCCGCTCGCGACGCTCGCCCCGGTCTTCTTCGTGTGGGTGAGCGTCTTCAATCTGTTCGTCGTGTCGGTCTTCTGGAGCTTCATGGCCGACCTGTACTCGACCGAGGCGGCGCGGCGCCTGTTCGGCGTCATCTCCGCCGGCGGGAGCCTCGGCGCGGTCACGGGTCCGGGGCTGACCGCGTGGCTCGCTCCGGCGATCGGCATTCCGAACCTCCTCCTCGTCTCCGCCACGCTGCTCGCGGCCTCGATCGGCTGCATCGCCGCGCTGTTGCGGCTCGCGCCCGGGGGCGGCGCGCGGTTCTTGCGCACCGCCGAGGAGGAGCGCGGCGCCCGGCCGAGCTTGTGGGAAGGCGTGGTGCGGATCGCGCGGTCGCCGTACCTGGCCGGAATCTGCGTCTTCCTCGTGTGCTACACGCTGCTCAGCACGCTGCTGTACTTCTTCCAGACCCGGCTCGTGCCGGAGTTCGTGCCGACGCCCGAACGGCGCACGCAGCTCTTCGCCTCCATGGATCTCGCGGTGAACGCGCTGACCCTGCTGCTGCAACTGTTCGTGACCGGTCGTCTCCTGTCGCGGTTCGGCGTCACGGTCATGCTTGCCGCGCTGCCGGCCGTGGCGATCGTCGGTTTTCTCGTCCTGGGGCTCGCGGCCGCGCTGCCGGTGCTCATCGTGTTCGGGGTGCTGCGGCGGGCCGGCGAGTTCGCGATCTCGAAGCCGGCGCGCGAAACGCTGTACACCGTCGTGCCGCGCGCGGAGAAGTATCAGGCCAAGAACGTGATCGACACCGTCGTCCATCGCGGCGGCGACGCCGCCTCGGCCTGGGGCGTCGCCGGGCTGCAGTCCCTCGGCCTCACGCTCTCCGGGATGGCGTTCGTGGGCGTCCCGATCGCGTGCGTGTGGCTCGCAACGGCGCTCTTCCTCGGACGGCGGCACGAGGAACTGCGCCGGTCGATGAGCTTCGCGCCGAACGTCGCCGCCAGCTGATCGCCCCGCGAGAGATCCGTCGCATGGCGAAGACCCGCATACCCATCGACGACCTCGCGCAGTGGGTGGGCCGCGAGGTCGCGACCAGCGACTGGCTCGAGATCACCCAGGAGCGCATCGACCGGTTCGCCGAGGCGGGGGGCGACCACCAGTGGATCCACGTCGATCCCGAGCGCGCGGCGCGGGAGTCGCCGTTCGGGCGCACGATCGCGCACGGTTTCCTGACGCTCGCGGTGCTCTCGCCGCTCCTCGGCGACGCGCTCGAGATCACGGGCAAGCGCATGGGCATCAACTACGGCCTCAACCGGCTGCGCTTTCCGAGCCCGGTCCCGTCGGGCGCACGGGTGCGCGCGCGCTTCGTGCTCGGCGCGCTCGAGCCGATCGAAGGCGGTGTCCAGACCACCTGGAACGTGACCGTCGAGCGCGAGGGCGAGGCGAAGCCGGCGCTCGTGGCGGAGTGGGTCACGCGGCACTATCGTTGAGCGCCGCGGTTCGTCGGTCATCATCCGTCGTTCACGGTTCGTTGCTATCCTCGGCACGATGACGTTCGGCTGAGAGGCGTGGTGCTGGGCGAGGCGCTGCTGCTCGCCGGCGCGACCGGCGCCGGCTGGTTCTGGTACGACAGCATGCGGGCGCGCGAGCGCGCGGTGGCGCTCGGCCGGCAGGCGTGCGAGCGCGAGGGACTGCAGTTCCTCGACGAGACCGTGCTGTGCACCCGGACCCGTCCGGCACGCGCCGCCGACGGCCGCGTTAGACTGCGCCGCGTGTACCGCTTCGAGTTCAGCGACGACGGCGCCAGCCGCCGGGCAGGGCACCTCGTCCTCCTCGGCCCGCACCTGGAATCGCTCGAGCTGGAGCCATTTCTCATCCGGTGACGCATGCCGAAGTGGATCGAAGGCACGGTCGTCGCCCAGAAGGCGTGGACCGAACGCCTGTTCTCGCTGCAGGTCGAGTGCGGCATCGGGGCGTTCGACGCCGGGCAGTTCGCGCGGATCGCGCTGCCGGTGGCGGGGACGTTCGTGGCGCGGCCGTACTCGTTCGTGAACGCGCCGCGCGAGACGCCGTGCGAGTTCTACTACAACATCGTCCCCGAGGGCCCCTTGAGCCCGCGGCTCGTGCGGCTCGAGCCGATGGACGTCGTGTTCCTCGCGCCTGCCGCATCGGGCACGTTCACGCTGGCCGAGGTCCCGGAGGCGGCCAACCTGTGGCTGATGGCGACCGGCACCGGGCTCGCGCCGTTCCTCTCGATGCTGAAGACCGAGCAGCCGTGGCAGCGCTTCCGGCAGATCGTGCTCGTGCACGCGGTCCGGCAGGCTGCGGAGCTGACCTACCGGGAGACGGTCGAGAGCTTCCGCGCGCGCCACCCCGAGCAGTTCCGCTGCGTTTCGTTCGTTAGCCGGGAGTCGCACGCGGGATCGCTCCCGGGGCGCATCCCGCAGGCGATCGAGGACGAGCGGCTGGAGCGCGCGGCCGGCCTCGAGCTCTCGGCGCGCGCGTCGCAGGTGATGCTCTGCGGCAACCCGGACATGGTGACCGACGTCGTGGCGGCGCTCAAGGCGCGCGGCATGAAGCGGCATCGCCGCCGCGAGCCCGGGCACGTCGCGGTGGAGCCCTACTGGTGATGCGACTGTGGATCGTCGTGCTCGCCGCCGCGCTCGGCGGCTGCGGCAGCGTCGCGCGAATCGCCTACAACCACGGCGACTTCGCGCTGCGGATGATGGCGAATGACTATCTCGACCTGCAGACCGAGCAGGAGGATCTGCTCAAGGCGCAGCTCGGGCGGTTCCACGACTGGCACCGGCGGGAGGAGCTGCCGCTGTACGCCGGGATCCTCCAGGGCGCCGCGGACCGGCTCGCGCAGGGCCTGAAGCGCGAGGACGTGACCTGGGCGTTCGGCGCGGTGCGCGCGCGCTACCGCGTTTTCGTGCTGCAGGCCGCCGACGAGAGCGCGCCGGTGATGGCGACGCTCAAGCCGGACAACTACGCCGCGCTCGCGAAGAAATTCGCCGACACCAACCTGAAGTTCACGCAGGAGTACCTCGGCCCCGACCAGGCGAAGCGCGACCGCGCCCGGGCGAAGCGGCTCGTGGAGCGCTTCGAGTTCTTCATGGGCGATCTCACCGACGCGCAGGTCGCGCTGGTCGAGCGCTTCGTCCAGTCGCAGCCCCGGATCAGCGAGGTGCGGTTGGCCGACCGCCGGCGCCGGCAGCAGGAATTCGTCGCGCTGCTGCGGCAGTACCAGGCGAGCCCCGAGCTCGCGGAGCGGCTGCGCGGCTACTTCGTCGACTGGGAGAGCGGCCGCGGCCTCGAGCACGCGAAGCACGCGCGCGAGTGGGAGGAGCGGCTCGTGCAGCTCGTCCTCGACGTGGACGCCACGCTCACGCCCGGGCAGCGCCAGCGGATCGGCGCCCGGTTCGAGGCGCTCGCCCAGGACTGTCTCGTCCTCGCGCAGCAGGGGCGGCCGAGCGGAGCCACCGCCGCGCTCCCGGCCGGCCCGGAGCTCAGCTCGAGCCGGCCGTGAAGATCCTCGTCCTCGGTGCCGGTGCGACCGGCGGCTACTTCGGCGGGCGGCTCGCGCAGGCCGGCGTCGACGTGACGTTCCTGGTGCGGGAACGGCGGGCGGCGCAGCTCGCCGCCGACGGGCTGGTCGTCACGAGCCCGCACGGCGATTTCACCGTGCGCGCGCGGTACGTGAAACAGCCCGAGGTGCGGCCGGAGTACGACCTCGTGCTGCTGACGTGCAAGGCGTACGACCTCGGCCCCGCCCTCGAGTCGGTCCGTCCGGCGATGGGTCCGGCCGCGCACCTGCTGCCGCTGCTGAACGGCCTTGCGCACCTCGACCGGCTGGACGCCGAGCTCGGGGCGCCGCGCGTGCTCGGCGGAACGTGCCACATCGCGGGAACGATGACGCCGGCGGGCGAGATCCGCCAGCTGACGCCGCTGCAGCGCATCGCCTACGGCCTGCGCCCGGGCACGAGCCCGGATGCGCGGGCGAAGCTCGAGGCGCTGCACGCCGCGTACCGGCGCACGTCGATCGACGCCGTCCTGGCGGACGACATCATGCTCGAGCTGTGGGAGAAGTACATCCTGCTGACGACGCTCGCGACGATGACCTGCCTGATGCGCGCGAGCGTCGGCGACATCATGGCGGCCAGCGAGGGCGAGGCGCTGATGGAGGAGACGCTGCAGGCGTGCGTGCGGACCGCCGCCGCCGCCGGACATCCGCCGCGCGAGAAGGCGCTCGCGGGCGCCCGCAAGTTCCTGTTCGAGCGCGGTTCGGCGTTTACGGCGTCGATGCTGCGCGACATGGAAAGCGGCCAGCGCACCGAAGGGGACCACATCGTCGGCGACATGCTCGGGCGCGCGCGCGCGGCCGGCGTCGAGCCGGGGCCGCTGCGCGCGGCGTACTGCCACTTGCAGGCGTATCAGGCGCGGCGCAGGCGCGAGGGCGGCTGAGCGCAGTGGCCGACTTGCCGTCCGGAGACATGGCGGATCATCCGCCGGCGAGCTGGGACCTCGTGCGCCGGCGCGAGTACTTCGACTGGGCGAAGGCCGTGATCGATCGCCTGCGCGGGGTGCATCCGGGGCTCGAAGCGGCGTTCGACGCCGCATACGCCCGGCGGCCCTAGCGCGCCGCCGGCGTCCTCGCCCCGCCCCTGGGCTATGCTTGGCCGACGAGGTCGAGCAGGCACGAGATGACTAGGGGGGCGCGCATGAAAGCCGCTGGCGTCAGCTTCCGGACCATGCTGTTCGCGATGATCGCGGCGGTCGTCGTGCCGCTGGCGGCGCTCCTGCCGCTCGCGCTGGTCGCGGAGACGCTCGCCCCCGCCCGCCGCGGCGCGTGGCTCTCGCTCGGTCTCGCCGCCGGCGTGGTCCTCAGTGCCGCAGCGCTCGCGGTGTTCCTCGCGCGGCGGCTGAGCGGGCCGGTCGACGGGATCGTCGCGGCCATGCAGCGGGCCGCGAACGGCGCGCCCGACCCGCGCGCTCCCGAAAGCGGCCCGCAGGAGATCGCGCTGATCGGCGCCGAGCTCAACCGGATGCTGGCGGCGCGCAGCCGGCTCGAGGCGGAACGGCACGAGGCGCTGGCGCGCGCGGCCGCGCACGAGCAGCGGCTCGCGAACACCTTCGAGGCGATGACCGAGGCGGTCGGCATCATCGGTGCGGACGGCCGCTACGAGCTGACCAACCATGCGGCGGAGCAGCTGCTCGGCGTCCCCCGCGAGCGGATCATCGGCTCGCGCTTCGACGACCTCCCCTGGAAGCGCGTCGCGGCGGACGGCGCGGAGCTCAGCCGCGACGACCATCCGTTCGAGCGCCTGCGGCGGGGGGAGCCGGCGGTGCGCGACTACGAGTTCCAGGTCGTGCCGGGGGAGGGCAAGGCGCGGACGATCTCGGTCAACGCCGTGCCGCTCCGGAGCGCCGCCGGCGACTTCGATGGCATCGTCATCACCGGCATCGACACCACCGAGCGGCGCGCGGCGGAGCTGCGGCTGCGCGAAGTCATCGAGACGCTCGCCGAGGGCCTGGTGATCATTGGCGCGGACGGGCGCTACGAGCTTGCGAACCGCGCCGAGGAGGAGCTGCTCGGCGTTCCTCGCGAGGAGATCGTCGGCGCGCGCTTCGACGACGCGCCCTTCGGGCGCGCCGCCCCCGACGGCGCCGCGTTCCGCATCGCGGATCATCCGTTCGAGCGGCTGCGCCGGGGCGAGCCGCCGATGCGCAACTACGAGTTCCAGCTGGTCCAGCCGGGGGGTCAGGTGCGGACGGTGCTGGCGAACGCGGCGCCGCTGCGCGACGCGGCCGGGAACTTCGACGGCGTGGTCGCGACCTGCGTCGACATCACCGAGCGGAAGCGCGCCGAGCAGCGGCTCGGCGACGTCATCGAGGCGCTGGCCGAGGGCCTCATCCTCATCGGTCCGGAAGGCCGCTACGAGCTCACCAATCGCGCCGAGGAGGAGCTGCTCGGCGTTTCGCGCGAGCGCATCGTCGGTACTTCCTTCGACGCGGTGCCCTGGGGCCGCCTCACCGCCGACGGCGCGCCGTTCCGCGTCGAAGATCATCCGTTCGCGCGGCTGCGCCGTGGTGAGTCGGTCGTCCGCGATTGCGAGCTGCAACTCGTCTCGCCGGAGGGCCGGGCGCGCACGGTCCTGGCGAGCGCGGTCCCGCTGCGCGACGCGGCCGGCAACTTCGACGGCGCGGTCCTGTCGGCAGTCGACATCACCGAGCGCAAGGCGGCCGAGCGGCGGGTCGAGGCGTACTCGGCCCGGCTCGCCGCGCTGTCACGCCGGGTGCTCACGGTGCAGGAGGAGGAGCGGCGGGCCGTGGCGCGCGAGCTCCACGACGAGCTCGGCCAGGTGCTCACCGCGGTGAAGGTGAACTTGCAGGCGCTGCGCCGCCAGTCGGCGCCGGCCAAGCTCGGCCCGACCTTCGACGACAGCCTCGCGCTCCTGGACGGCGCGATCGCCGAGGTGCGCGCGATCTCGACGCGCCTGCGTCCGGCGGTGCTCGACGACCTCGGGCTCGAGGCGGCGCTCGGCTCGCACCTCGAGCGCATCCGGGCGCGCACCGCCATGGAGCTCGCCGCCGACATCCGGCTCCCCCAGCGGCGCCTCGATCCGGCCGTCGAGACGGCGTGCTTCCGCATCATGCAGGAGGCGGTGACCAACGTGCTGCGTCACGCCCGCGCGAGCGGCCTCCGGATCGGGCTCGCGGTCGAGAACGGCGAGCTCGTGCTCGCGGTTCGCGACGACGGCCAGGGGTTCGACCTCGCGGCGGCGACGCGGCGCGCCGCGCAGGGCGAGAGCGCCGGGCTGTCGGGCATGGAGGAGCGGGCACGCCTCGCGGGCGGCCGGCTCGAGGTCCACACCGCGCCGGGGCGCGGCACCGAGGTGCGGGCGCTGTTCCGGCTCGCGGAGGCCTCGCCATGAGCCCGCCGGGCCGCCCCAAGGGCGAATCCCGAGCGCGGAGCGCGAGGGTCGTCCAATGAGCGCGGTCCGCATCCTGCTCGCCGACGATCATCGCCTGCTCCGCGCCGGCATCAAGTCGCTGCTCCAGTCGAGCGGTGCGTTCGAGGTGATCGCGGAGGCCGACAACGGGCGCGAGGCGGTGCGGCTCGCGAAGGCGCTCAAACCCGACGTCGCGATGCTCGACATCGCGATGCCGGAGCTGAACGGCCTCGACGCGGCGCGCCGTCTCGCCGCCGAGTGTCCGGAGGTGCGCGTGCTGATCCTTTCGATGTACACCGACGAGGGTTACGTGCGCGAGGCGATGCAGGGCGGCGCGGCCGGATACGTGCTGAAGGACGCGGACATCGAGGAGCTCGAGTTCGCGATCCGCGCGGTCATGCGCGGCGAACGCTACCTCGCCCCGCGCGTCTCGAAGTACGTCATCGAAGGTTATGTGCGCGGGCTCGGGCAGTCCGGCCCGGGGACCGCGCTGACCCGGCGACAGCGCGAGATCCTGCAGCTCGTTGCCGAGGGCTGCACCACGCGCGAGATCGCGGAGCGGCTGCACATCTCGGTGAAGACGGTCGAGACGCACCGCGCCCAGCTCATGGACCGGCTCGACATCCACGACGTCGCGGGCCTCACCCGCTACGCGATCCGCATCGGGCTGGTCAGCGACGAGCGCTAGGCCCGCCGGCGCGGTCGCGCCGACCGCCCGCCGGACGAATCTCTCGCGCGCGGCGCAATTCAGGCCCCTCCCGGGGCGATATCAGGGGATCCCCGATACGGCCCGGCCGGCCCGACGCATACCCTGCGCGGCATGATGGCGAAACGGCATTTCGCGGTGCTCGTGCTCGGCGTCCCGGCCCACGAGCTGCGGATCCTCGGCACGGCCTTCCTGATCTCGCAGGGGCGGGCGAGCGCATACGCGCAGGCCGCCGAGCCGCCCCAGAGCGATCCGGACATCCTGGTCGTCGACGGCGAGAGCGACGAGGCGCTCGTCGCCTGGGCGTCGAGCGGTCACCGGTACGTGACGCCCACGCTGTTCCTGGGCAAGGGGGACGCGAGCTGCGCGCGCAGCGTCGTCGTACCGCGACCGCTGCTGCCGGCCCGGATCCTCGCCGCGCTGGACGGTCTCACCCGCGGGTTCGGGAAGGCCGCGCCGGCGCTGCTCCGCCGACCGCCCGGCTCGACCTGAGGCGCCCGAGGACATGGCCGCCCCCGATCCGTTCGCCGTGCTCGCCCGCGAGTTCGAGCTCGAGCTTCTGCACCTGAAGCAGATGCTCGCGCTGCTCGAGGCCGAGCGGCGCGAGCTCGCCGCCGGCGGGACCGAGCGGCTCGATGCGATCACTGCCGAGCGGCTCGCGCAGGTGCGCGCGCTCGAGCTGTACGCGGCGCGGCGCGCGGCGTTACTCAACGCCCAGGGCTTCAGCGCCGACGCGATCGGCCTCGCCGCATGCGCCGCGGCCGCTGGCGAACGCGGATCCGAGCTCGCGGCCAGCTGGCAGCGGGTGGCGGAGGCGGCCGGCGAGGTCCGCGACCGCAACGCGGAGAACCAGACGCTGATGCGGCTGTGGCTTGCGGCGGCGGCGGACGGGGCCGCGGCTCCGGACCGCGTCGGCGCCGAACCGACGTGAAGCCGAGCCCCGGCGGGACGGCGCGCATCCGGGTCCTGATCGTCGAGGACCACCAGCTCCTCGCGCACGCGTTCCGGAATCTTCTGGAGGCCGATCCGGCGTTCGAGGTCGTCGGCACGGCCGAGTCGGCCGACGCGGCGCTGCGCTGCGTCGCGACGTCCGACCCGCAGATCGTCTTCCTCGACTGGTCGCTGCCCAGGCACGAGGCCGAGGTCGCGTGTCGCCGCATCCGGGCGCGGCCGAAGCCCCCGCGGATCGTCGCGCTCCACGACGACGACCAGAGCGCCTACCGCCGCGTCGCCCTGGCGGCCGGCGCCGACGAGACGATCGCCAAACCGGACTTCGGCGAGGTGCTGGTCCTGCTCGCGCAGTGCTTCTCCCCGTCCCACCTCACGGCCACCTGACCGGTCCGGCCCGATCCGGACGCGATCCGGTCGGCGCTCTGCTCAGGTCTTCTGCTTCCGCTCCGCAAGCACGCGCTCCAGCACCCGCACCTGGAACTCGACGCCGTCGAGGTTCGGGTTCACCGCGAGCGCGCGCTTGAAGTAGTCGACCGCGCGCTCGAGCTCATTGAGCCGCATGTAGATCTGCCCGTAGCCCGCCAGCGCGCCGAAGTGGTCGGGGTTGCGCTTGATGACCTCGTCGCAGTCCTTGAGCGATCGCTCGAAGTCGCCGACGAGAAAGTAGAGCGTCGCGCGCTTGTTCCAGCCTTCGGCGAACTCGGGCGCCATCGCGATCACGCGGCTGAAGGTCGCGATGCCTTCCTCGAGCCGGCCGGCGTTCATCTGGGTGATCCCGTCCAGGAACAGCGCATCGGTCCGCGGATCCCCCGACCGGCTCCAGATCACCCAGATCGCCCGCTCGGCGATCGCGCGGACGTCCTCGTCCTGGTCGCGGAGCCTGCCGAGCAGTGCCGGCACGTCGTCCATCCGGCCGACCTGCGCGAGCCACACCGCCGCCCGCTGGCGCTGACCCGGATCGGACGACTGCAGCGCCTCGAGGGCCACCTCGCGGGTCGGTACCTGGGCGCTGCCCGGCGCGGGCAGGAGGAGGAATAGTGCGAGCAGGGCGGCTGTTAGGCGCATGGGGGCATCCGTCGCAGGGCGTGGTCCGTAGATCGGCAATGCGACTTCACTATAATGCTTTACCCGAAAGGAGCGAAACATGAACCGAATCCTGGTCGCCGCCGCGCTGGCCGCCGCGGCCGCATTGCTGCCGCCGGCGGGG
>JBOIFD010000168.1:0-3974 GCA_050741515.1 Burkholderiales bacterium
CTGACGCCATGGCGACGCTCGCCGGAGTCTTCGCCGCGAGTCACATGCCGCCGATCGTCTTCCGGTGGGATCGGGTCGACCGGGCGCGCCGGGACGAGGTGACCGCGGCCTATGCCGAGTGGGGCCGGCGCCTCGTCGCGGCCCGGGCCGAGGTGCTGGTCATCGTGTCGCCCGACCACTTCGTCAACTTCTTTCTCGACAACCTGCCTGCGGTCTGCATCGGCATCGGGGAGCAGCACGGCGCGCCGCCCGAGGGCTGGCTCAAAGATCTGCCCTACAAGACCTTCCCCGGACACCCCGGCTTCGCCGAGCATCTCGCCGCGCAGGCGTTCGCGGCCGGGTTCGAGCCGTCGCTGTCGCGCCGGCTCACCCTCGACCACGGCTTCGTCGTGCCGTTCCTCAAGGCCGGGCTGCCGTCGCTTCCCGGCGGGGCGATCGTGCCGTTCATCCTGAACACCGTCGAGCCGCCCCATCCGAACCTGCGGCGCTGCCTGGCCTGGGGCGACCTGATCGCGCGGGCGGTGGCGAGCTGGCCCGGACCCGAGCGGGTCGCCGTCGTCGCGACCGGAGGCCTCAGCCACTCGATCGGCGAAGTGACGATGGGGGCGATCGATCCCGACTTCGATCACGGGGTGCTGGAGCGGCTGGGTGCGCCGGACGACGACGCGCTGCTCGCGTTCATCGACCGCACGATCGACCGCGCCGGAAACGGGGCGCAGGAAACCCGCAACTGGCTCGTCGCGCGCGGCGCGGCCGGCCGCGCGCGGTTCGAATCGCTCTACTACCGCGCGATTCCCGAGTGGTACACGGGCCTGGGCATCGCGCAATGGCATGTTGGGTGAACCACGACTGAAGGGAGGCTGCGAATGGAACTCGTCTGGTTTCTGATCATCGGATTGATCGCCGGCTGGCTCGCGGGGCAGTTCGTGAAGGGCGGGGGATACGGATTGGTCGGCGACCTGATCGTCGGCGTCGCGGGCGCCTTCATCGGCGGCTTCCTCTTTCGCGCGCTCGGACTCTCCGCGTACGGGCTCATCGGCAACCTGGTGGTGGCCACGGTCGGGGCGGTGGTGCTGCTCGTCGTCCTCCGCGCCGTCAAGCGCGCGAAGTGAGCCTGGTCGCGGCCGCGTAGGGCCGCGCTAGAATACGCAGACGCCGCGGGTGTCGTCTAATGGCAAGACAACAGCTTCCCAAGCTGTGAACGTCGGTTCGATTCCGATCACCCGCTCCACTCTAATCCCTCGCGAGCGGAAACCGCAGGATACCGGCAAGACCGGCATCGGCGAGATTGGGGGCGGGCCGATCGGCGTTTGCGCCGCCCCCGCGCCCCTTCGCGGATTCCACAATGCGCACGATTGTCGCGGTGATTTGGTCTGCGACCTCCTCGGAAGCCCGGCGCAAATCGACCTGCAACAGACCGATATCGGCCATCAAGCTGCGCACCATGATGGATGCGTCTCGTCCGCGCGGCGAGTGGGTGCTCGGTCCCGATTCGACCGGCAAGTTCTGGGTGCCGTCGCGAGCTGCACCTCGCTTTTCGGGTGACTTATGTCGTCGAGGGCGACAAGCAGGTGGGGTACAGTCAGCCTGGGCCTCGATAAACCCAGACCAGTATGACGACACGAGAACCCGTAGCCGTCGAGCGTTTCCTCGTTACGGGGTGCGGCCGATCGGGTACGGGATACACGGCCAAGCTCCTCGGCGACCTCGGACTGCCGTGCGGGCACGAGCTCGTTTTCCGGCCGCCGAGCGACGAGCGCATGCTGTTCGATTGGCCGTTGGATCTGCCCGGCGAGTCTTCCTGGCTCGGCGCCCCGTTTCTGAAGGCCTTGCCGAAAGGCACGATCGTGCTGCACCAGGTGCGCGAGCCGGTGGCCGTGATCCGCTCCTTTCTTCGGGTCCGCTTTTTCGACGAGCCTTCGGCCTATCTTCGCTTCGCGGAGGCTCGCCTGCCCAAGCTCGCGCAAGGAGACCGGGTCGAGCGGTGCATGAGGTATTGGCTGGAATGGAACCGCCTCGCGGAGCGCGGCGCGGGCCTCAAGGGGCTGGGGTATTTCCGGTACCGGCTCGAGGACTTCGACGCCGCCCTGCTGGAGCGGATACTCGCGATGATCCGCTACCGGTGCGAGCCGGAGCGCGTCGAGCGCGCCATCGCCGAACGCCCTCGCGACTACAACTCGCGCGGTGACAAGGGAGCAGATTCGGACGTTACCTGGGGAACCCTGCCGCGCGGCGAATTGCGCGACGCGCTCGCAGAGCTCGCCAGCCGCTACGGATACGAGGGTTTGACCAGCGACGGGACGCTTGCCGTGACGACGCGCGCCACAGCCGCTTCGCCGTGAACCCGGAGCGACGCCGGCGCCGTCGGGATGGGCTTCGCTAGTGGACTGTAACGTTGATAGAGGGCGTGAGCTGGAGCGCGATCAGCGCGCAGTTGCCCTGTACGCCCGACTGCATCAGCCGCTGGAAGGGCCGCTTCGAGGCCGAGCGGCTCGGCGGACTCTACGCCCGACATCGGGGTCGCGCCCCGGCCGATGACACCGCCCGTCTCGAGCCTTGGCCACCTGCGCCAGCACCTGGTCGACGCACTCCTCCAGCGGCCGGTTCCCGGTGGCAATCATGAGCTCGGGATTCCGCGGGGCTTCGTACGGGGCCGAGATGCCGGTGAATTTCGGAATCTCGCCGCGCCGGGCGCGGGCGTATACGCCCTTGATGTCACGGCCCTCGCACACTTCGAGCGGCGCCTCGCAGTAGATCTCGAAAAAATCTCCGGGCCGGAACATTGCGCGCACGCGAGCGCGGTCAGCGGCCATGGGCGAGATGAACGCTGCGAGCGAAATGACGCCCGCCTCGACGAACAGCTTGCACATTTCGCCGATGCGGCGCAGGTTCTCGGCCCGATCCCGGTCGGAGAAGCCGAGATCACCGCACAGCCCGTGACGGACGTTGTCGCCGTCGAAAACGAACGTGCGGTGCCCGGATTGATGGAGCCTTTCCTCCACCGCGTGGGCGAGAGTCGACTTGCCGGCTCCCGACAGCCCCGTGAACCAGAGCACGAAGCTCCGATGACCGTTCAGCGCCTCGCGGCGATCGCGGGTGACGGTCGCGTGATGCCAGACGGTGTTGCTGCTCTTTTCGGACACGGTGTCGACCCCAGGTTGACCGGGAATTCTCAGTCGGCGAGCGGCTCGACGTCGAGGCGCGCGACGATTCCCTCGAGCGCGCGATCCGGCGCCGGGTAGCGCTTGAGCACCAGCGGGTCGTGGCCCGGAATCACGTGCCGCGGCGAGCTCGCGAGCGCATAGGCGCGCTTGTGTCCGGCGAGCATGTCGGCGACGTTGTAGACGATCGGGTACGGCCGCACTTGCTCCATGTTGGCGTAGAAGTGGGCGGCGTCCGAGGCGAGCACCACCCAGCCGCGCTTCGTCCACACCCGCACCATCTGCAGGCCCATGGTGTGACCGCCGACGAAGTGCACGCTGATCCCGGGCGCGAGCTCCGCGTCGCCGTCGTGGAACGCGACCCGGCCGTCGTACAGCCGCCGCAGCATCGTCACCACGTCCTCGATGTCGTACGCGTGGCGGAGCGGGGGGTGGCACATGCAGCGCCCGGTGGCGTAGAACATCTCCTTGTCCTGCACGTGGTAGCGGGCGCGCTCGAAGAGCTTGTGGCTCCCGCAGTGGTCGTAGTGCATGTGGGTGATGATCACGTCCTCGATCCGGTCGGCGTCGATGTCGAGCGCCTTCAGCCCCTCGGCCGGACTGCGGATGACGTTCCGCTGCCGCTGCCTGCCCATCGCCGCGTCGAAGCCGGTGTCGACGACCCAGGTCTTGTCCGGGCCGCGGATCGCCCAGACGAAGTAGTCGAGCGGCATCGGGCCGTCGTGCGGGTCGCCGCCGATGAAGTTCTCGCTGGCGCGGCGGTCGTGGTCGCCGTACTTGATCGCGTAGATCTCGTAGGGTCGCGGGTCGGCC
>JBOIFD010000169.1:0-16096 GCA_050741515.1 Burkholderiales bacterium
GGATGAGCCCGACCCCGGAGACTTGAACCGCACGGAGCTGCTGGCGCTCCTGAACCAGCTCCTCGAGGGCGTGCGGGCGGGGGCGCGCGGCGTCGGGGCGATGAGCAGACAGGCGGCGAGCGCCGGGGCCCGCGCGAGTCTGCGCGAGATCGCAAGCGACGAGGCGCGCTTCTGCGGGATGCTGATCCGCCACGTCGCCAGCCTCGACGGCACGCCGAGCACGCAGACCGGGGCCTTCTACGCGAAGCTCGCCGCACTCGAACGGGCCGACGAACAGCTCGACCTGCTCGAGCGGGGTCAGGGATGGGTCGTCCGAAAGCTCACCGAAGCGGTGCCCGGGATCGCCGACGCCGCGCTCTGCGCGGACTTGCGGGAGATGCTCGAAGCGCATCTGCGCAACATCGAGCGATGCCGGGAGCTCGGGAGCCGGCCCGATGCCTGACCGTCGGTCGGCGCGCGCGCCGGGCAGCGCGACGTGATCGGGGCGATAAGAGCCGCGCCGCGACCCCAGCCCGTCGCCGGATCGGCGTTCTTTCGGCAGGGCTTCCGACCCTTTTTCCTCGGCGCGGGCGTCTGGGCGCTTGCCGCCACCGCGATCTGGCTGTCGGCCTTCCAGGGGCTCGTCTCGATCCCGACCGCCTTCAACCCCCTCGCCTGGCACGCCCACGAGATGCTCTTCGGGTTCGTCGCGGCGGCGATCGCGGGCTTCCTGCTCACTGCCGTTCCGAACTGGACGGGTCGGACGCCGATCCAGGGCTTGCCGCTGGCCGTTCTCTTCGCGCTGTGGCTGATCGGGCGCGCGGCCGCAATCGCTTCCGGGCTGATCGGGGCGGGCGTGGCGGCGGCGCTCGACCTGTCCTTTCTCGCCCTGCTTCTCGGCGTGGTCCTGCGCGAGCTGGTCGCCGCCCGCAACTGGCGCAATCTGCCGATCACGATCGCTCTCGCCGGGCTGCTCCTGGCGAACGTGTTGATCCACGCCGAAGCTGCCGGCTACGCATCCACGGGAGCCGCCGGACAGCGCCTCGGGATCGCGGTCGTCGTGCTTCTGATCAGCCTGGTCGGCGGCCGCATCATCCCCAGCTTCACCGGGAACTGGCTGAAGAAGCGCGGCGAGGCCCGCATGCCGGCCGGACACGATGCGTTCGATCTGGTCGCCCTCGCCATACTGCTCATCGCGCTGGCGGCCTGGGTTGCGGCGCCACAGAGCCCAGTGACTGGCGCGAGCCTGATCGGCGCCGGCGTGCTCGCCTTGATCCGCCTTGCCCGGTGGCGCGGCCACCGCACGCTCTCGGAGCCGCTGCTCTGGAGCCTCCATCTGGGCTTCGCCTGGGTGCCGACGGGGCTTCTCCTTGCCGGCGCGAGCCTCCTGCTGCCGAGCCTGCCCGCGACGGCCGGGATCCATGCCCTGACCGCCGGCGCCATGGGGTCGATGACGCTGGCGGTGATGACGCGGGCCACCCTGGGGCATACCGGCCGGGCGCTGACTGCGGATCGGTGGACCGCCGCCATTTATCTTCTCGTGACCGCGGCCGCGGCGCTCCGGGTCGCCGCGCCGCTTCTGGCGGAGGCGTATCTCCCGCTGCTTTGGGCGTCAGCGGTCGCGTGGATCGCCGCCTTCGGAATCTTCGCCGTGCGGTTCGGCCGGCTGCTCGTGACAAGCGAGTCGCGCGCATGAGCCCGCCGTGGATCACGCGACTGCGTCGGCACCGGCGACTTTGGCGTCGCGGCGCGATCCCGCCCGGCGTTAGCGTCGCGTCCCGTTAATGACTTTGGATGGCAACCGAACCTCAACCCGAGACCGCAAGGGGAGAAACCGCAGCTTCAGCTTCAGCAACCCAGGAGTTCCTCATGCATCGTTTCCTGTTTCTCATTGCAGCTTTGTTTCTGACCGCGGCCGCGTGGGCGCAGCCGGTCACCGTCGGCGCTTCGGTGCAACTCACCGGACCGGTTGCCAACACCGGGCGCTATTACCGCGACGCCTACGAATTCGCGGTGGAGAAGATCAACGCCGCAGGCGGCATCAAGATCGGTTCCGCGCAGCGGATGATCGCGCTGAAGATTCTCGACAATCAATCGGACGTCAACCTGAGCGTGCGCCAGTACGTGCAACTGCTGGCGCAGGACAAGGTGAACTTCCTGCTGGGACCTTTCGCCAGCAATTTCGTGCTGGCGGATTCGTCGATTGCGGAAAAGAGCCGGGTGCCGATGGTGCAGGGAGGCGGGGCATCGGACCAGATCTACAGTCGCGGCTACAAGTACATCTTCGGCACGCTGCCGGCCGCGAGCAACTATTTCGGCAGTACCATCGAGGCGATGACGAAGCTCAATCCCAGGCCGCAGACGGTAGCGCTGCTCTATGCCGATGATGCGTTCGACGTGTCGGTCGCGAAAGGCACGCGCGCGCTGCTCAAGAGCGCCGGCCTGAAGACGGTGATCGACGAACGCTACAGCACCAATGCGTCGGACTTCTCTGTCCTGCTCTCGCGCATCAAGAGCGAGAACGTGGATGCCGTGCTGGTCGCCGGCCATGAAACCGAGGTGTTGAACTTCATTCGTCAGGCGAAGAGCCTCGGCGTGAGCCCGAAGCTGTATTCGTTCACGGTGGGCGTTCCCAGCGCCGACTTCCGCCAGGCGCTCGGCAAGGACGCGAATGGCGCGAGCGGGATGACCGCGTGGCTGCCGTCGGCAACGCTAAAGGACCGGTGGTTCGGCAATGCCGAGGAGTTTGCCCGCGCCTGGAAGGCGAAGTTCGGCTACGAGCCCGACTACCATGCCGCATCCGGAGTGGCGACGGTCGAAGCCCTGGTCAACGCCATCGAGGCTGCGGGCAGCACCGATCCGCAGAAGGTGCGGGATGCGCTGGCCAAGGTCAGCTTCGACAGCCTGTATGGCCGGGTCGCCTTCGATGACAAGGGCCAGATCAGCCTGCCGCAGATCATGGTTCAGATCCAGAACGACAAGGTGGTTCCGATCTACGGCGGGAACGACTTCATCAACAAACTCGAGTACCCGCTCGCGCCCTGGGACAAGCGCTAGGTGGAACTGCTTCTTCAAGTCCTGGTCAGCGGCATTCTCCTGGGCGGGCTCTACGCCTTGATGGCGCTGGGCCTCGCCCTGGTCTGGGGGGTGCTCAACATCGTCAACCTGTCGCACGGGGCGCTGATCATGCTGGGCGCCTACGTGACCTACTTCCTGTTCGCCGGCGCGCACATCGACCCGTTCGCCGCATTGCCGATTGCGGCGGCGGTGCTGTTCGCGATCGGCTATCTCATCCAGCGCGGCATTCTCAACCTGGTGATCCGCGGGCCGATGTTCAACACCCTGCTGATCACTTTCGGCATCGAGGTGATCCTTACCTATCTGGCACAGCTCTGGTTCTCGGCGGACTTCCGCACCATCAATCCAAGCTACGCCGGGTCGAACTATACGGTCGGCGGCGTCACGATTCCGTATGTGCAGGCGCTCGCCTTCGCGATCGCGATCGGGCTCACGGTGGCGATGTGGCTGTTCCTGCTCCACACCCGCATCGGGCGGGGCATTCGCGCCGCGGCGCAGAATCTCGTGGCGGCGCGGCTCTACGGCGTCGATCCGAAGCGCATCTACGCCCTGACTTTCGGCCTCGGGGCGGCGCTCGCCGGGGTCGCGGGCGGGCTCTATGGAACCGTGTCGCAAGTCAATCCCTATATCGGCGGGCCGCTCACCGCCAAGTCGTTCGTGATCGCGATCGTCGGCGGCCTCGACAATCCCCTGGGAGTGATCGTCGGCGGCCTGTTTCTGGGCATCATCGAATCGCTCGCCGCGCTTTATTTCGGGCCCACTTACCGGGACGTGGCCAGCTTCGGCATTCTCGTGCTGATCCTGATCGTGCGGCCGAGCGGCCTTCTGGGCAGAACGACATGAAAAGCAACGCTGCTGGCGGCGTCGCGAGCGCGCCTGCCGCGCAAAGCGCCGCGGCAACACCCCAGCCGGATCCGGGTCGCCCCGGAAGCGGCACGACGAAAGGCATCGCCCAAGGGATAGTGCTGGTCGTCATCGTCGCCGTGCTTGCCGCGCTGCCGTGGATCGGCACCACCGTGCTGGTGCAGTTCGGCATCAACGTCCTTCTGCTGGCGACAGTGGCGCAGGGCTGGAACATCATCGGCGGCTACACCGGCTATCCGTCGTTCGGCAATTCGGTGTTCTACGGACTCGGCGCCTACGGCGTGGCCATTGCCATGGTGCAGTACGAGCTGCCGTTCTGGGTGGGGATGCTGCTCGGTCTGGGCCTGGGAATCGCGTTCGCCGGGCTGCTGGGGCTCGCCGTGCTGCGGCTCAAGGGCCACTATTTTGCGATTTGCACCCTCGGCCTTGCGCTCGTCATGATCGCGATCGTTTCCAACCTCGAGATCGCCGGCGGCAACATCGGACTGGTCTTGCCGCTCCTCAGAAGCGAAGTGCTGTTCTACGAACTGGCGTTGGGGCTGCTGGTACTCGCCACGCTGACCATCTTCTGGCTCTCGCGCAGCCGCTTCGGGCTCGGCCTGATTGCCATTCGCGAGAACGAGGAAGGCGCCGCGGTGATGGGCGTCAATACCACGCTCTACAAGGTTCTGGCGTTCATGCTCTCGGCGGCGTTCACCGCGCTCGCGGGCGGGATTTACGCCTACTACATCACCTTTATCGATCCGGCCGGCGCGTTCGATATTGGCCTCAACGTCAAGATGATCATCATGGCGGTGTTCGGCGGGCCGGGCAGCGTACTCGGTCCGGTGGTGGGGGCGTTCATCCTGTCAGCCATCTTTGAAGTTCTCGCGACCAAAGTCACGAGCATCGCCAGCATGTTCTTCGGTATCGTCATCGTCATTGCGGTGGTGTTCATGCCGCGCGGGATCGCCCATCTCGTTCGGCACATCAAGCGGACGGGCTGGCGCTACTTCATCGATAACGTCAGGACGCACCGCCTGTAGATGGAAAACATTCTCGAAGTCAGCGGCCTCACCAAGCGCTTCCACGGCCTGGTGGCGGTCAACGACGTCAGCTTCCGCCTGAAGCGCGGCGAGATTCTCGGCCTGATCGGGCCGAACGGCGCCGGCAAGACCACGCTCCTCAACATGGTGAACGGCACGCTCGAGCCGACCGCGGGCGATCTGGTGTTCGAAGGGAGATCGGTGCGCGGAGTGCCGGCCTACCGGCGCGCCCACCTGGGCATCGGCCGCACTTTCCAGATCATGAAGCCGTTCCCCGGCATGAGCGTGCTGGAGAACGTGTCGGTGGGGGCGCTGTTCGGCACGAACGGCGGCGAGCGCAGTATCGGGCGTGCGCGCGAGCAGGCCCGCGAATGCCTGGAGTTCGTCGGCCTGGGCGGGCGCATTGCGCAGCGCGCGGATGCGCTGGGCGGGCCCGATCGCAAGCGGCTGGAGCTGGCGCGAGCGCTCGCCATGAAACCCCGGCTCCTGCTGCTGGATGAGGTCATGGCCGGCCTCAATCACGTCGAGATCGAAGAGGTCATCGAGGACATCAAGAAAGTGCGCGACCAGGGCATCAGCATCCTGGTGATCGAGCATGTCATGAAGGCGATCAAGAGCCTCTCGGACCGGGTGCTCGTGCTGCATCACGGCGAGAAGATCGTGGAGGGCGGAACCGACGAAGTGCTGCGCGACCCACGGGTGGTCGAAGCCTATCTGGGACGGAAGCGACAATGAGCGACGCGTTGCTCAAGATCACGCGGCTCAATGCCGGATATGGCGAAATGCCGGTGTTGCGCGACGTAAGCATCGACATCCGACCGGCCGAGATCGTCGCCCTGGTCGGCAGCAACGGCGCCGGCAAGACCACTTTGCTGCGCGCGCTTTCGAGGCTCATACCGTCGCGAGGCGACATGCGCCTCGATGACCGATCGCTTGGTGGCGCCACCGCGGACGAGGTCTTCGGGATGGGCCTGGTGCAGGTCCCGGAAGGACGCCAGCTCTTCGATCGCATGAGCGTCGAGGAGAACCTGCACATGGGCGCCTACAAGCGCCGGGACAGGGCGGCGATCAAGGACGATCTGGATCGTGTCTACGGGATCTTCCCGACGCTCGCCGACCGCCGCCGCCAGCTTGCGGGGAGCATGTCGGGCGGCGAGCAGCAGATGTGCGCGATGGCGCGCGCCCTGATGGCCAGGCCGCGGCTGATGATGGTGGACGAGATGAGCCTGGGGCTCGCCCCCGTGATCGTCGATTTGCTGCTCGAAACCATGACGCAGATCCGCGGCCAGGGCGTCACCGTGCTGCTGGTCGAGCAGGACGTGCACGCCGCGCTGTCCGTTGCCGATCGTGGCTACGTGATGGAGACCGGCGAGATCGTACGCGAAGGCACCGCCAGGGAACTGGAAAGCGATCCTGAAGTGCAGCGAGCGTACCTTGGAGAAATCACGGCAGCCGCGTCGTCCAGGCCGAGGAGCTGAGCATGCCCCGACCGACGAAGCGCCGGATGGATGCTGCTCTAGGCCGTGCGCTGTAACTCACGGTAACGGGGAGAATTCGCGTGGCGTTGCCCGACCGGCCGAAGTTTCTCAATCTGCTTCAGCTGTCCTATCCGCCCGGGGCGATCGCATCCATCGGACACCGAGTCACCGGCGTCCTGCTCGCGATCGCGGCGCCGATCGCCGCCTATGTCTTCACTCGCTCCCTGGCCACACCCGAGGGCTTCGCCGAGGTCGCGCACTGGGGGCGGGCCATCCCGATCCGGCTCGCGCTCGCCGTGCTCGCCGCGGGGTTCGCGTATCACCTCCTCGCAGGCGTGCGACACCTGCTGATGGACGCCGGTGTTGGCTCGTCGCTTCGTGCCGGCCGGGGCAGCGCGTGGGCTGTAATCGCGGCCGGGGTCGTCGTATTCGTCGCCGCCGCGGTGGGGCTGCTGAGGTGAGGCTTCTCACCGGCCTGAGCGCATGGACGGCGCAGCGGGCCAGCGCAGTGTTCATGCTCGGGTTCCTGCTCTGGCTTGCCGGCGCCCTCCTCGTCTCGCCGCCGGACGGCTACGAGCAGTGGCGAGCGATCGTCGCGCGGCCCGCGGCGAGCGCGGGCTTCTCGGTGTTTTTCGCCGCGGTCCTGGTCCACGCATGGGTGGGCGTTCGGGACGTCGTCCTCGACTACGTCCACCACCCCCGAGCGCGGGCGGCCGTACTCGCCGTCGTCGCGGCGGCGCTGTTCACAATCGGCGTGTGGCTCGGGCTCGCGCTCGCCGCGCTGCACGTCGGCTAGCGAGGCCGGCATGAAGCTCTCGATCTATCGCTACAACCCCGAGCAGGACGCGCGCCCGCGCATGCAGGCCTACGACGTCGTCCCCGCCCCATCCGACAAGATGCTGCTCGACCTGTTGATCGCGGCCAAGGCCCTCGACGACAGCCTCGCGTTCCGGCGCTCCTGCCGCGAAGGCGTGTGCGGGTCCGATGGCATGAACATCAACGGCCGGAACGGGCTCGCCTGCATCACGCCGCTTGCCGAGTTGAAGGAGCCGGTCGTGCTGCGGCCGCTGCCCGGCTTCCCCGTGATCCGCGACCTGATCGTGGACATGACCCAGTTCTTCGCGCACTACTACTCGGTGAAGCCGTACCTCATCAACGACGAGCCGGCACCCGAGCGCGAGCGGCTGCAGAGCCCGGAGGAGCGGGCGCAGCTCGACGGTCTCTACGAGTGCGTCCTCTGCGCCTGCTGCAGCAGCTTCTGCCCGCCGTACTGGTGGAACCCGGACAAGTACATCGGGCCGGCGGGGCTGCTGCAGGCCTACCGGTTCCTCGCCGACAGCCGCGACCGCGCCACGCCCGAGCGGCTCGCGTTCCTGGACGACGTGTATCGGCTCTACCGCTGCCGCACGGTCATGAACTGCACCGAGGTCTGCCCCAAGCACTTGAATCCGTCGCGCGCGATCGAGCGCATCCGGGCCAAGCTGCTTGGCGAGGGGATCTGACGGCGCTCTGAAAACCCCGCGATCGACCGCGAGAGCGATGAACGAGGGGGTTGTCCCTCGTTCGTTACCGGATGGACATGAGTTGCGTCTTCGAACATGACCCTGACCGTCTGGACCGTAGGGCATTCAACTCGCCCGCTCGCCGACTTCCTCGCCGTCCTCGCGGCGTATCGGATCGAGGCGGTCGTGGACGCCCGACGCTTTCCCGGTTCCCGCCGCCAGCCGCAGTACCGGAATCCGGCGCTCGACACCGCGCTCCGCGCCGCCGGGATCGACTACATCTCGCTCCCCGCCCTGGGAGGCCGCCGCCAACCGGCCTCGGATACTCCGAACACCGCCTGGCGGAATCCGGCCTTTCGCGGTTACGCCGACCACCTCGCTAGTGAGGAGTTTGCCGCTGGCCTGTTCGAGCTGCTGATGGTGGCGTGGGGTCTCCGGACCGCGGTCATGTGTGCGGAGGTCCTCTGGTGGCGCTGCCACCGGCGAATGATTGCCGATGTGCTGGTGTCTCTCGGCGCGCGTGTGGTCCATATCATGGATGCAAAGACCGCTCAAGCGCACCGACTGACGGCGCCGGCGCGGCTTGTCCGCGGCATGCTGACCTACGTCCCGGAGGGTCAGGCCGGCCGACGTTCCTCGGGGGCCGATGCCGCTCCCGCCGTGGTCCCGACCAGCGACTAGGCGTTCCGGTCATGCGATGGGCGGCCTACGTCACCACGCGCCTCCAGACGCGCCAGCAACAGGTGGTAGTAGAGCATTCCCTGCTGCGGGCCAAGAGCCTCGAGCACCGCCCCGACGTCGAGCGGGGCCGACTCGCCGAGGAGCGCCAGGTTCCGCGCCACGCTGGTGTCGTTCGCTGGAAACACGTCGAGCCGCCCGAGTCCGCGCAGCAGGATGACGGCGGCCGTCCACGGGCCGATCCCCTTGATGCCGCAAAGCAGCGCGGCGGCATCGGGACTCGGGCGTTCCTCCAACAGGGCCTCGTCGAGGGAACCCCCTTCGAGCGCCTCACCGATGCGCCGCAACGTCGCGAGCTTGCCGGCACTGAGGCCGGCTGCGCGGAGGAGAGTGTCTTGCGTACCCTGGACGCGCGCGGCGCCCGGAAAGCGGTACAGCCGAACGCCGTCGCGTTCGAGCGGCTCTCCGAGCTCCACGATGAACCGGCGCATGATCGCACTCGCCGCAACGACGCTGACCTGTTGGAAGACAATCGCGTTGACGCACGCCTCCCAGAGCGTCGGATAGCGGGGCGGCTTCACCCCTCGCATGCGGAGCGCGAGCGGATGCAGCCATTGAATGCGCGAGGCCGAACGGTAGAAGCGTGTGAGGTCGACCTCCACGCCGAGCGTCCGCCGAGCGAGCGCGAGCAGCCGCTGGTGTTCGCGCCGGTCGCCCTCGATCCCGATGCTAAGCGTTCCCGGATTCACCTGTCTGGCGCGTACGACGACGGGCTGCGCCATGTCGTCGAGCACGCGGAGATACGCTCCGTCGGGGGTGAGCACATCCACCAGATTTGTCGACAACCGACGCAGGACACTGACGGTGAGGTCGAGCCGGTAGGGCACCCGGACCGAAACGGAGTAACTGCTCTCGGCTCGCCCCTCCGTCACCGCAGCCGGCGACGTGCCGCCAGAGAGACCGGCCCTGCCCGTGCGGTGTTGAGTCACGATCGGGTCACCGAGCCGTTAACGAGGAAATCCAGTGGCAAGGAAACGTTTCAAGCGGGGAGATCACGTGAGCTGGAACTCGGAAGCCGGGCGCGTCCCCGGCCGGATCACCCGAGTGATCACTACCAGGATCGTGTTCAAAGGCTACACGGTTCATGCCAGCAAGGAGGAACCGCAGTACGAGATCAAGAGCGACAAGACCGATCACATCGCGATGCACAAGGGGTCGGCGCTCAGGAAGCTCCCTCGCTGACGGCATTGCGCGCCTCGCGCCTCTTTCGCGCTGCCCGATCAAGAGGACCGCACGCAGCATCTTGCCATCGTCGGGCGGTTCCGCCCGCTGCGCTCGGGCCCGTGGAATCGCCCCGGTCGGTGGCGACGGTCTACGCGCAGGCTGCAGCCGCAGACGATGACCCGCTACGCGAGCGTCGCCTTCGTCCGGCAAGATCCAGCCCCTCGACCATCCGTGCTTGATCGCGCACTCGCCAGCCGATTGCGCGTCCGGAAGTCGCGCACGGCCCGCCCGAGGCGGGACGTCACGTCCCGTTTCGCTCCGTCACGTGCGTGATCTGCCGCAGTAACTCCCTCAGCTGCGGTCCGACACGCTCCAGCTCGTCGCGGTGCGCGACAGCGCCGACCCGTCGGTTGCGATCAGGACGTTCCTCAACGGCATCGGGGGCTCGCCACGCGAATCCGAGGACCCTGCCCGAGGTCCGGAAGCCGGAACTTCTCTTCTCCCACGGGCCCGGCGCGCGGCGGACTTCCTGCTGGCTTTCCAGGGAGACACCATCCATCTCTCAGCGCTCGAACTGATGCCCGCCCAAGTCATTGCCGGGGCGTAAACGCCGAGCACCAACCCTGAACGCGTACATCCTTGCCGGGGAAGATCAGACAGGGTCCCCATTGGGCTCCGGCCGCCCCCTTGTAGAGGTTGCACTTGCCGCACTCCTGCGCGGGTTGGTGGTTGGGGTACTTGGCCGACGGTACTTTCCGAGTGTCCTCGCGGTAACCGAGCGCCTGCGCAGCGGCATCGGTCTCCGCTAGATGCGGGAGATCGGCAGCGCGGGTCGGCGTCGGGAGCACGCCCGAGGCGGCAGCTGCAGTGCTGACAGCGAGCGCGAGGAAGCGGCGGCGGGACAGGTCGGTCAGATCGTCGGTCGACACGTGTGGCACTCCCAGTGATTTCGATGCCGGGCTGAGCAAGACCGAGCACCGCCCGTGCCAGCTTGCTATTGCCTTGATTTCCCGCCGGAAGGGATTGCGGCTCGGCGCGCCGCCGGTCGAGAACGGCCGCACGCCCGGCGGCTGCGAGGCGTCACTGGAGCCGTGTTCCCGCTCGTTCAGGATCTGCTTCGTCATCTCGCATCCTCCTTCATGAATCCACGTTGGCGCTTCCGCTGCCGGCTGCGCACGAGTCTATTCCCAATATATCGTATTGCGTTACACCATACATCGTGTTACGATATTCTGTCAACCGGTTGAGGAATTAGCAGAGGAATGACGACTTCTCAGAGGATTACGCACCGGCCGAAACGGACCGTCCCGCGTCCGCCGCCGCTCGACACCTCCGATTACGCGACCATCTCCTCACGCGCGGGTAGCCAGTCATGCAACAGAGTGTACTTTCCACTGCGGCCACGCGCCGCGATCTCGGCTACGAGCGGATCGCGCTCGTCCTGCAGGGCGGGGGCGCGCTCGGCGCGTATCAGGCGGGCGTCTATCAGGCGCTCGACGAGGCCGGGATCGAGCCCGATTGGGTCGCAGGGATCTCGATCGGCGCCGTCAACGCGGCGCTGATCGCCGGCAACCCACGCGCGCAGCGCGTCGAGCGCCTGCGCGAGTTCTGGGAGCTCGTCTGCGAGCCGGCGTTCGCGTTCGCCACGCCCTTCGCCGCGTCGTCGGCGTGGCTCGCGGCGCCGGCGATGGGCACGGATGCGCGCGCGGCTGCGAGTCTGCTGCACGCATCGCGCGGGCTCATCGCGGGCCAGCTCGGTTTCTTCATCCCGCGCGTGCCATCGCCGTGGTTGCGCGTCAACGGCGACCCCGGCGCGACCAGCGTCTTCGACGGCAGCCCGCTCGCGAGCACGCTCACGCGGCTCGTGGATTTCGAACACTTGAACGCCGGCGACCTCCGGCTCGCGGTCGGCGCGGTAAACGTCCGCAGCGGGAACTTCGTCTACTTCGACTCCGAGCGTGCGAGGCTCGACTCGCGCCACATCATGGCCTCGGCGGCGCTCCCGCCGAGCTTCGCTCCGGTCGAGATCGACGGCGAGCACTACTGGGATGGCGGCCTCGTCTCGAACACCCCGCTCGAGTACGTCCTCGACTCGGCGCCGCGCCGCGACACGCTCGCCTTCCAGGTCGATCTGTGGAGCGCGCGCGGACGCGTGCCGAAGACGCTCCTCGACGCGCTCGAGCGCGAGAAGGACATCCGCTACTCGAGCCGCACGCGCCGCGGGACCGATGCGCTTGCGGCGCGGCAGCGGATGCGGCGCGCGATCGGCGCCGCGCTCGACGCGCTGCCCCGGGAGATCCGGTCGCAGCCGGCGATCGCGCGTCTCGAGCCGCTCGCCTCCGTCAAAGTCATGAACGTGATCCATCTCATCTACCAGGCGAAGTGGCGCGAGGGCTACGCCAAGGACTACGAGTTCGGCCGGGACACGATGGAGGAGCACTGGCGCGCCGGTCTCGAGGACACGCGGTGCACGCTGGCCGAGCCCGGCGTCCTCGCCCTGCCGCCGCCCGAGCACGGCCTCGTCACCCACGACGTGCACCGCGCACCCGAGCGGGTGCCCGAGCGCCGGATCGAGGCATGAGGAAACCCGGATGAGATCCGAGGCGAGACTGCGCTCGGCACCGGGAGCACGGCATCGCGCCGCGCGACTGCGCAACAGAAGGCTAGCAGGCCATGAACGCGCGTGAAGTGCTGCAGCGCGCGTTCGCGATGCCGCTCACGAGCCCGGCGTTTCCGCCGGGACCGTATCGGTTCGTCGACCGCGAGTTTCTCGTCATCACCTACCGCACCGACATCGAACGGGTGCGGAACGTCGTGCCGGAGCCGCTGCAAGTGAGCCAGCCGATCGTCAGGTACGAATTCATCCGGATGCCCGATTCGACCGGCTTCGGCGACTACACCGAATCGGGCCAGGTGATCCCCGTCACGTTCGACGGCGCCGCGGGCGGCTACAGCCACGCGATGTTCCTCGACGACCACCCCCCGACGGCCGGCGGACGCGAGCTGTGGGGCTTCCCTAAGAAGCTCGGGAAGCCGCGACTCGAAGTCGTCCGGGACACGCTGGTTGGGACGCTCGACTACGGGCCGGTGCGCGTCGCGACCGGGACGATGGGGTACAAGCACCGCGTGGCCGACGAGAAGGTCGCGCGCGACGCGCTCGCGCAGCCGAACTTCCTGCTGAAGATCATCCCGCACGTCGACGGCAGTCCGCGGATCTGCGAGCTCGTCCGCTACTACACGACCGAGGTCGTGTTGAAGGGCGCCTGGACCGGGCCCGCCGCACTGGAGTTGCATCCGCACGCGCTCGCTCCGGTGGCCGACCTGCCGGTGCGGGAGGTGGTGTCGGCGCTGCACTTCGTCGCCGACTTGACCCTCGATCTGGGCATCGTCGTCCACGACTACCGCCGCTGAGCCGCGAATCCAACAACCGACGAAGAGAGGAGCAAACGATGCAATTCAAGGACAAGACCGCATTCGTCACCGGCGCCGCGAGCGGCATCGGCAAGCGGATCGCCGAGGTGTTCGCCCAGGAGGGCGCCAGCGTGGCGGTCGCGGATCTCAACGGCGCGGGGGCGGATGCCGCGGCTCGCGAGCTGACGACGAAGGGCGGCAAAGCGATCGGCATCGGCGCCGACGTCACCGACGAGTCCCAGGTCGAGCGCGCGGTGGCGCATGCCGCCGAGACCTTCGGGCGGATCGACATCCTGGTCTCCAACGCCGGCATCCAGATCGTAAAGCCGGTCGATGAGCTCTCACTCGCGGAATGGAAAAGGCTGCTCGCGATCCACCTCGACGGCGCGTTCCTGACCACGGCGGCGTGCCTGAAGCGCATGTACGCCGCCGGACGCGGCGGCAGCATCCTCTACATCGGCTCGGTCCACTCGAAGGAGGCCTCGCTCCTCAAGGCGCCCTACGTGACCGCGAAGCATGGTCTCGTCGGGCTTGCCAAGGTCGTCGCCAAGGAAGGCGCCGCGCACGGCGTGCGCGCGAACGTCATCTGCCCGGGATTCGTCCGAACGCCGCTGGTCGAGAAGCAGATTCCGGAGCAGGCCAAGATGCTTGGGATCTCGCCGGAGGAGGTGGTGAAAACGGTGATGCTGAAGGAGACGGTCGACGGCGAGTTCACGACTGTCGACGACGTCGCCGAGGTCGCGCTCTTCTTCGCCGCGTTTCCGTCGAACGGTCTCACCGGCCAGTCGCTCGTCGCGAGCCACGGCTGGTTCATGCAGTAGCGCCGCCGCGCGGCGCGCTCGCTCAGGCGACGGCCAGCGTCAAGGCGATGAGCGCATCGATCACGCAGACGAGAGCAAAGACGCCGCGCGGCCCGCGCTTCTCGAGTGCCGGAACGAGCGGCTCGTCGCCGAGAAACGCGGTCAGCGTCTACTGCACGCGGACCGTGCCGAGGGCGAGTGCGACGACGACCATGCCGCCGTGCGCCATCGCCGGGTCTGCGTTCAACCCGGCAGCCAGGCGAGCGCCGGCTGATCCGGAAAGTGCGCGACCCAGACGAGCGCCAGGAGCGCGAGGAGGCCGAACCCCACGAAGATCAGCGGGAACGGCGGGTCGGGCTCGGGCACGAAACTGATCAACGCGACGATGATCACGATCGACGCCAGCGCGGCACCGACGAGATCGGCTTCCGGGACGCCGAGGCCGACGATCAACCCTGCGCCGGCCGCGAGCGCGATGATCGAGCAGACCACTTCGATCCCACGCGGCAGTTTCAGCCGCTCGAAAGCGGGCAGCAGATCCCGGTCGCCACGGAGCCTGACGACGCCGAAGTACACGAAGGCCGCGCCGAGAAAGAGCTGGAGGACGATCTCGCCGAGGTACATGGTCTGAGTCAGGTCGGGTGAACCCTATGAACGATGGACAACGCCCGCGGACGGAAAGTTCGCGAGCGGTCGATCTTCCGATCGCCGCCAGCGCGACGACGAGCCCGGTGCCCGCGGCGAACGTGACGGCGCCGAGGTGCACGAAGCCAGCGCCGAGGGCGAGCTCGAGGACGATTTCGCCGAAGGGCGATGACCGAGGGCTTGCTTTTACATCGTTATACGATATACTATACATCGCGTGGCGAGATATACACCGGACACGACAGCGATGCCGAGGGGCTGCCCTCCCTGGCGTTCACCGAAACTACGCGGAGAGCCATGAAGCTGATCGACAAGTACTCTGCTCCGACCGCCCCGTTCGGAAAGCTTGCCGCGCCGCCCGATGCCACGAATGGCG
The DNA here is from genome assembly GCA_050741515.1 of Burkholderiales bacterium. GTDB lineage: Bacteria > Pseudomonadota > Gammaproteobacteria > Burkholderiales > SG8-39 > DATEDA01. The sequence goes on from JBOIFD010000169.1 coordinate 15,061, forward strand.
GCCTCCAGCCTGCGATCCTCGCCGTCGACGACGATCCGGCGATTCTGCAACTCATGGCCGGCTACCTCGGCGACAACGAGCTGCGCGTGATCACCGCCGCGACCGGCGCGGAGATGGCGACGGCGCTCGAAGAGCACGCGATCGACCTCGTCGTTCTGGATCTGCGCCTGCGAGACGAAGACGGGATGCAGCTCGCGAGGCAACTCCGCGACGAGTCGGCGATCCCGATCATCATCGTCACCGGCAGGCAGGACGAGGCCGATCGGGTCATGGGGCTCGAGCTCGGCGCCGACGACTACCTCACCAAGCCGTTCAGTCCCCGCGAACTGCTGGCGCGGATCCGCGCGGTGCTGCGCCGCTATCAGACGGCGCGCGAAGTGCTGCCAGGGGGAGATGACGTGCCACGTGCGTACCGCTTCGCCGGGTGGGAGCTCAATGTGCGCACGCGCGGACTCGCTGCGCCTGACGGCGGACGCGTCGAATTGACGAACGGCGAATTCAGCCTGCTGCAGGCGTTCTGCGCGGCGCCGCAGCGGGTGCTGTCGCGGGAGCAGCTGCTCGATCTTTCGCGGCTGCACGGGGCCGAGGTCTACGACCGCTCGATCGACGTCCAGATCCTCAGGCTGCGGCGCAAGATCGAGCCGAACCCGTCCCAGCCGGCCTACATCAAGACCGAGCGCGGGGCCGGCTATGTCTTCGGCGTGCCGGTACAGATCGTTCACTGATCGCGCCACCCACGGTGGGCTAGGACCCCGGGCGCCGAGGACGCAATGACGCTGCCGAAGCGCGCATTCCAAACCGCGTGCGTCCACCATGCATGCACCCCTGCGAGCGGACCGAGCACCCAGGCGGTCACAGCTGTAACAGAGCCGGGGTTGCGCGAAATCGGCGCGCAACGGTTCGCGCGCGAAATGGCGCCAGTTGAGGCAGCGAGCCGGCGAGACGCCGGCGTTACCGGATTCGAACAATGTCAGGAATCGTCATTCTCGACGAGGACGATCTCATGCGCGGCCTGCTCGAGGAATGGTTGACCGAG
>JBOIFD010000170.1:0-9600 GCA_050741515.1 Burkholderiales bacterium
GGCTCAGGCCACCCCGGCGGTCTCCGCCGGCGCCGGCGCGAGTCTCCGCACCGCGTCGACGACCTCGTCCGCGGCCACCGGGTGGCTGAAGAGGAAGCCCTGCAGCTCCGTGCAGTAGCGCGCGCGGAGGAAATCGGCCTGCCGCACCTCCTCCACGCCCTCGGCCACGAGACCGATGCCGAGGCTCTTCGCCAGCGCCGAGATCGCCTCGACGATCGCCGCATCCTTCGCGCTGGTGTGGAGGTCGTGCACGAAGCTGCTGTCGATCTTCAGGCAGTCGATCGGGAAGCGCTTCAGGTAGTTGAGCGACGAGTAGCCGGTGCCGAAGTCGTCGATCGAGAGGGTCACGCCGAGGGCCTTGAGCCGCTGCATGATCGTGACCGCGTTCTCGGCGCTCTCGACCAGCAGGCTCTCGGTGAGCTCGAGCTCCAGACATTCGGCGGCCAGGCCGCTCGACTCGAGCGCATCGCGAATCGTCTCCACGAGCGCCTCGCTCCGGAACTGGCGCGACGAGATGTTGACCGAGATGCGCATCGCGGGCAGGCTCGTCTCCTGCCACACCTTGGCCTGCCGGCACGCAGTTCGCAGCACCCAGGCGCCGACCGGGACGATCAGCCCGGACTCCTCCAGGAGCGGCACGAAGCCGCCCGGCGCAACGAGCCCCGAGTGGGGCTTGTTCCAGCGCAGCAGCGCCTCGATGCTGACCACGCGTCGCGTCGCCGTCGACACCCGCGGCTGATAGTGCAGGACGAACTCGCCGTTCTTGAGGGCGCGCTCCAGATCGGCCTCGAGCCGCAGCTGGCTCTCCACGCGCTCGGTCATCTCCTGCGTGAAGAACGCGTAGCGGTTGCGGCCGACGTCCTTGGCGCGGTACATCGCCGCGTCGGCGGCCTTGACCAGCCGCTCGCCGCGCTGATCGTCCCGGGGATAGATCGCGATGCCGATGCTCGCGGTGGGGGTGAGCTCGTGATGCGCGATCTCGGCCGGCTGGGCCACGGCGGAGATCATGCGGGCGGCGACCGCCGCCACTTCCTCGGGGGTCCTGATGTTCTCGAGCAGCACGGTGAACTCGTCGCCGCCCATGCGAAACAGGATGTCGGTCTCGCGGATGCAGGTCTTGAGGCGGCTCGCGATGATCCGCAGCAGCTCGTCGCCCGCTTCGTGACCGAGGCTGTCGTTCACGCGCTTGAAGCGATCGACGTCGAGGAACATCAGCGCCACCGACCAGCCGAAGCGCTTCGAGCGGCGCATCGCCTCCTCGAGGTGCTCCGCGAAGCTGGTCCGGTTCGGCAGCCCGGTGAGGAGATCGTGGTACGCCTGGTAGCGGATACGCTCCTCGTTCGCGACCCGTTGCGCCTCCTGCTCGCGGAGGATCCGGTCGGCGCGGCCCGCCATCCACAGCATCAGCAGGTAGAGCACCGACAGGGCGCCGACCACGGCGATGATGATCTGCGACTGGGTCCGCTCCATCCTCGACACCAGACCGGTCACGTCCGAATAGACCTCCATCACGGCCTCCACCGGCGCGGCGGCGTCGGTGTGCACCGGGACGTACGTGGCGATCAGGTTCCGGTCGTTGATCACCTCCTCCCAGGCGTCGAAGCGGTCGCGGAACGTGATCTCGCTCTGCGTCGCCCCCACCCGGGCGCCGCGAAAGCCGGGGTTTTCCGACTTGTCCTCGCCGATCTGCCGGAAGTCGGTCGAGAAGACCGTCAAGCCGTCCAGGTTGTAGATCTTGACCTTGACCACGTCGAGACCCTTGGCGAGCACCCTCAGGTCCTGCTGCAGCGCCCCGATTTCTGCGCGCGCGCGCAGGTCGTGGGGCGGCAGCAGGCCGGCGCCGCGTACGAACCCGGCGTAGCGCGGCCAGATCGAGTTGGCGAACGTCCGGGTGAGGGCCACGTTCGACCGGGTCTCGCTCTCGACCAGGGCGTCGAACGCGAGCCGGCGATGGAACCACGACAGCGCGACGATGACCCCAACTACCGCCACCAGGCCCACGAACGACGAATAGCGGAAGAGTTTGGACACCGCGGAGCGCTTCGATGCGAACCGGTGAGCGTATTCCGGGGCCCCGCCGGCCGAAAGCAGAAATCCCCTCGTCGCCGGACGGCTTCTTCGCGGCGGTCTCGTGCGCCGTGAATTTTTCACGCCGGGCGCGCGACGCCCTGGCGCACGGGTCGCCGGTCAGGCGTGCAGCTCGACCACGTCGCCGTCCTCGAGGCGGTGCTCCCGCCCGACGTGCTGCCCGTCGAACCCCGACCTGCCCCACACGCGCGCGTACTTGAGCGATTGCGCGATGTCCTTGTGGACGAGGCGCGCGACGTCCTCGATCGTCTGGCCGCGCCGCAGCGTGAACGGATGCTCCCTCGCCGGGGGCTTGCCGGGCGCTTTGGTGTAGACGCGCACGATGCCGAGGTTGCGGACGAGCCAGGGGCCGAGCTCCCCCAGCCCCTGGCCGGTCGTCGCCGAGGCCGCAGCCGCCGGGTAGCGGGATCCGGTCAGCTCGCGAAACGCGTCGAGCTCGGCGCCCTCGTCGTCGCTGAGGTCCGCCTTGCTGGCGACGAGCAGCGTCGGCAACCGCAGCGCGAAGGGATCGTCGTCGACGTCGGCGCCGCCCCTGACCGGCGCGGCGTCCGCGTGCGGCCAGCGGTCCGTGAGCGTGACGCGCTTCTCGCGCAGCAGCGCGTGCACGGCCTGGACCTGCTCGACGCAGTTCGGGTCGCCGAGATCGACCACGAGCAGGCACGCATCCGCGGTCTGCAGCGCCCCGGCGAGCCACGGCACCGCGTGCTCCGGCGAGACGGCCGGCAGATCGACGAGCTGGAAGGCGATGTCCTCGTGCACCATCATCCCCGGCTCCGGGACCTGGGTCGTGAACGGGTACCCGGCGACGTGCGCGCCGGAGCCGGTCAGTCGCGCGTGCAGTGCCGACTTGCCCGAGTTCGGCGGACCGACCAGCGCGACCTGCGCCGCGCCCTCGGGGCGGACCACTAGGGCGGGCCCGCCGCGCGCGCCGCCCTTCCGCGGCCCTTCCAGCTCCTCGGAGAGCTCCTTGATGCGGCGCTTGATGTCGGCCTGGAGGTGATCGGTCCCCTTGTGCTTGGGGATCGTCCGCAGCATCTCGCGCAGCCAGTCCAGCCGCTCGCGCGGATCGCGCGCCTTGCGGAACGCGGCTTCCGCGGCCTTGTACTCGGGCGAGAGGTTCGCGGGCATCGCAGGGGCCGGCGCCGGGAATCTTACGTCCGCGGCCGCGCGCGCGCCCGCGGTCGGCAGCGGACGACAATGACCGGCGCGAGCAATACGACCATCGCTCTAGTCCGACGCTCCTCTACCGCCGCGGCCCGCGATCGACTAGCTTGTCGGCCGTGGTCGGGCACCGGCGATCCACCCGGGCGCGCGCGAATCACACCGAAGGTGCACATGCCGCCCGGGCTGATCGGCTGGGGCGAAGACGCCTCCCCACGGCAAAACACGCCAAATGTCCACGGCCGGGCGCCCCGGACCCGATAAGATTCGGGGCTCGGGGAGCGAGGGGAGAGCCGAAAGTGGCCGAAACCCACTACGCAGTGGCGTTCGCGGACATCGCGAGCAGCGCGCTGATCTACCGCCAGCTCGGCGACGCCGCGGCCAGCGAGCTGACGCAGGCGTTCTGCGCGCAGGTGAGCGCGCTCCTGCCGAGGTACAAGGGTCGCCTCGTGAAAACCCTCGGGGACGAGGTGATGTGCGCGTTCCCCTACCCGGAGCAGGCGGTCCGCGCGATGATGGCCCTGCACGCCGAGATGGCGAGCTCCCCGCCGGGGAGCTACCCCGTGCGGCTGCACACCGGGATCAACTTCGGCCCGGTCATCCTGGACGGCCACGACTGCTTCGGCACGACCGTCAACGTGGCCGCCTATCTCGCCGGCATCGCGCGCGCGGAGCAGATCCTGACCACGCAGGCGGTGGTCGACCGGCTTTCGCTCGCGACGGTGTCCGGCGCGCGCGCGCTCTACACCACCCGGTTCAAGGGCGACGAGGCCGACTCGCTCATCTACGAGCTGATCTGGCAGGTCGATCCCGGCGAGATCACGAGCCGGAACCCGGGGCCGTTGCGGGAGATGCCGGCCGACGACGGCGCGCTCCTGCTCTCGACCCCGGACGCCACGGTCTCGGTGGACCGCTCGCGCCTGCGGGTCGTCCTCGGCCGCGATGCCGACAACGACGTCGTCGTGCGCGACCAGTACGCGTCGCGCCGGCACGCGACGGTCGAGCTGGACGCCGTCCGGTTCCGCCTCATCGACCACAGCGCGAACGGCACGTTCGTGATGTTCGACGGCTCGCCGGACGAGGTGCAGCTCCTGCGCGGCGAGACCCTGCTCCACGGGTCGGGGCGCATCAGTCTCGGGCGGTCGGCCTCCGACCCGGTCGCGACGACGATCATCTTCCGCCGCGACCAGCGCGCGCTCTACCGCGTGTAGCGCGCGGCTACCCGGCTACTCTCCCCGGCGCTTCTTCCCGATCGGCACGACCGCCGGCGGCGTCCGCTTCGTCGCCTGCGCCGCGCTCGGCAACGACACCATCTGCGGCGCGGGCGGCACCTGGCAGCCCGCGATGCAGCACCGCCCGGGCTGGCGGTTGCGCGTGATCTTGCGCACCTCGTCCGAGAGCACGCCGCGCTCGAGCAGCCGCTCGACGAGGTCCACCTTGTTGCCGAGCGGATAGTTGCGCCAGATCTCCATCTGCATCGCTTCGGGCGAGCCGCCGCCGTGCAGCGAGATCACCGAGTACCAGCCGCCCTGGTAGGAGGCGGTCAGGTCCTCGACGAGCCGCGCCACCGCGATCCGCTTCTCGTACGGGATGTCGGAGCGCGCGGCCAGCACCTCGGACAGCCGGCCGGCGGTCGCGGGGTTGTGGTCCTCGTCGGGACCGGGGAGCGTCACGATCAGGCCGCCCGAGACGTGGTGCGCGAGCCGGTGCATGTCGTAGATCTGGGTGGCGAGCAGGAGCTTGCCGATGTTCGCGAACACGGTCTCGGGCACCGCGACGCCCGCGGGATCGCCGGCGCAGTACACGGAGGCCGCCACGCCGCAGGCGTAGAAGCCCTCGACGATCTTGATCAGCTCGACCATCGCCTCGCGCAGGTTCGGCGCCGCGTCGAGATCGATGCCGTTCGCCTCGGTCATGAGGGCGCCGGCGCCGATCAGCAGGTCGCCGAAGCCGGCGCGCGCCGCGATGCAGGTGTGGCGGTGGTGCGTGGCGTAGCTGTAGGTGAGGAAGCCGGAGTGCTCCCACTCGCCGGCGAGGAACACCCGGTCCCAGGGCACGAACACGCGATCGAAGATCGCCACCCCCGTGGACTGCCCGTAGCGCCCGCTGAATTTCGCCGCCTTCTCGCCCGGACGCCCCGCCGGCCGCGCGACGATGGTGAGGCCTTCGGCGTCGAGCGGGACCGCGCAACAGACGGCGAACGCCTCGTCCTCGCGGGTCATGTTGCGGCACGGCATGACCAGCAGCTCGTGCACGTAGGGCGCCGCGGTGATGATCGCCTTGACGCCGGACAGCACGACGCCGTCGCGGCGCCGTTCGGCGACGTGCACGTAGCTGTCCCGATTCGGCTGCTCGTGCGGGCGGAGCGAACGGTCGCCCTTGCCGTCGGTCATCGCGATCGCGAGGGCGAGATCCTCGGCGTGGACCCGCTCGGTGTAGGCCGCGACGCGCGCCGAGTAGTCGGTGCCGCGGTCGGCGTCGAGCCGGTGCGCCGCTTGGCGGAGCGCCGCAAGCGCGTCGCCGCCGAGATAGCGCTGCGCGCAGCCGGTCTCCTGGCAAAGGAGCCGGACCGCCTCGAGCTTGTTGAGCAGATCCTGGCTCGAGGCCGGAATCGCGTTCATCCGGTTGACCTCGAGCTCGCCCGCGCGGGCGCGCATGACCGGCGCGAGGTGCTCGCGGAGCGCGTAGTCGTAGCTGAGCCCGATCGCGTTGACGCCCGGCGCGAGCAGCGGCTCGTCGGCGACCGACTCGACCGTCTGGCCGTTCAGGTACACGCGCGGCCGGTAGCGGCGAAGCGATTCGCGGTAGTCGTGCGAGGACATCAGCATTGCTGCACCTCCGTCGCGGTTGGCCCCTGGCGCCGCGAACGATGCTAGCACGCGCGGTGGACGGCACCCGATGCTCGTCGGACGCGTAGAATAGCGAGCGCGGCGCCCTCCGGCGCCGCGTTCCGTTTCCCGTCCCCCGAGAGCTCGATGGAGCACCCGACCCGCGACGTCCCGCCGGACCAAGGGGACACGCCTCCTCATCACTTCGCCGAGTCGGTGCGAGCCGCCGGGCTCGCCGCGCCTCGCGACCGGATCGCCATCCACGGCGCCCGGCAGAACAACCTCAAGAACCTCTCGCTCGAGATCCCGACGAACGAGCTGGTGGTCGTGACCGGGGTGTCGGGCTCGGGCAAATCCTCGCTCGTCTTCGACACCCTCTACGCGGAGGGGCAACGGCGCTACGTCGAGACGTTCTCGCCCTACGCGCGGCAGTTCCTCGACCGCATGGACAAGCCGCAGGTCGACCGCATCGACGGCTGCCTGCCCGCGATTGCCATCGACCAGACGAACCCGGTGCGCACGTCGCGCTCGACCGTGGGCACGATGACCGAGCTGAACGACCACATCAAGCTGCTCTACGCGCGCGCGGCGCAGCTCTTCTGCCGGGGTTGCGGCAATGCGGTGCGGCGCGACACCCCGGAGACGATCTTCGCCGAGCTCACGCGCCGGGCCCGCGACGCCGGCGACCCGCGGCTCGTGATCGCGTTCCCGGTCGAGGTGCCCAAGAACTTCAGCGAGACCGAGATCCTGCAGCTGCTCGAGCGCCAGGGCTACACCCGCGTCCACGCGAAGCAGGGCAACGTGATCGAGGTCGTGCAGGATCGCGTCCGGATGGCGAGCGCCGAGCGCGAGCGGGTGATGGAGGGTCTGGAAGCGGCGCTCCGGGTCGGGCGGGGGAAGGTGAACGTGCACGTTGCGGGCGAGGCCGACGAAGCCTCGGGCCGGGGAGCCGAGGTTTGGCGCTTCTCGAGCGACCTCCATTGCGCCGACTGCGACATCCACTACGCCGAGCCGACGCCGAGCCTGTTCTCGTTCAACTCGCCGATCGGCGCGTGCGAGACCTGCCGCGGGTTCGGACGCGTGATCGGCGTCGACTACGGGCTCGTCGTTCCGGACGAGTCGAAGACCCTGCGCGGCGGCGCGGTGAAGCCATGGCAGACCGAGAGCTATCGCGAGTGCCAGGACGACCTCGCCAAGATGGCGAAGCTCCGCGCGGTGCCGCTCGACGTGCCCTGGCGCGATCTCGACGAGCGCCACCGGCGGTGGGTCATCGAGGGCGACGACGGCTGGGTGAGCTGGCGCAAGTCCTGGCCGGGCAAGTGGTACGGCATCAAGCGCTTCTTCGCCTGGCTCGAAACCAAGGCGTACAAGATGCACATCCGCGTGCTGCTCTCGAGATATCGGGCGTACACGCCGTGCCAAACGTGCATGGGCGCGCGGCTCAAGCCGGACGCGCTGCGGTGGCGCCTCGGCACGAAAGATGACGCGGATCGCGCGCTCGGGAGCTACGTCCGGATGGAACCGCCCGGCATGCGGCTCGACGCGGCGAAGCTCGCCGCCCTCCCCGGCCTGACGATGCACGACCTGATGCTGCTGCCGATCGAGCGCTGCCGCTCGTTCTTCGGGAGCCTGCACCTCCCGGCGCCGCTCGACCAGGCGACCGACCTGCTGCTGACCGAGATCCGCGCCCGGCTCGGCTATCTCACCGAGGTCGGCCTGAGCTACCTCACGCTCGACCGGCAGTCGCGCACGCTGTCCGGCGGCGAGGTGCAGCGGATCAACCTCACCACCGCGCTCGGCACCTCGCTCGTCAACACGCTGTTCGTGCTCGACGAGCCGTCGATCGGCCTGCACCCGCGCGACATGGGCCGCGTGATCGACGTGATGAAGCGGCTGCGCGACGCCGGGAACTCGCTGGTGGTCGTCGAGCACGACCCGCAGATCATGTTCGCCGCCGACCGCATCCTCGACCTGGGCCCGGGCCCGGGGGAGCGCGGCGGGGAAATCGTCTTCTTCGGCCCGCCGCAGGCGCTGAAGCGCGCCGACACCCTGACCGGGGAATACCTTTCGGGGCGCCGCAAGGTCGACGACGCGTCATCCCGCCGGACGCCACGCGCCAATCCGCCGGAGATCCAGATCCTCGGCGCCGCCGAGCACAACCTCAAGGGCATCGACGTCCCGTTCCCGCTGAACCGCCTGATCTGCGTGACCGGCGTCTCGGGCTCGGGCAAGTCGACCCTGGTGCAGGGCGTGCTCTACGCCGCGCTCCGCAAGGCGAAGGGCAAGCCGACCGAAGCGCCGGGCGCGCACCGGGAGCTGCGCGGCGACCGGCTCGTCGGCGACGTCGTGCTCGTCGACCAGTCGCCGATCGGCAAGACCACGCGCTCCAACCCGGCGAGCTACGTCGGCGCGTTCGACGCGATCCGCAAGCGGTTCGCCGAAACACCGGTCGCGAGGGAGCGCGGCTACACCGCCGGAACGTTCAGCTTCAACGCCGGGAACGGACGCTGCCCGACCTGCAGCGGCAACGGCTTCGAGCACGTCGAGATGCAGTTCCTCTCGGACGTGTACCTGCGCTGCCCCGATTGCGACGGCAAGCGCTTCCGGCCCGAGGTGCTCGAGGCGAAGTGGAACGGGCGCGGCATCGCCGACGTCCTCGCGATGACGGTGTCCGAGGCGCTCGCGTTCTTCGCCGGCGAGCGGGAAGTGGTGGCGGCGCTGGCGCCGCTCGCGGAGGTGGGGCTCGAGTACCTGCGGCTCGGCCAGCCGGTGCCGACGCTCTCCGGTGGCGAGGCGCAACGGCTGAAGCTCGCCGGGCATCTGGCCGAGGCCGCCTCGCGCCCCGCGGCGAAAGGTGCCGGCACGCTGTTCCTCTTCGACGAGCCGACCACGGGGCTGCACTTCGACGACGTCGCGAAGCTGCTGCGCGCGTTCCGCCGGCTCACCGACGCCGGCCACTCGCTGGTCGTCATCGAGCACAACCTCGACGTGATCCGCGCCGCCGACTGGATCGTCGACCTCGGGCCCGAGGGCGGCGACGCCGGCGGCGAGATCGTGTGCACCGGCACGCCGCGCGAGGTGATGGCGGACGCGGGCTCGCACACCGGGCGCGCACTGCGGGAGTACGAAGCGGCGCTCTCGGGCGGGTTGGTGGCCGCGGAACGGGCGCCCGTAGCCTACGTACCGCCGCCGGCCGGGGGGCAGGAAGCACTGCGCGACCGCGGCCGCCACTCGATCCTCGTGCACCACGCGCGCGAGCACAACCTCAAGAGCATCGACGTCGAGCTGCCGCGCAACCGCTTCACCGTGGTGACCGGCGTGTCGGGCTCGGGCAAGTCGACGCTCGCGTTCGACATCGTCTTCGCCGAGGGCCAGCGGCGCTACCTCGAATCGCTGAACGCCTACGCGCGCCAGTTCGTGCAGCCGGCGGCGCGGCCCGACGTCGACGCCATCTTCGGCATCCCGCCGACGGTCGCGATCGAGCAGCGCACGAGCCGCGGCGGGCGCAAGTCCACCGTCGCGA
>JBOIFD010000171.1:0-22538 GCA_050741515.1 Burkholderiales bacterium
GATCTCGGCGCTGTTCGCGGCCGGCCTTGCCTACGTGAGCGGTCTCCCGGTGGCGACCCTGATCCTCGCGACGGCACCCGGCGGGCTCGCCGAGATGTGCATTACCGCGGAAGTCCTGCGGCTCGGCGTGCCGCTCGTGACGGCCGCGCAGGTCGTGCGAGTGATCATCCTGCTGACGACTACGGCGCCGATCTTCCGGCTCCTGCGCGGGCTCGCGCGGCGCCCGGGCCGGCCCGGGCCAAGCGATTGATCCGATGGGCATTCTGGCCCGTATCCCCACGGCGGACACGCTTTCTGCTAAAGTGTCGCGCCACCGTCCGTCCGCTGGCGCCGCCGCAGTCCTTTCCTCCAACGACAACGACAAGCCGGGGCGTTTGTCCCCTGTTTCTCAACCGATGAAAGAGGCTGCCCGATGAACCAGCCCTATCTGCCGCGCATCCCCGTGCCCGGCGTCGTGCGCAACCGCCGCGCGATCGAGTGGGTCGCGGAGATCGCGGAGCTCACCAAGCCGGACAGCATCCACTGGTGCGACGGCTCGCAGCTCGAGTACGACCGGCTGTGCCGGGAGATGGTGCGGGCCGGCACCCTCATCCCCCTGAACCCCGAGCGGCGGCCCGGGTCGTTCCTCGCGCGGTCGGATCCGACCGACGTCGCGCGCATGGAGGACCGGACGTTCATCTGCTCGCGGCGCGAGGGCGACGCGGGGCCGACCAACAACTGGATCGATCCGGGCGAGATGCGCGCGACGCTCGCCAAGCTCTTCGACGGCTGCATGCGCGGGCGGACGCTCTACGTCGTGCCGTTCTCGATGGGCCCGCTCGGCTCGCACATCGCGCAGATCGGCATCGAGCTCACCGACTCGCCGTACGTCGTCGCCAGCATGCGGGTGATGACCCGGATGACCGAGAAGGTCTGGGACCTCCTCGGCGCCGACGGCGAGTTCGTGCCGTGCGTGCACTCGGTCGGCGCGCCGCTCGCGCGCGGGGCGCAGGACGTGCCGTGGCCGTGCAGCAGGGAGCACAAGTACATCGTCCAGTTCCCGGAGACGCGCGAGATCTGGTCGTTCGGCTCGGGCTACGGCGGCAACGCGCTCCTCGGGAAGAAGTGCTTCAGCCTGCGGATCGCCTCGGTGATGGGACGCGACCAGGGCTGGCTCGCCGAGCACATGCTGATCCTCGGCGTCACCGCGCCGAGCGGCGAGAAGACCTACGTGAGCGCCGCTTTCCCCAGCGCCTGCGGCAAGACGAACTTCGCGATGCTGGTGCCGCCGCCGGCGCTGAAGGGGTGGAAGGTCACGACGATCGGCGAGGACATCGCCTGGATCAAGCCGGGTCCCGACGGACGCCTGTACGCGATCAACCCCGAGTTCGGCCTGTTCGGGGTCGCGCCCGGTACGTCGGTCAGGACCAACCCGAACTGCATGGCGGCGATCCGGGGCAACACGATCTTCACCAACGTCGCGCTCACCCCGGACGGGGATGTCTGGTGGGAAGGCATGACCGAGGCGCCGCCACCGCAGCTCACGGATTGGCAGGGACAGCCGTGGACCCCGGAGTCGGGGCGCAAGGCCGCGCACCCGAACGCGCGTTTCACGGTTGCCGCAACGCAGCTGCCGTCGCTCGACCCCGAGTGGGAGAACCCCAACGGCGTGCCGATCGGCGCGATGGTCTTCGGCGGGCGGCGCTCGAGCACCATTCCGCTCGCCGTCGAGGCGCCGAGCTGGGAGGCCGGCGTCTACCTCGGCGCGACCATGGGGTCCGAGACGACGGCGGCAGCGACCGGCAAGGTCGGCGTGGTGCGCCGCGACCCGATGGCGATGATTCCGTTCGCGGGCTACCACATGGCCGACTACTTCGGCCACTGGCTCAAGGTCGGCAAGGGCCTCGCGCGGAAGCCGCACGTATTCCTGGTCAACTGGTTCCGCACCGACGCCCACGGGAAGTTCGTCTGGCCCGGCTTCGGCGAGAACATGCGCGTGCTGAAGTGGATCGTCGAGCGCTGCCAGGGCCGCGCGCACGCGGTCGAGACGCCGCTCGGCTGGGTGCCGGCCTACGAGGATCTCGACTGGACGGGGCTCGAGCGGTTCTCGCGCGAGCAGTTTGCCGCCGCGACCGCGATCCGGCAGGACGAGTGGCAGGACGAGCTCGCCCTGCACGACGAGCTGTTCGGGAGGCTCGGCTCCCGGCTGCCGCGCGAGCTCGCGCTCCGACGCGAGGAGCTCGGGCTGGCGCTCGCCTAGCGACGGGCGCGGCGCACGTTCCTTTCCCCTCCTCCCCGAGGAGGAGTGCCGGCGAAGCCGGCGGGGTGGTCCCGGGGGTCTAGAATCGCGCGCATCGGGTCTGTCGCGAGGCGCGCGATGAGCTACGTCTTCCACCGCAATCCCAGCCACCGGTATCCGACCGCGGTCGCCGGCGACGGCCCGTATCTGATCGACGCGACCGGCAAGCGCTACCTCGACGGGTCCTGCGGCGCGGCCGTCTCGTGCCTCGGCCACAGCGACCGCGAGGTCCGCGATGCGATCAAGCAGCAGCTCGACCGCCTCGCGTTCGCGCACACGTCGTTCTTCACCAACGCGCCGATGGAGGCGCTCGCCGAGGATCTCATCCGCCATGCGCCGTCCGGGATGGCGCGCGTCTACTTCGTGAGCGGCGGGTCGGAGGCGATGGAGGCGGCGCTCAAGCTCGCGCGACAGTACTTCGTAGAGATCGGCGAGCCCGGCCGCCGGCACGTGATCGCGCGGCGCCAGAGCTATCACGGCAACACGCTCGGCGCGCTGTCGGCGGGCGGCAACCTCTGGCGCCGCAGGCAGTTCGAGCCGCTCCTCGTCGACGTCACGCACGTCGCGCCGTGCTATGCGTACCGCGGCAAGCAGCCGGGCGAAACGGATGAGGTTTACGGCAAGCGCCTGGTCGCGGAGCTCGAGGCCGAGATCGGGCGCCTCGGCCCGCGCAACGTGATCGCGTTCGTCGCCGAGACGGTCGTCGGCGCGACGCTCGGCGCGGTACCGCCGGTGCCGGGCTACTTCGCCGCGATCCGCGAGCTGTGCGACCGGCACGGGATTCTGCTGATCCTCGACGAGGTGATGTGCGGCATGGGCCGCACCGGCACGCTCTACGCCTGCGAGCAGGAAGGCATCGCCCCCGATCTCCTGGCGATCGCAAAAGGCCTCGGCGCGGGTTACCAGCCGATCGGTGCGCTGCTCGCGAGCGGCAAGGTCTACGACGCCGTCGTCCGCGGCTCGGGTTTCTTCCAGCACGGGCACACGTACATCGGTCATCCGGCGGCGTGCGCGGCCGGCGTGGCGGTGCAGCGGGCGCTCCGCGATCGCAACCTCATCGCGCAAGTGCGGCGGCTCGGTCGGTCGCTGGAGGCGCGCCTGCGCGCGCGCTTCGCCGATCATCCCCACGTGGGGGACATCCGGGGCCGCGGGCTCTTCTGGGGGCTCGAGCTCGTGGCGGATCGCGCCACGAAGGCGCCGTTCGATCCTGGTCAGCGCGTGAACGCGAAGATCAAGCAGCGCGCGCTGGAGGAGGGGCTGCTCTGCTACCCGATGGGCGGGACGATCGACGGCGCCCGCGGCGACCACGTCCTCGTCGCGCCGCCGTTCATCATCACGGAGGGCGAGCTCGACGAGCTCGTCGGGAAGCTCGGCCGGGCGGTCGACGCCGTCCTCGCGGCGAGCCTGCCTGCCCCGGCGGCGGAAGCGATAGACTAGCGGGGCCCAAGCCCGGAGAGGACTTTCACGGAGGATGACCCATGCGTAAGCACGCCCTCGTCGCTGCGGCGGTCGGCGCGGTGTTCGCCGCACCCATCGGCATCGCCCAGGCCCAGCAGAAGTACATCACCATCGGCACCGGCGGGGTCACCGGCGTCTACTACGCCGCCGGCGGCGCGATCTGCAGGCTCGTCAACAAGGACCGCAAGTCGCACGGGATCCGCTGCTCGGTCGAATCCACCGGGGGCTCGGTGTTCAACATCAACACCATCAAGGCCGGCGAGCTCGACATGGGGGTCGCGCAGTCGGACGTTCATTACAACGCGCTGAAGGGCGTCAACCAGTTCAAGGAGGCCGGCCCGTGGGGGGATCTCCGCGCGGTGATGTCGCTCCATCCCGAGCCGTTCACGGTGCTCGCGCGCAAGGAGCTCAACGTCAGGTCGTTCACCGAGTTCAAGGGCAAGAAGTTCAACGTCGGGAATCCCGGCTCGGGAACGCGCGCCTCGATGGAGGAGCTCCTCGGGGCGATGGGCTGGAAGATGTCCGATTTCGGCCTGGCCTCGGAGCTCAAGGCCGACGAGCACGGCCCGGCGCTCTGCGACGGGAAGATCGACGGCTTCTTCTACGCGGTCGGCCATCCATCGGCGAACATCCAGGACCCGACCACCACCTGCGGCGCGAAGCTGGTGCCGCTGACCGGGGCGGCGGTGGACAAGCTGGTGAAGCAGCATGCGTACTACGGCTACGCCGCCATCCCCGCCGGCCTTTATCCTAATAACCCACAAGAAACAAAGACTTATGGTGTTCTGGCCACCTTCGTCTCGTCGCAGAAGGTGCCGGCGGACACCGTGTACGCGGTGGTCAAGGCGGTCTTCAACAACTTCGACGAGTTCAAGAAACTCCACCCGGCGCTGTCGCACCTGAAGGCGGAGGGCATGATCAAGGAC
Organism: Burkholderiales bacterium; assembly: GCA_050741515.1. Lineage (GTDB taxonomy): Bacteria > Pseudomonadota > Gammaproteobacteria > Burkholderiales > SG8-39 > DATEDA01. The sequence continues at coordinate 4,663 of JBOIFD010000171.1, forward strand.
GGGCTGTCCGCCCCGCTGCACGCCGGCGCGGTCAAGTACTACAAGGAGAAGGGCTGGATCAGGTAGACGACCGCTCCGCGGACGAAGCAACAGGGGCGCGGGCCGACGGCTCGCGCCCCTTCACTGTTTCAAGGGGGGAGGATGGCGACGCAGCCTGCGGTCGCGGCCGGAGCGGATCTCCAGCAACTCGTCGCCGAGGCCGACACCGGCGGACGCAAGCTCGGCGGGTTCCCCGGCCGGCTGATCTTCGGCGTCGCCATCGCCTGGTCGCTCTTCCAGCTCTGGTACGCGTCGCCGCTGCCGTTCGTGCTCGGTTTCGGCGTGCTGAACGACACCGAGGCGCGCTCGCTGCACCTGGCGATCGCGATATTCCTCGCGTTCCTCGCTTACCCGGCGTTCAAGACGTCATCGCGAAAGCGCATCCCGGTGCTCGATTGGGTCCTCGCGCTCGCGGGCGCCTTCGCGGCCGGGTACTTCATCCTGTTCTACGCGCAGCTCGCCACCCGGCCGGGGCAGCCGAACACGATGGACATCGTCACGGCCTCGATCGGGCTGGTCCTCCTGCTGGAGGCGACGCGACGCGCCGTCGGCATGCCGATGACGGTCCTCGCGGTCGTCTTCCTCGCCTACATCATGCTCGGGCAGCACATGCCCGACGTCCTCGCGCACAAGGGCGCGTCGCTGGAGCGGATGCTGTCGCACCAGTGGCTGACGACCGAAGGCGTGTTCGGCGTCGCGCTCGGCGTGTCGGTCGGGTACATCTTCATCTTCGTGCTGTTCGGCTCGCTGCTCGACAAGGCGGGCGCGGGGAACTACATGATGCAGGTGTCGTTCGCGCTGCTCGGACATCTGCGCGGCGGTCCGGCGAAGGTGGCGGTGGTGTCGTCGGCGCTGAACGGCCTCATCTCCGGCTCGTCGGTGTCGAACGTCGTCTCGGGCGGGATCTTCACCATTCCGCTCATGAAGAAGGCCGGCTACGGCGGGATCAAGGCCGGGGCGATCGAGACGGCGTCATCGGTGAACGGCCAGATCATGCCGCCGGTGATGGGTGCGGCGGCGTTCCTGATGGTCGAGTACGTCGGCATTCCCTACACCGACATCGTCAAGCACGCGTTCCTGCCGGCGATCATCTCCTACATCTCGCTCTTCTACATCGTGCATCTCGAGGCGCTGAAGCTCGGCATGCAACCGATGGCCAGGGTGCGGGCGCGGACCTTCGGGCAGGCGCTGACCTCCTGGGGACTCGGGATTTCCGGGACGATCGTCGTCGGCAGCGTCATTTACTGGGTTGCCGAAGCGGTCAAGGGCGTTTTCGGGGCCGGCGCCCCGTGGGTTCTGGGCCTCCTCCTCGCCGCTCTCTATGTCTACTCGGTCTACGTCGCGGCGAAGTGCCCGGATCTGCCCCCCGACATCGACGTCGACAACCCGGTGCTGCCCGAAACCTGGCCGACAGTGAAAGCGGGTCTCCACTTCCTGATCCCGATCGGGGTGCTGATCTGGGCATTGATGATCGACGAGCTGTCGCCTGCGCTCTCGGCGTTCTGGGCCACCGTCGTGCTGATCGGGCTGATGGTCACGCAACGCCCGTTGACCGGGTTCTTCCGGAAGCGGCGGACGTTCGGCGTGGAGCTGCGCCGCGGGGCGGGCGAGGTGATCGACGGCCTGAACGACGGCGCCCGCAACATGATCGGGATCGGGATCGCGACCGGCACGGCGGGCATCATCGTCGGCGGGATCACGCTGACCGGGCTCGGCTTGCGCATGACCGACTTCGTCGAGTTCGTCTCGCAGGGGAACATCATCGCGATGCTGCTGTTCACGGCGTTCGTCTGCCTGGTGCTCGGCCTGGGCGTCCCGACGACGGCGAACTACATTCTGGTCGCGACGCTCATGGCGCCCGTGATCGTCGAGCTCGGCGCGCAATCGGGTCTGATCATCCCGCTCATCGCGGTGCACCTGTTCGTCTTCTACTTCGGGATCATGGGCGACATCACGCCGCCGGTCGGGCTGGCCACGTTCGCGGCGGCCGCGATTTCCGGCGAAGACGCCATCAAGACCGGAATCCAGGGCTCGATCTATGCGCTGCGCACGGTCGTGCTGCCGTTCGTGTTCATCTTCAACCCGGCGCTGCTCTTGATCGACGTGCATGGCTGGTGGGAGGTCGCCCTCGTCGCGTTCGCCGCGACCGTGGCGTCGCTCGCGTTCGCCGCCGCGTCGCTGGCCTGGTTCCAGACCCGGTGCAAGTGGTGGGAGGTCGTGCTGCTGCTCGTCGCGACCTTCGCGCTGTTCCGGCCGAACTTCTTCATGGACTACATCGCCGAACCGTATCGGGAGGTGCCGGCCAGGGAGATCTACAGCGTCGCGAAGTCGCTCGGCGAGGACGATCGGCTCGTCATGGTGATCGAGGGCACGAACATCGAAGGCGACGACGTCCGGAAAACGGTCGCGGTCCAGCTGACCAGGCGAGCGGAAGGGCGCGAGCGGGTGAATGAAGCCGGGCTGACGCTGACGGTCGTCGGTGACCAGGTGCAGATCTCGACGGTCAAGTTCGGCAGCCGGGCGAAGAAGTCGGGGTTCGAGCAGGGCTGGAAGGTCGCGGCGATCAAGGTGCCGACCGAGCGGGCTTCCGAGCATTGGGTCTATCTCCCCGCCCTGGCGCTACTCGCGTTCGTGTACTTCCTCCAGCGGCGGCGGATTCGGCACGGCGCGGATGCCGGCGTGACGCGGCGGGCGAACCTAACACGCTGATTTTCAAGGCAACCCATCCGGAGGTTCCACGTGGAACCTCCGCGCCCGCGGCCGTTTCAAGTTCCACGTGGAACACCCCGTGAGGGTTTCGGCGTATCATTCGCCGCCGTTACGCCTGTCGCCATGGACTTTCCCACCCCGTTTGACGTGATTGTGGTCGGCGGCGGCCACGCCGGGACCGAAGCGGCCCTCGCTGCAGCCCGGATAGGCTGCCAGACCCTCCTCCTCACCCACAACCTGGAAACGCTGGGCCAGATGTCCTGCAACCCGTCGATCGGCGGGATCGGGAAAGGCCATCTGGTCAGGGAGATCGACGCACTCGGCGGGGCGATGGCCCTCGCCACCGACGAGGCGGGGATCCAGTTCCGGACCCTGAACTCGAGCAAGGGTCCGGCGGTGCGCGCGACTCGCGCGCAGGCCGACCGGCTGCTGTACAAGAAGGCGATCCGGACCCGCCTCGAGAACCAGCCGAACCTCACCCTCTTCCAGCAGGGCGTCGAGGACCTGATCCTCGAAGGGGACCGGGTCGTCGGGGTCGTCACCCAGCTCGGGGTCCGGTTTCGTGGCCAGGGCGTTGTCCTCACCACCGGCACCTTCCTCTCGGGCCTCGTCCATGTCGGCCTTCAGAACTACCAGGCCGGGCGGGCGGGGGATCCGCCTTCGATCAGCCTGGCTGCTCGCCTGCGGGAGCTCAAACTCCCCGTCGGACGGCTGAAAACCGGGACGCCGCCCCGGCTCGACGGGCGAACGATCGACTTTTCGGTCCTCGAGCGCCAGCCCGGGGATGATCCGAGCCCGGTGTTCTCGTTCATCGGCTCCCGGGAGATGCATCCCCGGCAGCTGCCGTGCTGGATCGCCCATACCAACGAGCGCACGCACGACATCATCCGTGCGGGGCTCGACCGCTCCCCGATGTACACCGGAAAGATCCAAGGGGTCGGCCCCCGCTATTGCCCCTCGATCGAGGACAAGATCCACCGGTTCGCGGCGAAGCAGCACCATCAGGTCTTTCTCGAGCCGGAGGGGTTGACCACCCACGAGGTCTATCCGAACGGCATCTCGACCAGCCTCCCCTTCGACGTCCAGATTGAATTGGTACGTTCAATCAAAGGCTTGAAGGAGGCACACCTGCTGCGCCCCGGGTACGCGATCGAGTACGACTACTACGATCCCCGCGGCCTCAAGGCCTCGCTCGAGACCAAGGCCATCGGCGGGCTGTTTTTCGCCGGTCAGATCAATGGCACGACCGGATACGAGGAGGCGGCAGCGCAGGGGCTCCTCGCCGGGATCAATGCGGCGCGGCGCGTGCGGAGCCAGGAGCCCTGGTGCCCGCGCCGCGACGAGGCGTACCTGGGCGTCCTCGTCGATGACCTGGTGACCCGGGGCGTCACCGAGCCGTACCGGATGTTCACGAGCCGCGCGGAATACCGGCTGATGCTGCGCGAGGACAACGCCGACCTTCGGCTCACCGGCATCGGCCGCGAGCTCGGCGTCGTCGATGACCGGCGCTGGAGCGCGTTCGCGCGGAAGCGCGACGCGATCGCCGCCGAGCGCGAGCGGTTGAAGTCCGCGTGGGTGAACCCGCGCGTTCTCGCGCCGCACGACGCCGAGCGCGTGCTCGGCCAGAGCATCACGCGCGAGCACGCGTTGTTCGACCTGTTGAAGCGGCCGGACGTGACGTATGCGAAGCTGATGACGCTCCCGGGCGCCGGCCCCGCCGTCGACGATGCCGTGGTCGCGGAGCAGGTGGAGATCCAGGCGAAGTACGCCGGCTATATCGCGCGCCAGCAGGACGAGGTGGCGCGCACCGAGGCGCACGAGGCGCTGGCGTTGCCCGCCGATCTCGACTACCGCTCGGTGCGCGGGCTCTCGGTCGAAGTGCAGCAGAAGCTGAACCGGCATCGCCCCGAGACCGTCGGCCAGGCGTCGCGCATCTCGGGCGTGACGCCGGCGGCGATCTCGCTGCTGCTCGTTCACCTGAAGCGCCGCGCGCGTCCGGAGCAGAGTGCGGCATGAGCGAAGCGGACCGGCTCGAGCGCGGCTTCGCCGCGCTCGGGCTGAAGCTGCGCGCCGGCGAGCTCGCGAAGCTCGAGCGCTACCTCGATCTCCTCGAGAAGTGGAACCGCGTCTACAACCTGACCGCGATTCGCGGCCGCGAGCGGATGGTGACGCATCATCTGCTCGACTCGCTCGCCATCCTGCCGCACGTCAAGGGGCCGCGGGTGCTGGATGTCGGCAGCGGTGCGGGCCTCCCCGGCGTCCCGCTCGCCATCGCGAGCGCCGAGCTGCGGGTGACGCTCCTCGACTCGAATCACAAGAAGTCGGCGTTCCTGCGCCAGGCGGTCGCGGAGCTCGGGCTCGCGAACGCGACGGTGGAAGTGGAGCGCGTCGAGTCGTGGCGGACGAGCGCGCGGTTCGAGACCATCGTGTCGCGCGCGTTCTCCGCGCTCGGCGAGCTCGCCGCGGCGAGCGGCCGGCTGCTCGCGCCCGGCGGGATCATCGCCGCGATGAAGGGCGTCCATCCGGGTGAGGAGATCCAGCGCATGCCAGGGGGGTTCCGGGTCGTGAACGTGGTGAAGCTCGCCGTGCCGGAGCTCGACGCCGAGCGGCATCTCGTGATCGTGGCGCCGCACGCATGACGCGCGTCCTCGCCGTCGCGAACCAGAAGGGCGGCGTCGGCAAGACGACGACGACCGTCAATCTCGCCGCCGGCCTCGCCCAGGCCGGGCAGCGAGTCCTCCTCGTCGATCTCGATCCCCAGGCCAACGCGACGATGGGCTCGGGCATCGACAAGCGCGAGCTCAAGGAGACCGTCTACCAGGTGCTGCTCGGTCTCTCCACCGCGGACCGCGTGCGGGCGCGCTCGGAGACCGGCGGCTACGACATCCTGCCCGCGAATCGCGAGCTCGCCGGCGCCGAAGTCGAGATGGTCGAGCTCGAGCATCGCGAGGTGCGCCTGAAGGGCGCGCTGGCGCCGCTCGCCGGCGAGTACGACTACATCGTGATCGATTGCCCCCCGGCGCTGAACCTGCTGACGCTGAACGGCCTGGTCGCCGCCGACGCGGTCGTGATCCCGATGCAGTGCGAGTACTACGCGCTCGAGGGGCTCTCGGATCTGATCAACACGATCAAGAAGGTCCGGCTGCACCTCAATCCGTCGCTCGAGATCGCCGGCCTGCTGCGCACGATGTTCGATCCGCGGAACACCCTCGCGCAGCAGGTCTCGGCGCAGCTCGAGGAGCACTTCGGAAACAAGGTCTACGGGACGATCATCCCGCGCAACGTGCGGCTCGCCGAGGCGCCGAGCTACGGCATCCCGGCGATCCGGTTCGACGCGGTGTGCAAGGGGTCGCAGGCGTATCTCGCGCTCGCCGACGAGCTCCTCGGGCGGGCCGGCACCGCGGGCATCGCGCTCGCCGGGGAGGAGGGGGCATGATGAAACCGAAAGGGCTCGGGCGCGGCCTCGACGCGCTGCTGGACGTGGACGGCGAAGTCCCCGCGCGCGAATCGGCGGCGACCGTCGACGTCGACCGGATTCAGCCGGGCCGCTACCAGCCGCGCACGAGAATGGACGCGGAATCGCTGAACGAGCTCGCGGCGTCGATCCGGGCGCAGGGCCTCATCCAGCCGATCCTGGTGCGGCCGACGGGCGCGGACCGCTACGAGCTCATCGCCGGCGAGCGCCGGTGGCGCGCGGCGCGCATCGCGGGGCTCGCCGAGGTGCCGGTGATCGTGCGCGACGTGCCGGATCGGGCGGCGCTCGCGATGTCGCTGATCGAGAACATCCAGCGCGAGGACCTGAACCCGCTCGAGGAGGCGCAGGGCGTCCAGCGGCTGGTGAGCGAGTTCAAGCTGACCCACCAGGAGGCCGCGGACGCCATCGGCCGCTCGCGCGCCGCGACGACGAACCTCCTGCGGCTGCTCAACCTGCCGCCGCCGGTGCAGCAGCTGGTGTTCGACGGCCAGCTCGACATGGGCCACGCGCGGGCGCTGCTCGCGCTCGACGGCGAGCTGCAGGTCGCGACCGCGAAGAAGGTCGCGGCCAGGGGCCTGTCGGTGCGCGAGACCGAGCAGCTGGTGAACGACCTCCTGCATCCGCGGGCGCGGCAGGCGCGGGTGAAGGCACGCACCGGCCGCGACGTCCAGCGCCTCGAGGAAGAGGTGTCCGAGAAGCTCGGCACGACCGTGGAGATCAAGTCCGGGAAGAAGGGCGCGGGCCGGCTCGTCGTGCACTACATGAGCCACGAGCACCTGGATGCGCTGCTCGCGAAGCTGACGCGCTGACCGGGCTTCGCTCGCCGAGCGGGCGAAGCGCGTCGCGCCGGCCGTGGCGACGCACTTCACCGCTTTCCGGCAACCGCGATGCCGACGGCGTCTTCGTGAACGTCCAGCCCCACCTGCAGCCGCGCGCGCAGCGACCAGCGCCGATGCGCCGTACAATCGCGCCTCCCGGGGCCGGAGCGAGCGTCGAGCCATGCTGATGATCGAGGAGGTCGGGGCGGTTCCGCTCTTCCTGGGGCTGCCGCCCGCCGAGCTTGCACGCGTCGCGCAGCACGCCGCGGACATCCATCTCCACCCCGGAGAGCACGCGGTCCACGCGGGCGAGGAGCGCGCGCTCTTCGTGGTGCTCGCCGGGAAGATCGAGGTCACCAAGCTGATCGACGGCATGGAGCGCACGATCGGCTGGCGCCGCCCGGGCCAGGTCTTCGGCGAGGTCCCGATCGTGCTCGGCGGCGTGTTCCTCGGGAGCTTTCGCGCGTCGGAAGCGTCGCGGGTGATGCGCCTGGAGGCCCGGGACTACTACGCCGTCGCCGCCGCGTCGCCGGAGGTCGCGGAGCGGCTCGGCGCGCTCGCGACCGAGCGCATCGGCGGGCTGCAAGGCCTCGCCGCCGAGGCGCCGAAGCCCCGGGCGACGGTCCTCGGGCATCGCTGGGACGCCGCCTGCCAGGAGCTGCGGCGGTTCCTCACCGGGAACCAGGTCGTGTTCGAGTGGCTGGCGCCCGACGCCCCGGAGTCGGATTCCCGCTGGCCGGTGCCGCGGCCGGCGGAGCGTGATTTTCCGGCGGTGCGGCTCACCGACGGCACGGTTCGCGTCCGGCCGCAGCCGCGCGAGCTCGCCGAGCTGCTCGGCCTGCAGACGGTCCCGCACTCGGCCGAGTACGACACCGTGATCGTCGGCGGCGGCCCCGCCGGCCTCGCGGCCGCGGTCTACGGCGCATCCGAGGGGTTGCGCACCCTGGTCGTGGAGCGCGAATCGCCCGGCGGCCAGGCGGGAACGTCGTCGCGCATCGAGAACTATCTCGGCTTTCCGAACGGCGTCTCGGGCGACGAGCTCGCCGGCCGGGCGCTGCAGCAGGCGCGGCGGCTCGGGGCGGAGATCCTGGCGACGCGCTGCAGCGTCCGCATCGATCCGGCGGCGCGCACGGTGGTCCTCGACGGCGCCGAGGCGGTGCGCGCGCGGACGATCATTCTCGCGACCGGCGTCAGCTGGCGCCGCCTCGCCATCGACGGCTTCGACCGGTTCATCGGCAAGGGCGTCTACTACGGGGCGGCGCGCAGCGACGCGAGCGGCACCCAGGGGCTCGACGTGCACCTCATCGGCGCCGGCAACTCGGCCGGGCAGGCGGCGTTGCACTTCGCCAACCACGCCCGCACCGCGACGCTCGTCGTGCGCGGCAACGCCCTGGAGAAGAGCATGTCGCACTACCTCGTCGAGAAGGTCCGCAGCAAGCCGAACATCCGGGTCGAGCTGGAATCCGAGGTGCAGGCGGTGAACGGCGACGATCACCTGCAGGCGATCGACATTCTCGATCGCGCGCGCGGAACGGTGCGCCGCCGCGATTGCGGCGGGCTGTTCGTCTTCATCGGCGCGGACGCCGAGACCGGGTGGCTGCCGGGCGAGATCGCGCGCGATCGCCGCGGCTACGTGCTGACGGGCGTGGACATGGTGAAATCGGGCCGCTGGTCGCACGACCGGGACCCGTATCTTCTCGAGACCAGCGTGCCGGGCGTGTTCGCGTGCGGGGACGTGAGATTCAGCCCGGTGAAACGCGTCGCGTCCGCCGTGGGCGAGGGCAGCATGGCGATCGCGTTCGTCCACCAGTACCTGCAGCACGACACGAGCGCGCGCCCGCCGGCGGAGCCGCGGCGAGCCGACGCCTGATCCGGCGCTACGCCAGCTCGCTCAGCACCGCGGTCCAGGCTGCGGCGAGGTTGTCGAGGTCGTAGCCGCCGCCGCCGAACGCCATCAGGCGTCCGCCGCACAGCTCGTCCGCGAGCCGCCGCGCGTCGCGGGCGGCGCGCGCGTGCACCGCGGGCGTGTAATGCAGGTCCGCAAGCGGATCGCCCGCCAGCCCGTCGGCGCCGCACTGCAGGAGCAGGAACTCCGGCTGATGGCGGCGCAGATGCGCGAGCCCCTTCTCCCAGGCGGCCAGGAACTCGCGGTCGCCGGCGCGGGGCGCGAGCGGAAGGTTGAGCTTCGTCCCCGCGGCGCCGCCGCGTCCGATCTCGCGCGCATGACCGGTGCCCGGGTAGAGGAAGCGCCCGTCCTCGTGGATGTCGACCACGATCAGCCCGGGATCGCTCTCATAGGCGTAGTAGATGCCGTCGCCGTGATGGACGTCGATGTCGACGTAGCCGATCCGCGCCACGCCGAACCGGGTCCGCAGGCTTTCGATGACCACGCCGAGATCGTTGAACACGCAGAAGCCGGCCGCCTGCCCGCGGCGCGCATGGTGCAGTCCCCCGATCGGCTGGAACGTCCGCCGGGCGTCGCCGGCCATGAGGCGCTCGAGACCCTCGATCGCGGTGCCGGCCACCGCCGCGCCGCGCTCGAAGACGCCGGGAAATGCCGGGGTGTCGCCGTAGTCGAGGTAGCCATGGCCGGCCTCGGACCGGAGCTTCACCCAGCTGACGTGCTCGGCGGTGTGGAAGCGCTCCAGCTCCGCGCGCGTCGCGAGGCGCGGCGCCCGGATCTGGACGTGCTTGTGGAGTCCCCGCGCCATCGCCTCCGACCAGAACGCGCCCTGGCGGTCGATGCCGAGCGGGTGCCCGTCGGGGAACCCGTAGGAGGCGAGGAGATCGCCGACGAAGAGGGCGAGCGGCGCGGACATCCGGAGCGTCCCCGAATTTGGAGGGGGATGTATCCCCCTACGACCCGCTGTTAGGATACGCCCCCGCGGCGCGCCGGCGCGAGAACAACAAGGAGGAGCCCCTGGGACCTTATCTCGTCGGTGTGGACATCGGCGGCACCTTCACCGACTGCGTCGTTCTCGACCGGGCGGGCCGGGTCACCGCCACCAAGGCGGCCTCGACGCCCGGCAACTTCGCCGCCGGCATGCTCGACGCGATGCGGGTCGCCGCCGAGCGCCTCGCGCTGCCGTTCGACCGGTTCTGCGCCGCGATCGCGATCCTCACCCACGGCACCACCGTCGGCACGAATGCGCTCATCCAGCGCCAGGGCGCGCGCGTCGGGCTGATCACGACCAAGGGCCACGAGGACGCGATCCACATCATGCGCGGCTCGCGCGGCGTCACCTCGCGCGACATCGGCAAGGTCGTCCACTTTCCGGAGAGCCAGAAGCCCGACCCGATCGTCCCCAAGCGGTTCGTCCACGGCGTCTCCGAGCGCGTCGACTGCTTCGGCGAGGTCGTCGTGCCGCTGAACGAAGCGGAGACCGAGGCGGCGATCCGGAAGCTCGTCGCCGACGGCTGCGAGGCGATCGCGATCTGCTTCCTGTGGTCGTTCCGGGATCCCGCCCACGAGCAGCGGGTGCGCGAGATGGTGCGCTCGATCGCGCCCGGCCTGTTCGTGTCGTGCTCGATCGACATCGCGCCGAAGTGGGGCGAGTACGAGCGCGTCACCGCGACGGTGCTGAACGCCTACATCGGCCCGGTCATGTCCGGCTACCTCTCCAGCCTCGACCGCGAGCTGAAGGCGCACGGCTATCGCCAGCCGCTGCAGATCACCCAGTGCGGCGGCGGCTCGGTGTCGGTCGAGAAGGCGATGGCGGCGCCGCTCCTCACGCTCGACTCGGGCCCGGTGTCCGGCGTCACCGGCTCGGTGTTCTTCGGCAAGCTGATCGGCGTCGCCGACATCATCACCACCGACATGGGCGGGACCTCGTTCGACGTCGGCATCATCGCCGGCGGTCGGCCCGAGTACTCGTTCGTCTCGAACGTGGTCCAGTACGACTACTTCCTGCCGAAGGTCGACATCCAGGCGATCGGCTCCGGCGGCGGCAGCCTCGCGCGCGTGGAGGAGCTCGGGAAGACGCTCCGCGTCGGACCCGACAGCGCGGGCGCCGACCCGGGGCCCGCCTGCTACGGCAGGGGCAACACCACGCCGACGGTCACCGACGCCGACGTCGTGCTCGGCTACATCGATCCCGACAACTTTCTGGGCGGGCGCATGAAGCTCGACAAGGCGAAAGCGGTGGCCGCGGTGAAGCCGGTCGCGGACAAGCTCGGCCTGTCGATCGCCGAAGCCGCGAGCGGGATCGCGAAGATCGCCGAGTTCAAGATGGCCGACATCATTCGCAAGATGACGGTCGAGAAGGGCCACGACCCGCGGGACTTCGTGCTGTTCGCCTTCGGCGGCGCGGGTCCGGTCCACGCCGGCGTGTTCGGCGCGGAGCTGGGGGTCCGGAAAGTGATCGTCCCGCTGCGCGAGATCGCCTCGACCTGGTGCGCATTCGGCGCCGCCGCCGCCGACATCCTGCACGTCTACGAGCAGGTAGACATCCAGGCCTCGCCGTTCGATCCCGCGCGGGTCGACGAGGCGCTGGCGGGCCTGCGGCAGCGCGCCGCGGCGCAGATGGACCGCGACGGCATCCCCAGGGCGCGCCGGGCGTTCGGCTTCTCGCTCGACATGCGCCACCGCGGCCAGATCAACGAGGTCGAGGTGATGCTGCCGGAAGGCCGCCTCACAGGCGCCGGCGGGGGAAAGGAAGGGGTCCCCCGCGACACGTGGTGGGAGCTGCTGCGCCGCCGCTTCTACGCCCGCTACGAGCAGCTCTACGGCCGGGGCTCGTCGTACCGCCCCGCGCGGCTCGAGATCGTGACGCTGCGCGTGCGCGCGACCGCCGCGACCCCCCGGCCGAAGCTCCCGAAGGCGCGGAAGCTCTCGACCGCCATTCCGCGGGAGGCGAAGCGGGAGACGCGCGACATCTACTGGGCGGAGCCGAAGCGCACGCTCAGGACGCCGATCTTCGACGGCGCGCGGCTCCGGCCCGGGAACCGCATCAAGGGCCCGTGTGTGATAGAAACGACCCAGACCAACGTCGTGGTGCACCCCGGGCGAACGCTCCGGGTGGACGCGTTCGGGAACTTCGAGATCCTGTTCAGGTGAGGCCGCCATGCCCAAGGTGAGCGAGATGAAGGGGGTCAAGTTCGACGGCAAGACCTACGGGTACGTGCCGCCGAAGAAGCTCTCGATCGCCAGCAAGCTCAAGCTGCACACGAAGTTCAAGAAGGCGATCGACCCGATCACCTACGAGGTGGTGCGCCACTCGCTCTGGCACGTCAACGAGGAGCACGGCGCGACGATCCAGCGGATCTCCGGCTCGCCGGTCGCGATGTACGCGCTCGACCTGAACCCGTCGATCCTCACCGAGGACGGCGAGTTCGTCTATTTCGGGCCGTACATGCAGTACATGTCCGGCGTCACCGACACGCAGGTGAAGTGGATCCTCGAGTACCGCAGCGACAACCCGGGCATCCGCGACGGCGACATGTTCCTCGCCAACGACCCGTGGGTCGGCGCGGCGCACCAGCAGGACGTGATGCTGATCTGCCCGGTGTTCTGGAAGGGCGAGCTCTTCTGCTGGGTCACGAACTGCCTCCACCAGTACGACATCGGCGGCAAGACCCCGTCGTCGTTCTGCGGCTCGGCCGAGAACGCCTTCGAGGAGGGCATCTGCCTGCCGCCGATCAAGATCGTCGAGGGCAACGAGATCCGGCGCGACATCGAGGAGGCGTACCTGCGCGCCTCGCGCAAGCCCGACGCGGTGGCGCTCGACTTCCGGGCGCAGCTCGCCGGGAACATGACCGCGCGCGACCGCATCCTGCGGCTCATCGAGCGCTACGGCGCCGAGGTGGTGAAGGGGGTGATGAAGCGCATCCTCGACAACGCCGAGCGGGCGTTCCTCGACAAGCTGAAGCGCCTGCCCGACGGCACCTGGCGCGACCGGACGTACGTCGAGTGCTGCCGCCCGGGCGACCGCCGCACGCACACCGTGATGCTCACGCTCCGGAAGCAGGGGAGCACGCTCATCTTCGAGAACGAGGGCACGGCGCCGCAGGACGGCGCGATGAACGCCACGTTCTCCGGCTGGCGCGGCGCGATCATGGTCGCGCTGAACCAGCTGCTCTGCTGGGACCAGTACTTCGCCATCGGCGGCGCGCTGCGGCACGTCGAGTTCGACCCGACGCCGGGCACGTTCAACTGCGCGACCTTCCCGGCCTCGGTGTCCACGGCGCCGGTGCAGGCGATGGAGATCTCGCTCTATCCCGCGTACAACGTGCTGTCGAAGATGCTCTTCAGCGATCCGCGCATGCGCGAGGACATCATGTGCATCGGCGGGACCAGCCAGTGGCCGGCGACCCTCTTCCGCGGCATCGACCAGTGGGGCGACCGCTACGGCTACATCCTGGTCGACCCGATCGGCGGCGCGATCGGCGCGTTCTCGATCGGCGACGGAATCTCGAACGGCGGGCAGTCGCGGACGCCGATCTGCCGGCTGCCGAACGTCGAGCACAACGAGCAATCGTTTCCGATGCTGGTGCTCTACCGCAAGGAGGTCGTCGACTCCGGCGGCGCGGGGCGCTGGCGCGGCGGGCTCTCGGCGGAGACCTGCTTCGTGCCGCATCGCACGCCGTCGATCACCCACGACACGCTCTCGTCGGGCAACGCGATCCCGACCTCCACCGGCATGATGGGCGGCTACCCGGCCACGGTGAACGTCTACAAATTCAAGCGTGACACCGACATCAAGGAGCGGCTCGCGAAGCGCGAGCTCGTCACCGACATCGCCGAGGTGAAGGGCACGACCGAGGAGCTCGGGCTGCGGCAGGAGAACTTCCTGCAGTACCCGGCGGACGTGTACTCGGTGATCTGGACGGCGGCCGGCGGCTTCGGCGACCCGCTCGAGCGCGAGCCGGAGCGGGTGTGGCGGGACGTCGTGGAGAACCTGGCCGTCTCACGCGACGCGGCGCGCGACATCTACGGCGTGGTGGTGACGGCGGACGAGAAGCTCGATGTCGAGGCGACGCGGAAGCTCCGCGCCGAGCGCCGGGAGGCGCGGCGCCGCAAGGACCGGCCGGTGACGAAGCTGACCGGCAAGGTCGTCGCGCACATCACCGACAACCTCGACGTCCGGAAGGTGAACGGCGGCCTGCACACCGCCTGCTCGAAGTGCGCGGCCGATCTCGGGCCGGTGCGCGAGAACTACAAGGACCACTGCGAGCGGGCCGACCGCGAGATCACGGCGTCGAACCCGAACGTGGGCGACTGGCGGCGCTACATCGACGAGCGGCCGGTGTTCCGCCAGTTCTTCTGCCCGGGGTGCGGGGCGTTGATCGAGAACGAGATCGCGCGCGATGGCGACCCCGTGCTGTGCGACATCGAAGTGCACGTCCGATAACCGAGGACCAACGATGCTTCACGAGCTGCGTATCTACCGCTGCAACCCGGGCCGGCTGCCGGCGCTCAACAAGCGTTTCGAGTCCGCCACGCTCGAGCTCTGGAAGAAGCACGGCATCCGGCAGGTCGGCTTCTGGACGGTGGAGATCGGCGGCAGCACCAACACCGAGCTCTACTACCTGCTCGAATGGGAGAACCTCGCCGAGCGCGAGCAGCGGTGGAATGCCTTCCAGAGCGACCCGGAGTGGATCGCGAAGCGCGCGGAGAGCGAGAAGGACGGACCGATCCTCCGCGAGGTGATGAACCTGATCCTCAAGCCGACCAGCTACTCGAAGCTGCGCTAGAGGGGCGCGGCCGCCTCAGCGGCACGCGGCAGTCGGTCCCTCCTCGAGCCGCGGCCCGGCCGCGGTCAGCGTTTCGAGGAACGCCACGAGGTCGCTCCGCTCGTCCGCGGACAGGCTCGGCTGCCCTCGCGCCGCGCCGCGCGAACGCGTTCGCGGATGGAGTTTCGCCACTTCGCACAGCGTGGCGAGGCTGCCATCGTGCAGGTACGGCGCGGTGAGCGCTACGTCGCGCAGGCCGGGCGTGCGAAACGCACCCGCGACGTTCTTCTCCTTCGACGCCCCGCGCGTGCCCGCGGCCCTCGCCGGCGAGGGGTCGTCGCCGTAGCGCCCGAGGAGGTTGAACGGGTTCGCCAGGAGCTTGCGGACGCCGTCCCGTCTGCCGGCGTCCGGCGCGCCGTTCTGCCGCCGCGAGGCGGTGCCGACGTCGTGAAACGCGCCGTCGGTGAAATTCGGACCGGCATGACAGGACGCGCAGTTGCCCCTACCGACGAAGATCCGCAGGCCGCGCCGCGCCGGCGCCGGATAGCCCGCCGCGGCCTCCGGATCGGCGCGCGCGAGCGCGTCCCGAAGCTCGTCGAAGGGCGTGCGACCGCTTTGGAGTGTCTCCTGGTACGCGGCGAGCGCCTTGCCGACGCCGGCGAGCACCGCGTCGTCGTCCGCGGGCGGCGCGCCGAACGCGACGGTGAACGCGCCTCGCAGCTCGGGGTCGTCGCGCACCAGCGCGGCGATTCGGGCCGGGCTCGAAGCCATCTCGCGTGGATCGAGCAGCGGCCGGATGCTCTGCGCCCAGAGGGTGTCGTTCGCGCCGTCCCAGCCGAACCAGCGGTAGAGACGGACGTTCACCAGGCTCGGCGTGTTGCGGTCCACGGCTGCGAGGCCGAACGCCCGCGGGCGGCCGTCGGTGAAGCCGCGCCACGGCTCATGGCAGCTCGCGCACAGCACGCCGGCGTTCCCCGACAGACGCGGGCTGAAGAACAGCCGCTCGCCGAGCGCGATCGCTTCGGGCTGGCCCGACCCGCGGTTGGTGGGGTCGCGCGTCGCCGGCTGCGGCCACGGCCCGTGCGCGAGGATGCGGGCGGTTTCGGCCGGCGTGAACGCGACCGGGTCGCCGGCGCGAGCGGCGCCCGGGGCGAGTATCGCCAGGCCGCCGGCGAGGATCCATGCGGCGAGCCGGGTCACTTCGGGCGCGCTTCGCATGTCAGGGACCTCGCGTCTCCCGGGGAGAAGGCGGCAGTCTAGTGCGCCGCGCCGCGGGCGGGTCAGCGCTCAACCCGCGAGCGGATTGACGACGCGCAACGCGCGGAACTTCGCGAAGTCGCGGTCAGATGACCAGAGTTCGCGCACGCCGTGCTGGAGGCATATCGCCGCGATCCGCGCATCGTGGACCGCTGGGCCTGCGACGCGCCCACCTTCGAGGGTGCTCCGGAGCCGAGCCCAGTAGCCTTCGGCCTCCCCGAGGAGCGAGAGCGACGGCGACTCGAGCCACGCTTCGACCTGGTCGATCGCGCGCGCGAGCGGGGTGGGAGGCGCGAAGATCCGCGGGTGCGTCACGATGGCAAGGAACTCGTGGATACAGGGCCAGGCGATCGCCCATGGCGATAGGCCTTCTGCCAATTCCTTGAGGCGCGCATCGGCGGCGTCGTGCCACGTCGCATCCTCGCGATGCGCGTAGATGAGGATGTTCGTGTCGACCGCGATCACCCGCCCCGTCCCTCGTAGGCGAGCTCGCGAATGCGCTCCCACCCGAGCTCCTCCACCCCGGGCTGCAATCCCCCGCCCTTGAAGGTCGCCCGACGCAGCCGGAACCTGCCGCCGCGCTTGCGCTCGGCGAGTGCCCGCCGCAGGCCCTGCTCGATCAAGGCGCGCACGGTCGTGCCCTCCTTGGCGGCCACGCGCTTCGCTTCGTCCAGGAGTGCATCCGCGATCTCGACCGTCGTCTTCATATGGGTGCCCATATCGTGACTGATATCGAGCAGTATAGCGGGTCCTGGCGGGATCTGGCCCGGCCCGATCGACCCCGGCGAGATCGAGGCGTTCCTGGCGGACCGAGGTCCCCGCTCAGGGACTCTCCCAGGCCGGTGGAACAGCCCTTCGATGGTGGCGCCCGCGCTCGGCCGGACAGCCTCGATCTGGTCGGGGAACGCTTTCGGCCGGTCGCCTGCGGACGGATCGTGCGCCGCCGTGTGACGCCATGGACGCGCTCGCGTAACATCGGGCGACCTCAGGAGGAGGATCCGCAGTGAAAGCGCCCTCGTTCGCCTACGCCAAGCCCGCCGCGCTCGCCGAGGTGTTCGATCTTCTCGACCGCCACGGCGACGGCGCGAAGCTCCTCGCCGGCGGGCAGAGCCTGATTCCGTCCCTCAACATGCGGTTGTCGTTGCCGAGCGTCCTCGTCGACATCACCGGTGTGGCCGGTCTCGGGGGCATCAAGGTCGCCGGCGACACGGTGCGCATCGGTGCGCTCACGACCCACTCCGAGATCGAGCGCGCGCCCGAGATCGCCCGGCACCTTCCGCTCCTCGCGCTGGCGGTGAAGCAGGTCGCGCACGTCGCGATCCGCAACGTCGGCACGTTCGGCGGCAGCATCGCGCTTGCCGATCCCGCAGCCGAGTATCCGGCCTGCTGCGTCGCGCTCGACGCGACGTTCGTGCTCGCAAGCCGGAACGGCGAGCGGCGCGTCCCCGCGCGGCAGTTCTTCAAGGGGATCTACGCGACCGATCTCCGCCCCGGCGAGGTCCTCGTCGCCGGCGAGCTCAAGGCGAGCGGTGCCGGGTATCGCTCGGCGTTCCTCGAGCTCGCGCGCCGCGTCGGCGATTACGCCATCGTCGGCGCCGCCGCCCACGCGAAGGTCGGCGGAGGGAAGCTCGCGGACGTGCGCCTGGCGTTCCTCGGCGCCGGCGATCGGCCGATGCTCGCCGCAAACGCGGCGACCGCCATCGAAGGCAAGACCTACGGCCCCGATTTGGTCAAGGCCGCGCAGGACGCGCTCGCGAAGGATCTCGCTCCGCCGGCCGATCTCTATCACTCCGCGGCGACCAAGCTGCACCTCGCGCGCGTGCTGACGGGCCGCGTGCTGGCGGCGCTCGCGGCGTAAGGGAGGCGGACATGGAGCACATGGTCCAGACCACGATGACCCTCAACGG
>JBOIFD010000172.1:0-3513 GCA_050741515.1 Burkholderiales bacterium
AGCTTGAACTGCTCGCGGTCCTCCGCCTTGTCGATCGCCGCGCGGCTCGCGCCGATCAGCTCGACGTGGTGCTTCTCGAGCACCCCGTGCTTGGCGAGGTCGAGCGCGCAGTTGAGGCCGGTCTGCCCGCCCATCGTCGGCAGCAGCGCGTCGGGCCGCTCCTTCGCGATGATCGTCTCCACGACCTGCCAGGTGATCGGCTCGATGTACGTGACGTCGGCCATTTCCGGATCGGTCATGATGGTCGCGGGGTTCGAGTTCACCAGGATGACTTTGTAGCCCTCCGCGCGCAGCGCCTTGCACGCCTGCGCCCCCGAGTAGTCGAACTCGCACGCCTGGCCGATGACGATCGGCCCCGCGCCGATGATCAGGATGCTCTTGATATCGGTCCGCTTGGGCATGGGGCTATTTCTTCGCCATCAGCGCGACGAACCGGTCGACGAGATGACCGACGTCGTGCGGGCCCGGGCTCGCCTCGGGGTGGCCCTGGAAGCAGAACGCCGGCCGATCGGTCCGCGCGAGGCCCTGCAGGCTGCCGTCGAACAGCGACACGTGGGTCGGCCGGAGATTGGCCGGCAGCGTCGCCGGGTCGACGGCGAAGCCGTGGTTCTGGCTCGTGATCAGGACCTGGCCGGTGTCGAGGTCCTTGACCGGATGGTTCGCACCGTGGTGGCCGAACTTCATCTTGATGGTCTTCGCGCCCGAGGCGAGACCCATCAGCTGGTGGCCCAGGCAGATCCCGAACACCGGGACGCGGGTGTGGTCGAGGATCTCGCGGATGGCGTCGATCGCGTAGGTGCACGGCTCCGGATCGCCGGGCCCGTTCGAGAGGAAGATCCCGTCGGGCTTCGCCGCCAGCACCGCCCGCGCGGGCGTCTGCGCCGGATACACGGTCACCGCGCAACCGCGATCGACCAGCATCCGCAGGCTGTTGCGCTTCACGCCGTAGTCGTACGCGGCGACCCGGAACCGCGGCCGCTCGGGCGTGCCGTGGCCATGGCCGCGCTGCCAGCCGCCGGCGTCCCATTCGTACGGTTTCTCGGTCGTCACGACCTTCGCGAGGTCCATGCCCGCGAGCCCCGGGAACGCCCGCGCCCTGGCGAGCGCCTCGCCTTCGTCGGGGCGCCCGGCCATCAGGCAGCCGTTCTGCGCCCCCTGCTCGCGCAGGACGCGCGTCAGCCGGCGCGTGTCGATCCCGGCGATCGCGACGACGCCCCGCGAGCCCAGGTACTCGGGCAGCGTCTGCTCCGCGCGCCAGCTCGACGCGCGCGCCGGCAGCTCCCGGATGACCAGCCCGGCCGCGTAGACGCGCCGCGACTCCTCATCCTCGCGGTTGACGCCGGTGTTGCCGATGTGCGGGTAGGTGAGCGTGACGATCTGCCCGCAGTACGACGGATCGGTGAGGATCTCCTGGTAGCCGGTCATCGCAGTGTTGAAAACCACCTCGCCGACCGCCGCGCCGTCGGCGCCGATCGAGCGACCGCGAAAAATCGTCCCGTCGGCGAGCGCGAGGAGGGCGGGCGACGGCGACCGGGGCACTGAAGATGCAATCCGATGTGAAAACGGGACAGGCGCAACGCCCGTCCCGTCTCGAGTGGCGCGAGTATACCGCAGCTCGAGCGCGCGCCGGCTAGTTCGTGGCCGCCGCCCGCGGCACGCGCTCGGCCTTGAACGCGCGCTCCCGGCGGACGTTGTTGTCCCAGACGAACAGCGTGCCGGCGAGGTCGTCGCCGGACATCCGGCCGCGGAACTCGTAGCGGATCGGCGGGCGGCCCGGCCCGAGCTCCAGGCGGAACGTGAGCGCGTCGCCGCGCAGGCTCGGCGTCTGCAGCCGCGTCGGCCGGCTGCCGACGGCGTACGCCCGCCCGGTCAGCATCTGGTAGCGCTGCTCGAGCTCGAACTCGAACGGCGCCGCGGCAGTTCCAACCGGGATCTCGGTTCGCCATTTCCCCGCGACCTTGGCCGGCACGTACCACAGATAGATGTAGCTCATCCCCGGGTTGCCGACGGTCTTCTCCGGCACCGCCAGCGTCTCCCGCCAGTCGGGAAGCCAGTCGCCCATGTGATAGTCGTGGGCGACCACCCGCGTGCCCGGCTTGAGGTCGAGCAGCTTCGGGCGGAGCTTCACGTTCATCTCCGGCAGCAGGTAGGTCGTGATCACGGTCGCCTGGCGGAGATCGGTTTCGAACAGGTTCTGCTCCCGGAAGGCGACGCGGTTCGCGACGCCCTCGCGGCGCGCCGCTTCGGTCGCAACGCCGAGCAGCTGACGGTCCAGATCGACGCCGAGGGCCTGCGCCCCGCGCTTCCCCGCCGCGATGACGACGCGGCCGTCGCCCGAGCCGAGGTCGACGACGAAGTCGCCGGGCCCCACGTTCGCCATCTGCAGCATCGTGTCGACGACGGTCGGCGGCGTGGGCACGTAGACGACGTCGCCGGCGCCCGTCTGCGCCAGCGCGATCGGCGCGCTCGACAGGACCGCGGCCGCGGCGAGCAGCCACCGCCGGGATGCGACCGCAGGCCGGCTCACTTCAGACCGAGAACGTCGAACATGTCGTACAGGCCGGGCCGCTTGCCCTGCAGCCACCGCGCCGCGCGCAGCGCGCCGAGCGCGTAGGTCATCCGGCTCCCGGACCGCACCGCGACCTCGACCCGCTCGCCCTCGCCCGCGAAGATCACCGTGTGCTCGCCGACGATGTCGCCCCCGCGGATGGCGTGAAATCCGATCGCCCGCGGGTCGCGCTCGCCGGTGATGCCTTCGCGACCGTGGACGGCGCACGACTTCAGCTCCCGCCCCAGCGCCGCCGCGACCGCCTCGCCCAGCGCGAGCGCGGTGCCGGACGGCGCGTCGACCTTGTGCCGGTGATGCGCTTCGACGATCTCGACGTCGTAGCCGTCGCCGAGGATGCGAGCCGCGAGCTCCGCGAGCTTGAACACGGCGTTGACGCCGACCGCGAAGTTCGGCGCCATCACGATCGGGATCCGGCGCGCCGCCGCGGCGATCCGCGCCTTCTGGTCGGGGGTGAAACCGGTCGTGCCGACGACCGCGGCCGTGCCGGCCGCCGCGCACGCTTCCACGTGCCCGGTGGTCGCCTCGGGCTGCGTGAAGTCCACGAGACAGTCGGCGGCGGCAACCGCGGCGGCGACGTCCGCCGTCAGGGGGACGCCGGCGGTCGCCCCGACCCCCTCGCCCGCGTCCCGGCCGAGCCGGGGGTGGCCGGGCGCCTCGAGCGCCGCGGCGAGCGCGAGATCCCCGGAGCGGAGCACGGCTTCGATCAGGGTCCGCCCCATCCGCCCCGCGGCACCCGCCAATGCCAGCTTCATTGCGAGCCCTGCGGCGTCCCCGCGCTCCGGGCCGGGCCGGGGACGACGTCCCCCTCGATCCGGTTGAGCGTGCCGTCCCGGAAGAACAGCGCGAACCGCCGTTCCTCGACCGTGCGCGAGTTCTCCCGCTTGCGCCAGTACACGTAGTCCCACCGGTCCTCGTGGAAGATGTCGACGAGCAGCGCCGTGCCG
>JBOIFD010000173.1:0-8944 GCA_050741515.1 Burkholderiales bacterium
CGAGATACCCTTCAGCGTGGCGCGCGTGCTCGTGCAGGACTTCACCGGCGTGCCGCTGCTCGTAGACCTCGCCGCGATGCGCTCGGCCGTGCAGCGCATGGGGCGCGACCCGAAGATTATCGAGCCGCTCGTCCCCGTCGATCTCGTCATCGACCACTCGGTGCAGGTGGACTTCTGGTCGAGCCCCGACGCGCTGCGGCTCAACATGGAGACGGAGTTCCGCCGCAACCGCTCGCGCTACCAGTTCCTCAAGTGGGGCATGCAGGCGTTCGAGAGCTTCAACGTCGTCCCGCCCGGCATCGGCATCGTTCACCAGGTCAACCTCGAATACCTCGCGCGCGGCGTGATGGAGCGCGACGGCGTCTACTACCCCGACACGCTCGTCGGGACGGACTCGCACACGACGATGATTAACGGGCTCGGCATCGTCGGCTGGGGCGTCGGCGGCATCGAGGCCGAGGCCGCGATGTTGGGTCAGCCCGTCTACATCCTCACGCCCGACGTGGTCGGCGTGAACCTGACGGGCAGTTTAAGAGAAGGCGTCACGGCCACAGACCTCGTGCTGCGCGTGACCGAGATGTTGCGGAAGGCGAAGGTGGTCGGCAAGTTCGTCGAGTTCCACGGCGAGGGCGCGGCCAGCATCCCGGTCGCAGACCGCTCGACCATCGGCAACATGGCGCCGGAGTACGGCGCGACGATGGGGTTCTTCCCGATCGACGACAAGACGGTCGCCTACCTCGAGGGCACCGGGCGCACCAGGGAGGAGATCGACGCGTTCAAGGCCTACTTCCAGGCGCAGGGCATGTTCGGCGCCCCGAAGCCCGGCCAGATCGACTACAGCCAGGCGCTCGAGCTCGACCTCGGCACCGTCGCACCTTCGCTCGCCGGCCCGAAGCGCCCGCAGGACCGCATCGAGATCGGCGACGTGAAGGCGAAGTTCGGCGAGCTCTTCGCGAAGCCGATGACCGAGAACGGGTTCGCCAAGCGGCGCGCGGACCTCGGGAAGCGCTTCCGGACGCGGGACGGCATCGACATCGGGTCCGGCGACGTCGCGATCGCCGCCATCACCTCCTGCACCAATACGTCCAACCCGGGCGTGTTGCTCGCCGCAGGCCTGCTCGCGAAGAAGGCCGTCGCGCGCGGCCTGACGGTCAAGAAACACGTCAAGACCTCGCTCGCGCCCGGCTCGCGCGTCGTGACCGACTACCTGACCCGGGCCGGCCTCATGCCCTACCTCGAACGGCTCGGCTTCTATCTTGCCGGGTACGGCTGCACGACCTGCATCGGCAACTCGGGCCCGCTCGCCGAGCCGATCGAGGAGGCGATCGTCAAGAACGACCTGATCTGCGCGGCCGTGCTCTCGGGCAACCGCAACTTCGAGGCGCGGATCCACCCGAACATCCGCGCCAACTTCCTCGCCTCGCCGCCGCTCGTCGTCGCCTACGCGATCGCCGGGACGGTGCTGCGCGACCTCATGACCGAGCCGATCGGCAAGGGGGCGCAGGGCGAGGACGTGTGGATCGGCGACATCTGGCCGTCGAGCGAGGAGATCCACGACTGCATGAAGTTCGCCATGGACCCGAAGACCTTCCGCGCGCTGTACAGCGGGCTCGGGGACGCGAACCCGCTCTGGAAGCGCGTGCCGTCGACGACCGGGCAGGTCTACAACTGGCCGCGCTCGACCTACATCGCCGAGCCGCCGTTCTTCAGGGACTTCGGGATGCAGCCCGGCCGCGCCGCCGACGTTCGCGGCGCGCGGGTGCTCGGCATCTTCGGCGACTCGGTGACGACCGACCACATCAGCCCGGCCGGCTCGATCAAGCCGACCTCGCCCGCCGGCGTGTATCTCCTCGAGCACGACGTGCCGGTGGTCGAGTTCAACAGCTTCGGCGCGCGGCGCGGGAACCACGAGGTCATGCTGCGCGGCACCTTCGGCAACGTGCGCATCAAGAACCTCATGCTTCCGGCGAAGCCCGACGGCTCCCGCGTCGAGGGCGGCGTCACGATCCACCAGCCGACCGGCGAGACGCTGCCGATCTACGACGCGGCGATGAAGTACATCGCGTCGGGGACGCCGCTGGTGGTGTTCGGCGGCGAGGAGTACGGCACCGGCTCGTCGCGCGACTGGGCGGCGAAGGGCACGCAACTCCTCGGGGTCCGGGCGGTGATCGCGCGCAGCTACGAGCGCATCCACCGCTCGAACCTGGTCGGGATGGGCGTGCTCCCGCTGCAGTTCAAGGGCGCGGACTCGGTCGACTCGCTCGGGATCAAGGGCGACGAGACGTTCGACGTCCTGGGCGTCGCGAACGGGGTCGAGCCGCAGCAGGACGTGACGCTCGTGATCCACCGCCAGGACGGGTCGCGGCGCGAGGTGCCGGTGAAGCTGCGGATCGACACCCCGATCGAGGTCGACTACTACAATCACGGCGGGATCATGCCGTACGTATTACGCGGCCTTCTGTCGAAGGCCGCGTAATCCGGAAGCGGGGAACGCAGACAAGCTGCGTAGGCGCGAGCTGCTCGCGAAGGCGGCGTAATCCCCCGCTTCGCTCCGCTACGCCGCCCCCTTTGACAAGAGGGCGCTAGTGGTGGTGCGCGCCGGCGCCGTGCGCGTGGCCGTGCTCGATCTCCTCGGGCGCGGCCGGGCGGACATCGAGCACGCTGCACCGGAACTCGATCGCCTGTCCGGCGAGCGGGTGGTTGCCGTCGAGCGTG
Organism: Burkholderiales bacterium; assembly: GCA_050741515.1. Lineage (GTDB taxonomy): Bacteria > Pseudomonadota > Gammaproteobacteria > Burkholderiales > SG8-39 > DATEDA01. The sequence continues at coordinate 2,716 of JBOIFD010000173.1, forward strand.
ACCTCGTCGCCGGCGACCTTCGCGACCCGGAACGCGACCGGGTGCGCGTGGCCGTCGTGGCTCACCTCGCCGTCGAACCGCATTCCGACCTTGACCTTGCCCTGGAAGCGGCTGCGCGGCTCGGTCCGGACGAGGCCCGGATCGTGCGCGCCGAAGGCGTCGCCGGGCTCGAGCCTCACCTGCGCGCGCTCGCCCGCCTCCTTCCCGGCGAGCGCCTCCTCGACCTTGGGAAAGACGCCGCCGTAGCCCCCGTGCAGGTAAACGAGGGGCTCGCGCCCGCGCTCGAGGCGGGTCCCCTGGCCGTCGAACACTTCGTATTTCAGGGTGACCACGCTGTTCTTGATGATCTTCATCGGTGCGTCCGCGCAGGCGAAAGGGGCGAACTGTAACCCTTGCGCGCGGCCGGCGTCGAGTTAGACTCCGATCCGTGGCACTCATGAAGCGGCGTCGAACGTGATCCACGCGGCCCGCGCGGCCCTCGCCGCAGCGCTCACGGCGCTCGCGGTGGGCTGTGCCGAGCCCGCGCTCAAGCCCTCTCCCCCTCCCCCCGAGCCCGAAGCGGCGGCGCCGAAGACCGGAGTGGTCGGTCTCATCGTCGTGAACAAGGAGCGCGGCCTGACGCGCGAGAACTGGCAGGACTCGATCAAGTCGCTCTTCTCCACCGAGACCGAGAAGAACGTCATCGCGACCCGCTACGACGTGACCATCTTCTACGACGACGGGACGAGCGGCGTCGTCACGGTCGAGCAGAAGCCCGGCTACCAGCCGGGGCAGCGCGTCCGCGTGGTCGGCAACAAGATCGAGGCGCTGCGGCGCTGAATCCCCGCACCACCCCGCCGCGCTGCGCGCGGCACCTCCTCCTCATCCGGGGAGGGAAAAGCTAGGCCTCGGCCTCGCCGGCCTGCCGGCGGAACGCCGCGACGATCTCCTCGGGAATCGGAACCGACTGCAGCCGGCCGGCGTGCTCGGGATGCTGGCGTGCGACGACGCGCAGCTCCCGGCCCTCGAACAGGATCTCGCCGCCCCGCACGCCCCGGTGGAGGACCGTGAAGCGCCGCTCGTTCCACTGCTCGACCGCGCTCTGGACCTCGATCGCGTCGCCGTAGCTCGACGGCCGCATGAACCGCGCCGAGGCGTCGACGATCGGGAAGCCGACGATGCCGTAGCGCTCCAGCAGCGCGCGCTTGGGCGGCAGGATCTGCTCGAGGACCGTCCGGCCCGCGGCGTCGAACCACCGGAAGTAGTTCGGGTAGAACACGATGTCCGCCGGGTCGCAGTCGCCCCACTGGACGATCACGTTCAGCGTCGTCGCCAGCCGCACTGCCACTTCTAGTGCACTTTCGCGAGGGTCTCGGGATCGGCGACCAGCACGTTCGCGTTGCCGCTCGCCGACGACTGCGCGTACTCCCCGAACTCCCGCCCGGCGAGCGGCCGGCCCTCGGCCTTGAGCGCCTGGACGACCCCGAGCAGCATCGCGAGGACCCGCCCGCCCATCTCGGCGCCGGTGAAGCGGCTGTAGGCGGTGAATCCGGCGACCGCCTCGTCGATCGCGCCGGTCTTCAGCTGCTCGATGAACCGTTTGTCGGCGTCCATCCGCTCCGGCGTGGGCCAGTTGTGCCGGCCGCGCACCAGGATGTGGCTGAACGCCGTGCTCGCGAGGAACACCACCCGCCGCCCGAGGCGCTTCGCGGTCGCGTGCACCGCGGCGCCGGCGCGCATGCATTCCGCGTGGTCGGCCATCAGCACGGTCGGGATGCCGACCACCGCCACCTCGGCCTCGGGATCGAGGTGCGAGAGCGGGACGAAGGTGCCGTAGTCCCATTCGTAGTGAGGCGAGTCGTTGCGGGCGGCCGGAACGTTGGCGCGGCCGAACTCCTCGAGGAGCGCGCCGCCGAACTCCGGGTCGCCGCGGTACTTATAGGGAATCCCGGGAATGAGGTTGGGCGCCTCGTCGGCGACGCAGTGCCCCTCGTGCACCGCCTGACAGGTCGGGAGCCAGTCGAACGTCGCCACCCAGTGCGTCGAGGCGATCACCCAGAGATCGGGCTTGAGCGCGCGCCGGATCGCCGCGCCCAGCGTGCGCTCGCCGGCGACGAGCGTCTGCTGGAAGTCGGGCGTGATCTCGGCGCGGCCCAGCGTCGGCACGTGCGCGACCGTCGCTGCGGCGATGACCCCCGTCATGCGGCGCCTCTCTCCCCGTTGACGGCGTTCGTCGCCTCCGCGCCGGCGAGCCGCGCGACGGCCTCGACCATCGCCTCGGCGCTGGCGCGGCCCTGGCCGGCGATGTCGAGCGCCGAGCCGTGCGCCACCGACGAGAACAGCACCGGCGTGCCGATGGTCAATCCCGCCGTACGGTTCGGGGCCAGCAGCTTCGCCGCGATGTGCCCCTGGTCGTGATACATCACCACGAACGCGTCGTACCCCGGGCGGCGCAGCATCGTGTCGGCGCCGAACGGGCCGTCCGTGGCGATCCCGTTCGCGCGCGCGGCCGCCATCGCCGGCTCGATCACCTCCCGCTCGTCGTCGCCGAACAGACCCGACTCCCCCGCGTGCGGGTTGAGGCCCGCCACGGCGATCCGCGGCGCCCCGATCCCGAGCCGGCGCAGCGCGTCGTGCGTGGCACGCAGGACACGTTCGATGCGGCTGCGCGTGAGCAGCTCGATCGCGCGCCGCAAGCTCACGTGGAGCGTCGCATGGACGATGCGCGAGGCATCGAAGCACAGCATGAGGAACGCGTCCTCCGGCGCGACGCCCGTGCACCGCGCGACGAACGAGGGGTAGCCGTCGAACTCGATGCCAGCCTGGTGAATCGCGAGCTCGGTCTGCGGCGCGGCCACGACGGCATCGACGTGTCCCGCCAGCGCCGCGTCGATCGCCGCGCGCGCCGCGTCGACCGCGGCCCGCCCGTGGGCGGCGCGCACCGCCCCGATCTCGAGACGATCGTTGCGGAAGTGGTCGAGCGCGACCAGCGCCACCGCGCCGTCGCTCCACGCCACCTCCTCGGGCCTGGCGAACGTTCGCACCGCGGCGGCGATGCCGCACGCGTCGGCGTGCGCCCGCACGGCGCGCGGATCGCCGAACAGCACCGGGCGCGCGATCCGCGTGACGCGCGGATCGAGCGCGGTCTTCAGCGCGATTTCGGGCCCGACCCCGGCGGGGTCGCCGACGGCGATGCCGACCCTCGGGAGCAGCGCGGCCGCCATTCGGCGCCTCACACGCTCACCGGGTCGGTGCCGAGCGGGCGGAACAGGCCGTCCCGCGCGCCGTCCTTGAACGGCACGTCCTTCGGCAGCTCGATCGCGCACGAGCGCACGCGCTGCGCCGCCGCCGCGACGCCGGGGATCGATTTCCCCGCCCGGTTCGCCCGCGCCGCTTCCAGCAGCGCCCGCCGGGCAGTGACGATCCCGACGTCGGTCGTCACCAGGTTCTCGCGCGTCCGGTCGACGACCGGTCCCATGCTCTCCTGGAGCGAGGCGTCCTGCATGCCGATGCCCTCGACGCCGCTGAACGAGAGCCCGGCCTTCTGGGCGGCGCGGTCCATCAGGTAGTCGTTGCGCTTGTTGGCGAGCGGGATGAACGTGCCGGGGACGTACTTCACGTGGATGCCGTGGCCGGACTGCATCGCCGCCACCTCGTCGCGGGTGAGGCCGCGGCGCGGGTGGTAGCTGATGCTCCAGGCCCAGCAGCTCTCGTCGTCGATCGGCACCCACGCGTGGCCGTTGATCGGATGCCCGCTGCGGGGCGGGATCAGGGCGAAGAACGGCGCGACCCATGGCGTGATGCGCCAGTAGTACCGGTCGTTGTCGGCGAGGCGCCGCGCGCCGATCAGCAGCCCGCCGTCGAACGGCACCACCTCGAAGTGCGGCATCCGGTCGCGCTCGTTGTAGACGTTGCCCTTCGAGCCGACGAACAGCGGGTCGCGCTTGAGCGCCGGGCCGTGCAGGAACGACACGTGGCTGGAATCGATCCCGCCCTCCAGCGCCTGCAGGTAGTTCGACTCCTGCAGGCGCTTCGAACTGAACCGGTTCGCGGCCGCAACCATCGCCCACTCGTGCTCGGGCGGCTCGGGCTGGAGCGCCGGCGGGCCCATGTAGGTCCAGATCACGCCGCCGCGCTCGATGCAGGGATAGTTCTTCAGCCGGATGCGGCTGCGCGTCCCGAGCGCCTCCGGCTCCGAGGGGAGATCGACGCACTGACCGGTCACGTCGTACTTCCAGCCGTGATACGGGCAGCGGAGCCCCGATTCCTCGTTCCGTCCGAACCACAGCGAGACGCCGCGGTGCGCGCAGAACTCGTCGATGAGGCCGATCCGGCCCGCGGTGTCGCGGAATCCGACCAGCTTTTCGGAGAGGAGCTGCACCCGGACCGGCGGGCAGTCGGGCTCCGGGAGCTCTTCGGCGAGCAGCGCCGGGATCCAGTAGCGCCGGAGGAGATCGCCCATGAGGGTGCCCGGCCCGGTCCGGGTCAGCTCCTCGTTGCGCTCGTTCGGCATGCCCATGGCTCGCGCGCCTCGCCCTACTTCACCGCCTTCGCGAGCGGCGCCCAACGCTCGATCTCCGCGCGCACGAACGCCGTGAACGCGGCGGCATCGAGCTCGTTCGGCTCGATGCCGTCGCTCTGCAATCGCTGGCGGATCTCCGGGAGCTTCAGGATATCGCGCACTTCCGCATTGAGCTTCGCCACGATCGGCGGCGGCAGCCCGGCGGGCCCGGAGAGCGAGAACCAGACCGTCGCGACGAGCTCCGGATAGCCGCTCTCGGCGAAGGTCGGCACGTCGGCGAAGGCGGGCAGGCGCCGCGCCGACGAGAGGGCGAGCGCGCGCGCCTTGCCGGCCTTGATCTGCGCTGCGGCCGTGGTGAGCGTCGACGACACCGCCGGGATGTGGCCGCCCATCAGGTCGGAGATCGCGAGGGCCGCGCCCTTGTAGGGCACGTGCGTCAGGTTCGCGCCGCTCTGCGCCTTGAGGAGCTCCGCGGTCAGGTGTCCCTGCGTGCCCCGTCCCGGGGAGCCGAAGCTCAGGCCCCCGGCGCGCGCTCTCGACAGCCCGATGAACTCGCCCAGATTGCGCGCCTCGAGACCGGGATGCACGACGAGCACCACCGGCGGACCGCCGAACAGCGCCACGTGCGTGAAGCTCTTCAGCGGATCGAACGGCGCCGGGCTCATCGCCGGGGCGATCACGTGGGAGGCGATGCCGGAGACGACGAAGGTGTAGCCGTCGGGCGCGGCCTTCGCCACGACCTCCGACCCGATGAGCCCGCCGGCCCCGGGCCGGTTCTCGACGACGAAGCTCTGGTTGAGCCGGGCCGCGAGCCGCTCCGCGACGAGCCGGCCGAGCGTGTCGGCGCTGCCGCCGGGCGCGAACGGCGCGACGATCTTCACCGGCCGGGCCGGCCAGTCCTGCGCTGCCGCGCCGGGCGCAACCAGCGCGGCAGCGAGGACGCTCGCTGCGGCAAACCCGCTGAGACTTCCGCTCGTCATGGCTGCCGGTGTCCGCGAGCCGCTCAGAGCTTCACGCAGACGTTCCTGAGCTCGGTGTAGAACTCGAGCGAGTGCACGCCGCCCTCGCGGCCGATTCCCGACGCCTTCGAGCCGCCGAACGGCGTGCGGAGATCCCTGAGGAACCAGCTGTTCACCCAGGTGATCCCGACGTCGATCCGCGCCGCGACCCGGTGCGCGCGCGCGAGGTTCGTCGTCCAGATCGTGGTCGCGAGCCCGTACGGCGTGTCGTTCGCGAGCCCGATCGCCTCGTCCTCGGCGTCGAACGGGCGGACGTGGCAGCACGGCCCGAAGATCTCCTCGCGATTGACCGCGGAAGACTCCGGCAGCCCGGTCCAGATCGTCGGCTGGACCCACGCGCCCGCCGCGAGCTCCTTCGGCATGTCGGGAACTCCGCCGCCGGTCACGACGGTCGCGCCATCCTCGACCGCCTTGCGATAGTACGAGAGCACCTTGTCGCGGTGCTCCTGGCTGATCAGCGGGCCGATGCCGGTGGCGGCATCTTCCGGCCGGCCCGGCTTCATGCTCTCGGCCCGCGCCTTCAGCGCCCGCACGAAGCGGTCGAAGATCGGGCGCTCGACGTACACGCGCTCGGTCCCGAGACACACCTGGCCGCAGTTCGCGAACACCGCCCGCGTGATGCCGTCGACCGCCGCGTCGAAGTCGCAGTCGGCGAACACGACCCCGGCGTTCTTGCCGCCGAGCTCGAACGACACCGGGCGCGTCCCGT
>JBOIFD010000174.1:0-17630 GCA_050741515.1 Burkholderiales bacterium
TTCCAGCCTGCCCGAGCAGCCTGGGGTTCAACAAGACGTTATGCGCATGCGGCGAGATCGCACTTGGAACGCGCAGCGCAGCGGTGCGGCCGGCGGCAAGCCACACGTCGCCGATACTGCGGGTCAGGAGCGTGCGGCGCTTCCAGTCGGAAGGCAGCGAAGCAAGCGCCGCTTCGTCGACCGCCACCTTCCTCGGGAATGCGATGCGAAGAAGCTGGTAGTTCTTCGGCAAATCCTCCAGCGACTCGACTTGGATGCGGACGAGCGCTTCGAGCAGCGCCCCGGTCGCCTCCTCGGCGCAGTACACCAACTCGCGGCCCTTCGTGTGCCAGCGCCCGCCGGCGCGCAGCCCCCCTCGTCCCTTCAGGTCGGCGTAATTGCTGATGCGCCAGAGATGACGGCGCGACTCAGGCAACGTAGCCTTCGTCGACGGCGATGAGTTCCTCTTCGACGACCTGTCCGCCTTCCGCCGTGGAGAGGAGCTCGAAGGCGCTCTTGCCGCGCAGCCTGCGTTTCGGCGCACGGAGCCACTCGAGTGCCCGGTGCTTATCGCCGAATACCTGTTCGGCAAGCACGAGCGTCTTGCCGATCCGAGCCAGGCGCTCCGACTCGTCAGGGCGCAGCCGCTCGCGCTTCTGCCGGCGGTGAGTCAACGTCCTCGGCGGCGCGACGAGCGCGACCTCAGCCGGCTTGAGATAGCCCTCCCGGACCAGCGCGTCGAGCGCGGTCAGGGCAAGCCCTTCGCCGAGCGACTCCGCGAGGTCGATGGGCCCGTACACGGGCTCCTTCAGGCCAAGCAGGTCGGAAAGGCGTTTCCAGAAACTCACGCGCCTCGCGTACAGCGGCGACGCTTCGCGCACCAGGTCGCTCATGAGGTCTCCGGCAAATGCCGTCTGAATATCGGCATTTTGCCACATACCGACGGTATCTGCCAAGGCCCGCGTTGTGCCGTTCCGAGGGCGCGGGAGTGGTGGCGCCGGAGTGCCGCGGAACAACCTGTCGGATCTGATGCGCGGCAAGATCGATCTTTTCAGAGTCGACACTCTGGTCAACATGCTCGCCGCCGCCGGGGTGCGCGTCGAACTGAAGCTGAAAAACGCGGCATGAAGCGCGGAGCGCCGTCGCAGCGGCGATCTCAACTCCGCTTGTACAGATCCTCGAACCGCACGATATCGTCCTCGCCGAGACACCCGCCCGACTGCACCTCGATGAGGTGGAGCGCCGCACTTCCCGGGGTTCTCGAGGCGGTGCTTGACGCAGATTCTCACCTCGCCCGGCGACCTCGCGCCTTCTCGAGCAGCGCGAGCGCGCGGCGCCCCTTCCCGGCTCCGCGGGCCGCACGCAGCCGAAACCTGGTCTCTGCATCGAACTCCGTGAGCAGCATTGTCGCGACCTCGTCGATGAGCTTGTTGACGCTCATCTCCCGCGCCCGAGCGAGCTGCTTCAGTCGTTCGCGCTTCTCCGCCGGCATGCGGATGATCAGTGCACTCACTTGCCTCTCCTCAGCAGTTGCGCAGGCGTCAGGACGGCCAGCTCCGGAAAGCGGAGCTCGGACGCGACCCTGAAATCGCGGACATTCGAAGTGACGATCGCGTCCGCAGCGCCCGCCACCGCCAACTCGACGATGTGATTGTCCGCCTCGTCTCTAAGATTCGGCCGCCAGGCGAAGAAGATCCGCACCCACCGGCACCGCGCGAGGAAGGCGTCAAGCACCTCTTCTCTCTCAGACTCGATCAATCGACTGCGCGCCCAGAGGGCGGTCCGGCCGAGGATCGCCTCGTATTCGGCCAAGAGGGCCGCCCCCATCAACGGCTCGCGTTCGCCCGCGACGCACTCGGCGACGACGCGGTTCGCAGCACCCTTCCCGAGCAGCGCGGAAACGAACACGTTCGTATCGACGACCAGAATTCGCGCCACGCGGTGATGATTGCATATATGCAATCATCAGGCAAGGCGCTATCCGCGCTTGTACAGATCCTCGAACCGGACGATGTCGTCCTCGCCGAGATACCCGCCCGACTGCACCTCGATGAGGTGGAGCGCCACCTTGCCGGGGTTCTCGAGGCGGTGCTTGACCCCGATGGGGATGTAGGTCGACTCGTTCTCGGCGATGAGCGCCACCTCGTCGCCGCGCGTCACCTTCGCGGTGCCGGAAACCACCACCCAGTGCTCGGCGCGGTGGTGGTGCATCTGCAGGCTGAGCGCGGCGCCCGGGTTGACCATGATGCGCTTCACCTGGAAGCGCTCGCCGGCGTCGATCGACTCGTAGTAGCCCCACGGGCGGTAGACGCGGCGGTGCGAGACGTGCTCGGTGCGGTTCGCCGCATCCAGCCTGCCGACGAAGTCCTTGACCTTCTGCGCCTCGTCCTTCGAGGCGACCAGCACCGCGTCGTCCGTCTCGACCACGACCGCGTCGCTCAGTCCGAGCACCGAGACCAGGCGCTTCTCGGCGCGGACGTAGCAGTTCTCCGTCGCCTGGACGTGCACGTCGCCGCGGAGGACGTTGCCCTGCTCATCCTTCTCGCCGACCTCCCACAGCGTCGCCCACGAGCCCACGTCGCTCCAGCCGATGTCCACGGGGACGACCGCCGCGGCGTCGGTCTTCTCCATCACCGCGTAGTCGATCGAATCGGCCGGGCACGCGGCGAACGCCGCTTGATCGAGCCGGACGAAGTCGAGATCGGTCGCGGCCTTCGCCCACGCGGCGCGGCAGGCTTCGAGGATCGCCGGTGCGTGACGGCCGAGCTCCTCGAGATAGCGTCGCGCGCCGAACACGAACATGCCGCTGTTCCAGGCGAACGTGCCGTCCTTGACGAACCTCCGCGCGGTCGCGGCATCGGGCTTCTCGACGAACCGCGCGACGTGAAATACGCTCTCGTGGCCGGCGATCGGCTCGCCGCCCTGGATGTAGCCGTAGCCCGTCGCGGCGTGATCGGGGCGGACGCCGAACGTCGCGAGAAACCCCGCTCGCGCGGCCGCCGCCGCCCTGAGGACCGCCACGTGGAAGGTTTCGACGTCGCGGATCAGGTGATCGGCCGGCAGCACGAGCATCACCGCGTCCGGATCGATCTTTTCGAGCCCGAGCGCGGCCACCGCGACCGCGGGCGCGGTGTTGCGCCCGACCGGCTCGAGGATCTGCGCCCGCGGCGGCGCACCGATCGCGCGGAGCTGCTCGGCGACGAGGAAGCGGTGCTCGCCGTTGCTGACCACCGTCGGCGGTTCGGCGCCGGAGAGCCCGCGGAGACGCTCGACGGTTTCCTGGAGCATCGTCCGCTCGCTCACGAGCGGCAGGAACTGCTTCGGGAGCAGCTGGCGCGACATCGGCCACAGCCGGCTCCCGGCGCCGCCGCAGAGGATGACCGGATGGATTCTCGGGTCCATGCGCGCCCGCATTCTACCCGCCGCTCGTCACGCGCCCGGTTCTAAGACCGCGCTCTCCCGCGGCGACCCGCAGCCGGGGCCGCCAGTCTCTTCGAGCGCAACCTCATCGCCGGAAGCTCGCCGGTCGCCGAGGCCGCGGCGATGAGCGTGTTCCGATCTTCGCGCGCGAGCCCCGCGAGGTTGCCATCCCCGAAATACACCATTGCCTTCAGGCTCTCCGCCGGCTGAAACGTCCTGCCGAAGAGGAGGCGCGCTCCGGAGAGCCCGCGCGCCACCGAGCAACCGGCCCGGATCATGGCAGCGAGATCCTCGTAGTCCTTCCGCTCGGGCCGCTGCAGGATGACCTTCAGCTTGTGCGCCATCAGGTCGTCGAGCGAGGCGACTTCCAGTACCCCGTCGGCGGTGAGGAGAGGATCGCCGAAGCGCCCGAGCGTCAGCCCACCGAAGAACGAGATCTTGACGCTCCGTCGGCCCGGTGCCGGCACGAGAACGACGAGCGTATCGGGGGCATCCTGCAGCGTCGCCGCCCGCCGCATGAACGGAAACGAGGCTCGAATCGCGTCCTTGTCGAGCCGCTCGTCGCGGAAGAAATCGAAGTCGACGGAGCGGCGGTGCCCGAGATGCACGGAGATCGCGGTGCCGCCGTAGAGCACGAACCCGAGGCGCAGGCTCGGACGCAGCTCCGGCCAGAGCCGCCGCTGCGCCGCGGACAGGGTATCGAACCTGGGTATGAGTCTGCCGATCAAGGAAGGACGCGCTTCGGTCGCGGGGGGACGCGTCCGGCCGCCGCCCGGCCCAGCCGGTAATGCCAGTACGTCCACGATCGCTCGGAAAGGCGGCCGGCTTCCGCCCGGCCGAGTGCGCGCGCCAATGCTTCCCGGCCCAGCGCCGCTTCGAGCCGGCAGGCGTCCTCGTAGTCGCCGATGTCCATCACCTGCGTGATGACGAGGTCCGGCCGGGCTGCGGCCTCGCGAGGCGACAGCCACCACACGTATTTCTTCGCCATCGTCCGCAGCAGGCGGTCAACCGGGCGCGAAGCGCGCTTTCTCGGGCGTCCGCGGGTGCGCCGCACGATCGCCGTAGAGGCTGGAATCGCCCACTGGTGTCCGATCCTGCGGGCACCCGGAAGTCGGCGGGCGCCGAGGAGCTGCAGCACGCGAACCCGGCTCACGCGTTCGCGCGCGGCGAACTGGGATACGGAGAGCAGCGCGTCACCGGCGGGTTCGACGCTTGCAGCCATCGCGTGAGCGTAGCAGAAAATCCTTATCAACAGATAATCTTTATTTGGATGGCCGGCGGGGCCACGAGGCCCCGCGCCGCGAGCGCCGGTAGCCGGGCACTTTGTGGCGACGGCCTTCGTGCGCGTCACAGTCCTGGCAGTCATGCGATTTGGCTGCTAACCTCACCCGGCATTTCGAGCGGCTCCGAGCGCGAGTCAGCATGCGTCGTCCCCGCGGGCCGCCAACCAGAGGCGAAGGTCAAGGGACAATAATCGCCAGTGCCGTCGCGAGCGATCCTCGTCACCGGTGCGGCCGGGTTCGTCGGTCGCGCGCTGGTCCGCCGGCTCGCAGCCGAGCATCGTGCGCTGCGAGCCGCGGTGCGCAGCGCATCGACGGGGTTGCCGGCGGAAGTTGCCCAGGTGGCGGTCGGCGAGATCGGGCCGGACACCGATTGGACGCGCGCGGTCGACGGAGCCGACGCGGTCGTGCATCTAGCGGCGCGCGTGCACATGACCGGCGAGGCGGGCCGCGATCTGCCGCTGTTCCGCGCCGTGAACGCAGCCGGATCCGAGATGCTCGCGCGCGCCGCGCGCAGCGCCGGCGTGCGCAGATTCGTCCTGCTCAGCACGACCACCGTCTACGGCGATCGCAGCCCCGGCCGGCCGTTCGACGAGTCGAGCCCGCCGGTGCCGGCGAGCGCTTACGGGCGGTCGAAGCTCGAGGCCGAGCAGCTCGTTGCGCAGGCCCTTGCCGGGTCGGCCACCGAGCTGGTCGTGCTCCGCCCACCGCTCGTGTATGGACCGGGCGTCAAGGGCAACTTCGTGCGGCTCCTCCAGCTCGTGCGGAGCGGGCTGCCGCTGCCGCTCGCTTCGGTCCGGAACCGCCGGAGCCTGGTGTTCGTCGACAACCTCGTCGACGCGATCGTCCGCGCGCTCGAGCATCCGGCTGCAGCAGGCCGCACCTATGTCGTCAGCGACGGCGAAGACGTCTCGACGCCGGAACTGATTGCGAGGATCGCCGCCGCGCTCGGCCGGCCGCCGCGTCTCTTCGCCTTCCCGACCGCGACGCTGCGCTTCGCAGGCACCCTGCTCGGCCGCGGCGACGAGATCGGCCGCCTGCTCGACGACATGGCCGTCGACGGCTCGCGGATCCGCAGGGAGCTCGGGTGGACGCCGCCGTTCAGCGTCGACGAAGGGTTGGCACGGAGCTGTGGTCGGTGATCCGCTGGGATCGTCTCGCACGCCAGCGGGTCTCTTTCCTCGTCGCTCGCCGCCGGCGGATAGAATCGCGCCGCATCGGTCCATCGGCGATCGTTTTGACGTTATAGCGTTCTAGCGCTATGATGACACTATGGATGCTCCGAAACGCGCTACCGTTTATCTGGACCCCGACCTCCATCGCGCACTGCGGCTCAAGGCCGCGGCGACCGACCGCTCGATCTCGGAAATCGTGAACGAGGCCGTCCGGCGCAGCCTCGCGGAGGACGCCGCCGACCTCGCGGCGATCGAGCACCGCGCGGCCGAGCCGGAAGTGGATTTCGCCGTCGTCGTGAAGAACATGAAGCGGCGTGGCCGCCTATAGGCTGGTCGTCAAGGCGAGCGCCGCGAAGGAGCTCGACGTGGTCGAGCCGAGGAAGCTGCGGCAGCGCCTCGTTGCCGCGATCGCGGACCTCGCGGAGAATCCGCGTCCAGCGGGTTGCGAGAAGCTGGCCGGCGCAGAGGATGCCTACCGGATCCGGCAGGGCGATTACCGTGCCGTGTACACGATCGACGGCCGGGCACGGGTCGTGCGCGTGATCAAGGTCGGACACCGGCGCGAGGTCTACCGATAGCATTGCGCTCGCGCCGTCCCATGAACACGACCCTCGCGCTCATTCCCCTCGCCGCGGCCCTCGCCTGCGCCGCGGTGATCCTCACGCTCCTGCGGCATCCCGGCTGGCTGCCGCTCGATCAACCGAACGAGCGCTCGCTGCACGCCGCGCCGACGCCCCGCATCGGCGGGCTCGGGCTCATGGCCGGCATGGCGCTCGCGTTCGGGCTGCTGCGCGCGGAACCGCTGCTCGCCGGGCTGGTTCTCGCGCTCGCCGTAGTGTCGTTCCTCGACGACCGCTCCCACCTGCCGATCGGGGTGCGCTTCGCGACCCACGCCGTGGCCGCGGTCGCGTTCGTGGCGCTCGCGTTGCCCGACCTGCATCCGGTCTGGCAGGCGGTCGCCGTGCTCGCCGTCATCTGGACCACGAACCTCTACAACTTCATGGACGGCTCGGACGGCCTCGCGGGCGGGATGACCCTGTTCGGCTTCGCCGCGTACGCGCTCGGCGCGTGGCTCGCCGGCGACGGCATCTTCACCGCGGTCGGGGCGAGCGTCGCCGCGGCGGCCGCGGTGTTCCTCGCGTTCAACTTTCCGCCGGCCCGCGTGTTCATGGGCGACGCCGGCTCGATCCCGCTCGGCTTCCTCGCGGCGACCCTGGGGCTCCTCGGCTGGCGCGCGGGCTACTGGCCGATCTGGTTTCCGGTGCTCGTGTTCTCGCCGTTCGTCCTGGACGCGAGCGTGACGCTCGCGTGGCGCGTCCTGCGCGGCGAGCGGTTCTGGGAAGCGCACAAGGTCCACTACTACCAGCGGCTGGTGCAGCTCGGCTGGGGACACCGCAACACCGCCCTCGCCGAGTACGCGCTGATGGCGATGTGCGGGGGCGTCGCGCTCTGGGCGCTCGGCCAGCCGCCCGCTGCGCAGTGGGCCGCGGTCGGCGGGGTCGCCGCGGTGTACGTCGCGCTCGCGGCGGCGCTCGACCTGGCGTGGCGCCGCCGGCGCGACGAGGGCCGGAACGATGTTCCCGCGCATTAACTGGCGCAACACCGTCGCGTTCCTGCACGACGTGATCGCGGCGGGGGCGGCGTGGTGCCTCGCCTATCTCTTCCGTCTCAACTTCGAGCTGGAGGAGCCGTTCGCGAGCGCCATGCTGTCGCACGTCCTGTGGGTGGTGCCGCTGCAGGCGGGGATCTTTCTCTGGGTCGGGATGTACCGCGGCCTCTGGCGCTATGCGAGCCTGCCCGACCTGCGCCGGATCGTGGTCGCCGCGGTGCTCGGGGCGATGGCCATCGCGGTCGTGATCGTGGTGTTCAGGCTCACCGCGGTGCCGCGGTCGGTGATCCTGCTCTACCCGATCCTGCTCGCGGTCAGCATGGGCGGGAGCCGCGTCGCCTACCGCGCCTGGAAGGAGGGCCATCTCCGGCGCCTCACCACGAGCGGCGGACGGCGCGTCGTCATCCTCGGCGCGGACGCCGCCGCGGCCAACCTGCTCAAGAGCCTCGGCCGCAGCCCCGAGTGGCACTTCGTCGGGCTGCTGGACGACGACCCCCGGACCCGCGGCCGCGAGATCCAGGGCGTGAAAGTGCTCGGCGCACTCGCCCGCCTGCCGGAGGTCGTCCAGGCGGAGCACGCCGAGCTCGCGGTGATCGCGATGCCCGACCGGTCGCACGCGGCGCGGCGCCGCGCGGTGGAGCTTTGCCAGGCCGCGAACGTGCCGGCGATGACGGTGCCGTCCTACGAGGACCTGGTGACCGGCCGGGTGACCGTCTCGCAGCTGCGGCGCGTCGAGCTCGACGACCTGCTCGGTCGCGACCCGGTCCAGCTCGACAGCCAGGGTCTGGGCGAGTGGCTCCGCGGGCGCACCGTGCTCGTCACCGGCGCCGGCGGCTCGATCGGCGCGGAGCTCTGCCGGCAGATCCTGAGGTTCGAGCCGGCACGGCTCGTCGCTCTCGACACCGCCGAGCTCGCCCTCTACCAGCTCGAGCAGGAGCTCGGCGCCGAGCGCGGCGCGATCCGCCTCGCCTACCTCGTCGGCGACGTCAAGAGCGCCCGGCGGCTCGAGGAGGCGTTCCGCGCGTGGCGGCCCTCGGCGGTGTTCCACGCCGCGGCGTACAAGCACGTCCCGCTCATGGAGCAGGACAACGCGTGGGAGGCGGTGCGGAACAACGCGCTCGGGACCTGGTGCGCCGCCGAGGCCGCGATCCGGTTCGGCGTCGAGAAGTTCGTGCTCGTCTCGACCGACAAGGCGGTGAATCCCACCAGCGTCATGGGCGCGAGCAAGCGGCTCGCCGAGCTGCTCTGCCAGGGGCTCGGGGACGGGCGCACCCGCTTCGTCGCGGTCCGCTTCGGCAACGTGCTCGGCTCGACCGGCAGCGTGATCCCGAAGTTCCGGAGCCAGATCGCGGCCGGCGGGCCGGTGACGGTGACCCACCCCGAGATCCGCCGGTTCTTCATGTCGATCCCCGAGGCCGCGCAGCTCGTCCTGCAGGCCGGCCTGATGGGCCAGGGCGGCGAGATCTTCGTGCTCGACATGGGCGAGCCGGTGAGGATCGTGGACCTCGCGCGCGATCTCATCCGCCTGTCGGGCCTGTCCGAGGACGACATCAGGATCGTCTTCACGGGACTGCGGCCCGGCGAGAAGCTCTACGAGGAGCTGCTCGCGGACGACGAGCGCACCCTCGGCACGCCGCACCCGAAGCTGCGCATCATGAAGCCCGAGGCGCCGCGCGACCACGCGTGGGTCGAGGAGGCCGTGCGCTGGTTCGAGGCCGCGGGCACGCTCGCGCCCGCCGAGGTGCGCGCCGGGCTCGCCCGGTGGGTGCCGGAGTACGCGCCCGCCGCCGCCGGCGCGACACCGCCGCTGCCCGAAAGGAAGGCCGTCGCGGCCGAATCGCCGCCGGCGTCGCGCTAGCCCGGCGTTCCCAGAGCGCGCGAGTAGAGCGAATCGAGCAGGCGTCTGCCGCCGCCGAGCTTCGCGATCTCCCGCTTTTCGTTCAGGGATCGCTGCAGCCGCCCCCAGGCGCGCGCGTAGGGATGGCGCGTCGCGTAGTGCCGGAGGCCGGTATGGCGCGACACGATCCCGGAGATGCGCGCGCAGTTTCCCGGGATCGGCGCACCCTTCGGCGCGTCGTTTCCGGACGGACCCCGCCCGAGGAACATCGTGACGTTCCCGCCGTCGGACGAGATCGCGTGGCGCGCCTCCCGGAGCCCGACCTTCTCCGCGGCGCCGCGCAGGGACGCGACGTTGAAGTTGTAGAGGTGGGCCTCGTGGAACGTGCTCGTCGGGGATTGGCAGGTCGCTTCGACGTTCGGAACCTCCACCACGAGCAGGCCGTCGGCGCCGAGCGCCCGCCGCAAGCGATCGAGGACGGACGACGGGCTTTCGGTGTGCTCGAGGGCGTGCCAGATCGTGATGACGTCGAAGGACCCCGCCGGCAGCGCCACGTCCTGCATGAATCCGACGTCGATCGCCAGCCCGTATTCCCGGACCGAGTACTCGGCATAGCCCCGGTTGGGCTCGATGCCGCGCACGTCGTGCCCGAGCTTCGACAGCAGGTAGGCGAACTCGCCGCCGCCGGTCCCGACGTCGAGGATCCGCTTGCGGCCGCCGTCGAGCAGGCTCCTGATCTTCTCGAGCCGGGACAGCGCGACCTTCCCGGCCCGCAGGACGTGCTTGGGTCGCGGCTCGTACGCCCCTTTGTACGCCACGCGGTAATCCGTCTCGTAGAACTGCCGCGCGTCGTGCGGCCGCGGATCGGACCAGACCAGGCCGCACGCGCGGCAGATCACGGTCCGCAGCGGCGCCCCGCTGCGGCTCCGCGTCGCCAGGACCGACACGTCGCTGCCGCCGCACAGATCGCACGGGATCGAGCACGGCTCCGGCCGCGTCGCGGGCTGCCGGGTCATGCCTTGCGACTCCGCAGGTAGCCGACGATGCCATGGCCGCGGCCGAGGAGACGCGCCGGCCAATCCGCGAGCTCGCCGGCGAGCCTGGCGAGCGCGTAGACCGCCGCCGCAGCGTCCTCCTTCTCCGCGAAGCGCGCCCGCGCCGTCTCGAGCCGCGCGACGGCGAAGCCCGCGCGTTCCGCGACGAGCGCCAGCGACCGCGGATTGAAGAAGCTGACGTGGCCGGCGTCCTTGTCGATGCGGAAGTAGTCCCAGCGCCCCTTGAGGGCGCGCGCCGTCCAGCTCTCGCCGTTGCCGGTCGACAGCAGGAGGACGCCGCCGGGCGCGAGGATCCGCCGGCACTCGGCGAGCAGCGTCAGCGGCCGCGCGAGATGCTCGATCACCTCGAACAGCGTCACGCAGTCGAAGGCCGCGTCGTCGTAGGACTGCTCCTCCAGGAGCCCGGTCCTGACGTTGCGGCCGGCGGCGCGCGCCTCGGCCGCGATGTGGGGCGCCGGTTCGACTCCCTCGGCGGCGAAGCCCAGCTCGTCGGCGAAGGCGACGAAATCGCCGCGTGAGCAGCCGACGTCGACCAGCCGGCATTGCGCGGGCGGTTTCCCGAGCAGGCGCGCAACCTGCGCGAGGCGGCGGTGCGCGACGCGACGGCGGCGCGTCATCTCCCGCACCGTCGGCCGATTGAACGCCGGCGCGTCGAACGCCTGCATCGAATGCGCGTACGCGGCCGCGCCGATCTGGCTCACGAGCTGGCCGCACTCGCGGCAGCGAAGCAGCGCGCCCTCGGGCAGCGCGATCCCGGTCGGATCGAGCGCGGACGCGCAGCCGACCGGGCAGCGATCGATCAGGCGGCGGTCGGCGCTTGCCGGCCCCGACCCGTCGGCGATGTCCACGATCCGGCCTCCGGCCAGGGCGTCAGGCGCCCGCCGAGCCGGGCTCGACGTCGCGGTGGAGATCCAGACCCCGCAACGCCGTGACGCGGTCCGAGTGCAGGAGCGCCGCGAGCCGCCGCTCGTTGTCGGCGAGCCGGCTGCGGTCGTTCTCGACGTGCCACAGGTGGAAGAGCGGTGCGGCGAACCGCGCGCTCTTGTGCTTCACGCCGGCGTGGAGCAGGCGGATGACGAGATCCGAGTCCTCGAGCCCCCACCCCGAGTAGGACTCGTCGAGCCCGTTGACGCGCTCGAGATCCTCGCGCCAGACCGAGAGGTTGCACGTCTTCACGCCCTTCCAGCGCGCCGGCCGCAGCTTCCGGAACGCGCCGTCGCCCAGTGCCGCGAGCGGCAGCAGCCGGTTGATGTCGCGCTTCAGCCACGCGCCGAGCCATTGCGCGTTCGTCCAGGCGTGCACCGGGACCCGCTCGCCGAGCACGCGGGCCGTGAGATCGCGCGCGAGGAGCATCCGGTTGCCGGCGAGGAACCAGCCGCGCTCGGCGAGCCGGCGGTGCGCGGCGACGAAGCCGCGCGAGGGGATGCAGTCGCCGTCGGTGAAGACGACGTAGTCGGCGTCGGTCGTCGCGACGGCGCGGTTGCGGATCGCGGCGGCGCGGAAGCCCCGGTCCTCGTGCCAGACGTGCCGGAGCGCGAACGGCGCGCGCGCGGCGTATGCCTCCACGACCCGCCGCGTCTCGCCGGTCGAGCCGTCGTCCGCGACGAGGAGCGAGAAGTCGAGCGTGCTTTGCGCGAGAAACCCCTCGAGCGCGAGCGCGAGGGCGTCCGGGCGGTTGTAGGTCGTGACGACGACGGCGGTCTTCATTGGCTCGCAGGTCGCCGGGCGGCGGCGGGAGTCGCCGCAGGGCGGGCGGATTCTAACCCCGGCCTCCGCCGCGGGTAGGCTAAGCTGGCGGCATGCGGCAGATCGTCAAGCGCCTCAAGAGCACGCCCGCGTACGCCGCGTTCAAGCAGGATTCGAAAGCCGTGCAGCGCTGGCTCGCGCTGCCGCGGTACATCGGCCGCACCTACGCCTGCCCGGTCTGCGGCACCGGGCTGCGGCGCTTCAAGCCGATCTGGAAATCCTTCGTGCGTAAGCTCGAGGAGCACGGCTTCGTCCATCCGCTCGAATCGTTCGAGACTTTCAACGTCGGTTCCCACACCTGCCCCGCCTGCGGCGCGTCGGATCGCGAGCGGCTCTATGCGCTGTATCTGGAAGACCGCTTCCGGTCCCTGGACCGGAGCCGGCGGTACACGCTGGTGGACTTCGCCGCCTCGCCCGGCCTGTCCCGGCGCCTGCGCGCGCTCCCGTTCGTTTCCTATCGCACCGCCGACCTCTACCGCGCCGGGGTGGACGATCGCGTCGACATCTCGGACATGGCGATCTACGGCGACGGCGCCATCGACATGTTCGTCTGCTCGCACATCCTCGAGCACGTGCCCGACGACCGGCGCGCCATGCGCGAGCTGTTCCGCGTGCTCAGGCCGGGCGGTTTCGGCATCGTCATGGTGCCGCTCGTCGTCGGGGTCGAGGAGACCCACGAGGACCCGGCGATCGTCGACCCGGCCGCCCGGTGGAAGTACTACTGTCAGGACGACCATCTGCGGCTGTACGGCCGGCGCGACTTCGTGCGCCGCCTGGAGGAGGCGGGATTCGACGTGCTGCAGCTCGGCCCGGATCACTTCGGCCGCGAGCGGTTCCGGCGCGCGGGCATCCACGAGAACTCGGTGCTCTACGTCGCGCAGAAGCGCTAGTCACGCGGGCGGGGCGCGAGTCCCCCGAACAGGACGCCGAGCCCCCAGGCGAAGAACAGTCCCTCGGTGTGATCCAGCAGCAGCGAGTTGAACACGCAGCCCACGGCGATCGTCAGCACGACCCCGCGCGCGAGCACCTGCTCGTGGGGCAGCGGCAGGCGGGGCGCGAGCCGCCAGGGGATCCAGAACAGCGCGAGCAGCGCGAGGAGCCCGGGGATGCCGAGCTGCGCCATCAGGTGCAGGTACTCGTTGTGCGGGTGCCCCGCGGGGGCCATGCCGGTGCCCGCGACCTGGCGCGCATAGGCGCCCGGGAAGCCGCCGGTGCCGGCGCCGACGAGCGGACGCTCCCGGATCAGCCCGAGCGTGTTGTAGTAGAACTCGAGGCGGTAGCCGACCGAGGTCCGCGCGGGCACCCCGGCCTGCCATTCCCGGGCCTCGCGCGCCGTCTCGATCAAGCGGTTCTGCAGCGCCGACGAGGCGGCAATCCCGGCCCCCACCAGTGCCGTCCCGCCGAGCGCGACCAGCGCGAGCCCGATCAGGCGGCGCCACGCGTAGCCGAGATACAGCGCGAGCGCGGCGAGAACCACATAGCCGGTGCGGCCGGGCACGACGAACAGCACGTTCGCCGCCGCCGCCGCGGCGAGCACGAACCAGATCGTCCGGGCCGGACCGCGCGGCGCAGCGCGCCCGAGGACCGCGAAGAGAAACGCGCCGAACGCGACCAGGATCCCGTGGGTCAGCGAGTCCAGCGCCACGACCGGATAGTCCGGTTTCCCGCGGAGCCAGGGAACGGGCGGCACGACCCCGAGCTTGACCAGGTAGGACAGCCACACGAGGACTGCAAGCGCTGCCGCCAGGGCGAGCAACGCGCGCCGCCGCCATGCCGCGTCGCCGAACAGCGTGACGAGAATGCCCAGCACCACGAGATCGGCGTACTTGCCGAAGTAGAGCAACGCCTCCTTGCGGGGCTGCTCGCCGTACGCGAGCCCGACCGCGAGCAGCGCCGCGAACCCGAGCGCCATCATGGCGACCGGATTGCGGCGCAGCGTCGCCCAGCGCGCCCGATACCGGTCGGCTGCGATCCAGCACCCGAGGACGAGCGCGAGCAGCACGCCGTCGGCCGCGACCGAGAACGGGATCGAGATTCCGAGCGCGACCGCGAACGCGCGGGCCAGGTCCTCGCTGCGCTGCTGGAAGCCGGCGAGCGTCACGCCCGGAAAGCGCGCCGCGCGGCCGTCAGGCCGCCACGGCCTCTTCGCGCGCGTACTGGATGCGGTACAGCCGCGCGTAGATGCCGTCGCGGGCGAGGAGCTCCGCGTGCCGTCCGACCTCGGCGATCCGGCCCTCGTCGAGGACGACGATCCGGGCGGCGCTCTCGATCGTCGACAGACGGTGGGCGATGACGAACGTCGTGCGGCCGCGCATCAGCACGTCCAGCGCCTCCTGGATGTGCCGCTCCGACTCGCTGTCGAGCGCGCTCGTCGCCTCGTCGAGGATCAGGATCGGCGCGTCCTTGAGGAACGCGCGCGCGATCGCGAGGCGCTGGCGCTGGCCGCCCGACAGCCGCACGCCGTCCTCGCCGATCGGCGTCGCGAGCCCCTCCGGCAGCTCGCGGATGAACGTCATCGCGTGCGCCGCTTCCGCGGCGGCGACGATGTCCGCCGCGGAATGGTTGCCGAGCCGGCCGTAGCCGATGTTCGCCGCCACGCTGTCGTTGAAGAGCACGATGTCCTGGCTCACGAGCGCGATGTTCTCGCGCAGGCTGGCCAGCTTGACCTGCGCTGCGTCCGCCCCGTCGATCAGGATCCGGCCCGCGGTCGGCTCGTAGAACCGCGGCAGGAGGTTGACGAGCGTGGTCTTGCCGCTGCCCGAGGCGCCGACGAGCGCCACCGTCTCGCCGGCCGCGACCCGCAGCGAGACCTCGTGCAGCGCCGGTTGCGACGCGCCCGCGTAGACGAGGCTCACGCGCTGGTACTCGACCTCGCCGCGGGCGCGGCCGAGCTCCGCCGTGCCGCGGTCGGGCTCGGGCCGCTCGTCGATCAGCCCGAACACCATCTCCGCCGCGGCGAGCCCGCGCTGCATCACCTCGTTCACGTTGGTGAGGCGCTTCAGGGGTCCGAGCAGCATGCTCAGGCCCACGATGTAGGAGACGAAGGCGCCGACGGTGGTCTGGGCGTTCGTCGCCTGGGCGACGACGAAGTAGACGACCCCGGCCAGCGCGATCGACGCGACCAGCTGGGTCACCGGGACGGTCGCGGCGGCGGCGATCGCGATCTTCATCTGGAAGCGGCGGATCTTGTCGGCCGCGGCCGCGAACCGCCCCGCCTCGTAGCCCTGGCCGCCGAAGACCTTGACGACGCGATGGCAGCCGATCGACTCCTCGAGCACGTGGTTCAGGTCGCCCATCGCGATCTGGTCGGCGCGGTTCATCTTGCGCAGGCGGTCGGAGAAGTAGCGGATGATGAGCGCGATCGGCGGCCCCACGATCACCACCAGCGCGGTCAGCTTCCAGTTGAGATACAGCAGCCAGCCGAGCAGCCCCATGACCGCGAGCGAGTCCCGCACGATCACGTTCACGGCGTGGGTCGCGGCGGCGGTGACCTGGGTGACGCTGTAGGTGAACCGGGAGACGATGCTGCCGGTCGTGGTGGCGTCGTAGGCGCTGGTCGGGAGCCGGACGAGCGTGCCGAACATCGCGTTGCGCAGGTCGACGACCAGCTTCTGCGCCACCCAGTTGATGCAGTAGCCCGAGACGAACGCCGCGAGGCCGCGGATCAGGAACAGCGCGACGATCAGGAGCGGCAGCCAGGTCATCAGCCCCGGGTCCTTCTCGCCGAAGGTGCCGTCGAGGAGCGGCTTCACCAGCGCCGCGAACGCCGGCTCGGTGGCCGACACGACCGCCATCGCGACGATCGAGGCCGCGAAGACGCGCCAGTACGGCTTGACGTAGCCGAGCAGGCGGAGATACAGGCGCAGGCTGGAAATGTTCTCGGGAAGCATGGGCGCCGCGATTATAAGCGGGTGGCGCCGGGCGCCCCGGCGGCGTCATGTCGACCGGGATCTTGATCATCCCGAGAGCGGGACCTCCCGCTCGTCCGCCCGTCACGCGGCGTAGCGCAGCGCCTGAAGAATGTCCTCACGCTCCAGATACGGATAGTCGGCGAGCACCTTCTCGATCGAGTGGCCGCTGCCGATCAGTCCGACGATCGTGCCCACGGTCACGCGCATCCTGCGGATGGTCGGTTTCCCGCCCATCACGTTCGGATCCTGGGTGATCCGGTCAAACTCAGCCATACTGCCGCCTCGAAATCGATGTCAAGGGACCTGTTGCACGGCCAGGCTAGCCCCCGCCGGAGGGGTTGTCCAGCGATCGCCAGGTTGCAGCTTGCGATCGTTGCGCCTCGTGGCTCCGGCGCGTACTCGCGTTCGAACGCTTTCGCACGATGACCGAGATCCCGCTTCCCGACGACGCCGCGTACGCGGCGGCGCGCGCCCGCCAGGCCGTGCTCACCAAGCCGCACGGCGCCCTCGGACGTCTCGAAGAGCTGGCGTGCTGGTTCGCGGCGCGTCAGAAGCGCGGCATCCCGGCGCCCGCGGTCGCCGCGATCACGGTGTTCGCCGCGGACCACGGCGTGACCGCGCAGGGCGTCTCGGCGTATCCGCGCGAAGTGACGGCGCAGATGGTCGCGAACTTCGCGCGCGGCGGCGCGGCGATCAGCGTGCTCGCCCGCCGCGCGGGCGCGCGACTGACGGTGGTCGACGTGGGCGTCGCCGGCAGCCTTCCGCGGAGCGAGACCATCGTGCACGCGAGCATTCGTCCGGGCACGGACGACCTGTCGCTCGCCCCGGCGATGACGCGGGCGGACGTCGAACGGGCGATCGCCGTCGGCGCCGGGCGCGCCGCGGCCGACATCGCGGCCGGCGCCACGCTGCTCGTCGCCGGCGACATGGGGATCGGGAACACGACCGCCGCCGCCTGCCTCGTCTGCGCGTTCACGGACGAGCTGCCCGATGCGATCGTCGGCCACGGGACCGGGCTCGACGAGGCGGGTCGCGCACGCAAAGTCGCGGTCGTGGAACGGGCCCTGGCGCGCGCGCGGGCGCGCGCGCCGCGCGACGCCGTCGACTGGCTCGCGCAGCTCGGCGGACTCGAGATCGCGGCGATGAGCGGGTACTACGTCGAGGGCGCGCGCTGCGCGGTGCCGGTGCTGCTCGATGGCTTCATCTCCGCGGCCGCCGCGCTCGCCGCGCGCGCGATCGCGCCGCGCGCGGTCGGCTGGATGCTCGCCGCGCACGCATCCGCCGAGCGCGGGCATCGCGCGGCGCTCCGCCACCTCGGGCTCGAGCCGCTCGTCGACCTGGGCTTGCGGCTGGGCGAGGGCAGCGGCGCGGCGCTCGTGCTGCCGCTCGTCGACGCCGCGATCGCGCTGCACGCGGAGATGGCGACGTTCGCGGAGGCCGGCGTCTCGCGGCGCGAGGGATGAGCGCCGCGATCCTCGCGGTCACCCTGCTCCGCCACGGCGAGGTGGAGGGCTTCGCGCATGCCTTCATCGGCGAGCGCGATCCGCCGCTGAGCGCCGCCGGCTGGTCGCAGATGCGCGCGGCGCTCGCGGCCGTCGGCGTCCCGCCGATCACGGCG
>JBOIFD010000175.1:0-4390 GCA_050741515.1 Burkholderiales bacterium
GCTCGCTCGCGAACGCCCGCTCGATCCCGGTCGCGGAGGCGATCCAGCGCCGCTTCGACGACCTCGATCACGTCTTCGACGTCGGCGAGCTCGACCTCAACATCTCGGGCTGCATGAACGCCTGCGGCCACCACCACGTCGGCCACATCGGCATCCTCGGCGTCGACAAGGCGGGCGAGGAGTTCTACCAGATCGAGATCGGCGGGAATCAAGGCGAGACCCGCCCCGGCGCGAAAGCAGCGCTGGGCAAGGTGCTCGGGCCGTCCTTCTCGCAAGGCGAGGTGCCCGACGCGATCGAGCGGCTGGTCCGCTGCTACCTCGGCTTGCGCGACAGCGAGGAGGAACGCTTCATCGACGTGGTGCAGCGCGTCGGCATCGAGCCGTTCAAGGCGCATCTGTATGCCAAAGCTGATCAAAGACCGTCGGCTCCAGAACGACACCTGGCAGCTGCTTGACCGCGATCTCGAGCGCTGGCTCGCCCCCGGCGAGGACGGTCTCGTCCCGGACTTCCCGGACGCGGCCGATCTCATCGTGCCCCTGAAGCTCTGGCGGCTGCGCCGCGAGGATCTCCTCGACCGGCCCGGTCGATCGGGCGTCTCGCTCGCCGCCGACGAGGATCCGGCGGCGCTGGCGGCCGACCTCGACCGGCTGCCGCTCGTGGCGGTGCACTTCCCGAAGTTCAGCGACGGCCGCGGCTTCTCGACCGCGCGCCTGCTGCGCGAGCGCTACGCCTTCACGGGCGAGCTGCGCGCCATCGGCGACGTGCTGCGCGACCAGCTCCTGTTCCTTGCGCGCTGCGGCTTCGACGCGTTCGCGCTGCGCGACGACCAGGATGCGGAAGCCGCGACTGCGGCGTTCGACGACTTCACCGAGGCCTACCAGGGCGGCGTCGACCAGCCGGCGCCGCTCTTCCGCCGCCGGCTCGCCGCCGGCGCGAGCCGCTGATGCAGCGGAACGCTCCGGGCAAGGTCTATCTCGTCGGCGCCGGCCCGGGCGCCGCGGATCTGCTCACGCTGCGCGCCGCCCGCGTGCTCGCGGACGCCGACGTCGTCTTCCACGACGCGCTGGTGCACCCCGACGTGCTCGCGGTCGCGAGCCGCGCCGAGAAGATCGCCGTGGGCAAGCGCTGCGGCAAGCACTCGACGGCGCAGCGCTTCATCAACAAGCGCCTCGTCGACGCCGCCCGTAAGCACCGCATCGTCGTGCGCCTCAAGGGCGGCGACCCGATGCTCTTCGGCCGCGCGCAGGAGGAGCTCGACGCGCTGCACGCGGCGGGGATCGACGTCGAGGTCGTGCCCGGCGTGACCGCCGCGCTCGCTGCGGCTGCCGATCTCGGGGTCTCGCTCACGCGCCGCGGCTCGAGCCGCAACGTCGTGTTCGTGACGCCCCGCGTGGGCGATGGCGAGCAGCCGAACGACTGGGCGGCGACGGTCGCGCAGGCCGACACTGCGGTCATCTACATGGGTGCCGGCGAGGCGGCCGCGATCACCGCCGCGCTCCTCGCCCGCGGGAAACCCCCGCGCCTCCCGGTCGCGGTCGTCGAGAACGCGTCGCTACCGGAGTCGCGCCGCTGGTCCACGACGCTCGGCGCGCTGCCCGGGCTCGCCGACGAAGCGTTCCGCGGTCCCGTCCTCCTCCTCCTCGGCGAAGTCTTCGCCGGCGCCGGACGGGAAGCGGCCGCGGCCGACCTCCTCCGGGCGGCCGAGGCCCGCCGCCGCGCCTGACCCGAATCGGGCGCCGCGCGTGCATTACTGCACGCCCGCGCAGCGGGCCCGCACGCTTGCTGAGCGGGCCGGTCGCTATGCTGTTGGCATAGCGAGCCGGGACCCCTCGATGACCAGCGATCTGCGGCATCTCCACGACCGTGATTTCGTTCAATGGGCGCAGGGCCAGGCCCGCGCGCTGCGCGAGGGGCGCTTCAAGGACCTCGACCGGGAGATCCTGGCGAACGAGCTGGAGCGCATGGTCGCGCGCGAGCGCGCGGAGGTGAACCAGCGGCTGGAGGCGCTCACCGTGCAGCTCCTGGTCTGGAGCGTCCAGCCGGCGGCGCGCACCCTCGACTTCCAGGCGGCGATCCTCGCGCAGCGCGGCTCGGTCGACCGCGTGCTCGAGTTCAGCCCGAGCCTGCGGCCGGCGGTCGAGTCGGCGCTGCCGCGGACCTACGCGAGCGCGCTCGACACCGTGGAGCAGGCGGGCATTCCGCGCAACGTCTTTCCGCCGGCGCCCGTCTTCTCGCTCGACGAGCTCCTCGACCGCGCGTTCTGGCCGGCGAGCCTGTTCGGCGGGCGGGCGTTCAGCTTCTGACGCGCGGCCGGCCGCGCGGCTAGGCCGCGCGCAGCGCGTCGACGATCTTCAGCCGCGCCGCGCGAACCGCCGGCAGCACGCCGCCGGCGAGTCCCATGCCCACCGCGAACACGAACGACTGCGCGGCGATTCCGGGCGTCAGCGCAAACGAGAACGCGAGCTCCGAAAACGACTGCCAGTTCATCGTCGAGATGCGGACGAGCTGCATTACCGAGGCGAGCCCGAGCCCGGCGACCCAGCCGAGAACGGCGAGCGCGAGCGCCTCGGCGAGAAACGACGCGAGAATCGAGCCGCGCCGGAAGCCGAGCGCGCGCAGCGTCCCGATCTCGCCGGTCCGATTCGACACCGCCGCGTACATCGTGATCATCGCGCCGATCATCGCGCCGATCGAGAAAATCACCGACAGCGTCAGCCCGAGGATGCGGATGAAGTTCGCCATCATCTCGGACTGCTCCTCGTAGAAGACGCGCTCGCGCTTCACGTCGACCGCCATCCGCGGATCGGCCTCGAGCCGCTCCTTGAGCCGCTCGAACAGCGCCGGATCGACGAGCCGCGCGACCACCGAGGAGAACGCCTGCCGCCGGAACGACTGCATCATCTGCTCGCCGTCGCCCCAGATCTCCGAGTCGAAGCCCGAGCCGCCGGCGTCGAAGGTGCCGACCACGGTCCAGTCCCGCCCGCCGAACCGCAGGCGCTCTCCCGGCCCGACGCCGTCGAAGCGCTCGGCGATGCTGCGCCCGACCGTGACCTCGGTGGCTCCGGGCCGGAACATGCGCCCGCTCGCCACCCGGACCTGGGGCCGCAGCGCGAGCCCCTGCGCGCCGACGCCGCGCACGGTGATGTTGGTCGGCACCCCGCTGCCGCGCTTCGGCTGCGCGATCAGCACCACCGCTTCCTTGGAGACCTCCCGGACACCGCCGGCGCCGATCGCGATCTCCGGCTGGCTCTCGATGATCGCCGCCTGGCTGCGCTCGATCCCGCTCTGCACCTCGTTGCCGGCGGCGCGGCGGGTCACGACGACGTTGTCGTACCGGCCGGTCGCCACCAGCGCCTGCCGCAGGCCGGCTTCGAGCATCAGCACCGCGGCGAAGACGAACACGACCAGCGCCATGCCGCCGGCCGTCAGCGCGGTCGTGAGCCTGCGCGTCCAGAGGTTGCGGGTGCTGTAGGCGAGCGGAACGGGCTTCATCCGCGGGTGCTCATCAGATCGCCCTCAGACCCTCGACGATTCGCACCCGCGCGGCGTTGCGGCCGGGAACGAGGGCCGCGGCAACGCCGACGGCGAGCGCGCACGCGAGCTGCAGCGCGACCGTCAGGGCGCTCACCTCGAACACCGGGAAGAACTGGCCCAGCTCGGCCCCGAACCAGGCGGCGACCGGAAAGGTGAGCGCGACGCCGAGCCCCGCGCCGCCGAGCGCGATCGCGAGCGACTCCCCGAACACGAGCCGTGCGACATAGCCCGGCCCGAACCCGAGCGCCTTCAGCGTCGCGTACTCGGGCATGCGCTCGCGCGCCGTCATCGCCATCGTGTTCGCCATCACCGCCAGGATGACGAAGATCACGACGAAAGAGACGATCCGGATCGCGACCACGATCGCCTCGGTCATCGCCACGAAGCCGAGCTGGAACGCCTTTTCGGTCTCGGTGCGCGTCTCGGCCAGCGAGTTCTTGAACAGCGCGTCGATCGCGAGCCCGGTCTCCGCCGAGCGCTGCGGGTCGTCGATCTGCACCATGAAGATCCCGACCTGGTCGCCGCGCCGCGGCGAGCGCTGCTTCATGGTCTCGTTCAGGTATTCCCAGTGGAACAGCAGCTGCGAGTCGTCGGTCTTCGCGTCCGCCCCGTGGTAGATCGCGCGGACCGTGAACGTCCAGACCCCCGGGTAGATCGTGCCCTGCAGCGGGATCGTGTCGCCGATCTTGAACCCGTACCGGTCGGCGAGCTTGCGGCCGATGATCGCCCCCTTGCGGTCGCGCAGGAACGCCCGCAGCTCGTCCTCGGCGATGCGGTACTCGGGGTACATCGCGAGGAACGGCAGCGGGTCGACCGCGAACTGCGCGAAGAAGTTCTTGGGGTCCTGGTAGTAGC
>JBOIFD010000176.1:0-10530 GCA_050741515.1 Burkholderiales bacterium
ACCATATGCCGTTCACTGTCTCGCCGACGCGGCGCCAGAAGTGCGCGCAGCGCCCGATGAACGGTGCTTTCGCCCAGCCCTCGCTGAACGTGACTGCCACCGGTCCGTCGGTGATCAGCCCGCCCGATCGCCGCACGTGGTTCTCGAATTCAAAAAGGTTGCGCCAGCGCGCCATCTCACCCGCTTCCGTGTTCACGAATCCACGCCTGCGCTGCGCGCGCGGCCTCGAGGTAGGCGTCCGACGGGTCTAGCGTTTTCTCCTGCCCTGGGCGGTATGTCGCCCATATCCGGTCGCGCAACGTCTCCGGCAACGCGAACCAGTGTTGCCGGCACCCCCACATCGCCGGCGGGACCTGCTTTGTGCACCCGGGCCAATGGCACTGATGTTCCCGCGTCTGCGGCTGCGCGCGAACATACTCTGCCTTGGTCATCGGTGTTTCATCCCCCCTTGCGGCGCGCTGTGTGGCCATTCGGTGGTTTTTCCGTGGTGCCAGCGCAGGCCGCACCAGACGCGCCAGGCTGCGGCGTTTGGCTGGACGGCCGACGGCTTATCCGAAGGCCCGAGCGCTCAGCGTACGCCGTGTGGCGCTGCCGGTGGGCAGGATTTCGCCATCCCGGGGCGTTTATAGCCGCTCCCGGCGCCTGTTGCCCTGTGGAGCGGCCATGCGCAAGTAGCGCAGAACGTGCTTTTAATCCGTTGGTCGCAGGTTCGAATCCTGCACGCCCTACCAAAGAATCGATGCGCTCGCGACGGACGGGCGCCACGATCGCCGCTCTTACGACGGCGAGCCAAAGCGCACCGCGAGCGCCGCGATGTCGTCCGACTGCGGCGCCGCGCCCACGAACTGCTGCACCCCGTCGGTCACGGCGCTCACCAGCTCCGAGGCGCTCTTGCCGCGAAGCCCGGCAAGCAGGGCCTCGAGCCGCTGCTCGCCGAAAGCGACGCCGTCCGCATTCATCGCCTCGGTGACGCCATCGGTGAACGCGAAGAGCGTGTCGCCCGGCGCGAGCCCGACCGTCCCGGTGACGTAGTCCGTGCCGGGCTTCGCGGCGAGCGGCAGGCCCTTGGCCACGGTGATCGGCCGCACCCCGGCCGGGCCGAGCACGTACGGCTCGTTGTGCCCGGCATTCGCGTAACGCAGCGTGCCTGTTCCGACGTCGATCGCGCCGAGGAACAGCGTGACGAACATGGTCGCGTCGTTCATCCGCGCCAGCTCCTCGTTCGCCCGCCGCAGGACTTCCCCCGGGTCGAGCGGCCCGGCCGGCGAGCCGGCGAGCATGCGCACGGCGTTCATCGACCGCGCCATGAAGAGCGCCGCCGGCACACCCTTGTCGGACACGTCGCCCATCAGGAGCACCGCGGTGCCGTCGCCCAGGCGGAAGAAGTCGTAGAAGTCGCCGCCGAGCTCGCGCGCCGGCTTGAGGACCGCAGCCGCCTCGAGCGGATTGCGGGGGCCGGGCGCCGGGAAGCGGGTCGGGACCATCGACGCCTGGAGCTCGCGTGCGGCGTGGAGCTCCGCTGCCATGCGCTCGAGCTGCGCCGCCGCCTGGTCCCGCAGCCGCTTCTTCTCGAGGCACGCGCCGATGCGCGCCTTGAGCAGCACCGGGTTGAAGGGCTTCGGGAGATAGTCCTCCGCGCCGAGCTCGATGCAGCGCACCACGCTATCGAGCTCCTGCAGGGCCGAAATCATGACCACCGGAAGCCGGTGCAGCCGGCCCTCGGCCTTGAGCCGCTCGAGCACCTGGTAACCGTCGAGCTTCGGCATCATCACGTCGAGCAGCACGAGATCGAACGCCTCGGCGCCCAGCCGCTCGAGCGCTTCGGCGCCGTCGCCGGCCTGCGCGACCTGCGAGTAGCCCTCGAGGTCGAGCAGCATGCCGAGCGTATACCGGTTGTCCTCCACGTCGTCGACGATCAGGATGCGCGCATCGTTCATGTTCGTTGCTCCGCGGTACACGTCCGCCGGACCGGGTATTCCTCCGGCGCGGCCCGAGGGTACACCGGCCCATGCCACGGTTGCGCCCTCGCTGGCCGTCGCTATCCTTCATCGCTTTGCCCCGGCGTACACTAGGCGCCGAAGCTCGGAGCTTGCCCTCTCCGGCCGGACCGGTGTCATGAAACGAGCGGAACTGCGGATCGTGAACCGGCTCGCCGATCTCGAGAGCGTCCGGCAATGGGTCGAGCGGTTCGGCGCCGCGCACCGGCTGCCGGTGCCGGTGCTGACGAGCCTGCTCGTTTCGTTCGACGAGGTGCTGAGCAACATCATCTCCTACGGCTATCGGGACGGGGAGGATCACGAGATTTTCCTCAGCGTCGCGCTCGAGGGCGGCGCGGTGGTCGCCGAGGTCGAGGACGATGGGGTACCGTACGACCCGCTCGGTGCGCCGCCGCCGGACTTGAGCGGCGGCATCGGCGAGCGGCCATTGGGCGGGCTCGGCATCCATTTCGTCAGGGCGCTCAACGACGAAGTCGCCTACGAGCGCCGCGGGAACAGGAACCGGTTGAGCTTCAGCAAGCGCGTGCCTGGCGCGGCGTAACAAGAGTCTGGGGAGGAAGGCGGGGATGGAGATCCTGGTCGGGCAGTCGGAAGGCGTCTCGACGGTCGAGCCGAGAGGCCGGATCGACAGCGTCACTGCGAAGGAATTCGGCGACCGGGTCGGCGCGCTGATCCGGTCGGGCGCAAAGCGCGTCGTCATCGATCTCGCCAACATCGCGTACATCTCGAGCGCCGGGTTCCGCGCGCTCCTGATCGCCGGCAAGCTCGCCGAGGAGACCGACGGCAAGCTCGCGCTGTGCGGGGTGGCGGGAGAGGTGCAGCGCCTCTTCGAGATCTCGGCCCTGGGCGCGGCGTTCCAGATCTACCCGACGCGCGAGGAGTGCATCGCGAAAGTGCGGGCGGGATAGTCGCAGGCGCGCAGCGGCGCAACCGTGAAGAAGCCTGCGGATCTCGTCTACGGCGTGGAGGACGCCCCGCCGCCGTCGGTGCTGTGGCTCGCCGCCCTCCAGCACGTCGGCGTGCTCGCCCTCCTGATGGTCTTCCCGCTCCTCGTCAGCCGCGCGGCGGGGGCCTCGCCGGCGGTCGCGGCGCAGATCCTGAGCGGAGGCATGCTCGCGGTGGGCTTGGCGACGATTGCACAGGCGCGTGCGTACGGACCGATCGGGAGCGGCTACCTCGCGCCGACCGGCTTCCAGGCGGTGTACCTCGGGCCGTCGCTCGCCGCCGCGCAGGTCGGCGGCCTGCCGCTCGTGTTCGGGATGACGATCTTCTCCGGCGCCGTCGAAGCGGCGCTCTCGCGTGTCTGGCGCCCCCTGCGCCCGTACCTCCCGCCCGAGATGTCCGGACTGGTGGTGCTGCTCACCGGCCTGGTGACCGCAGCGACCGGGATTCGCCAGCTGATGGTCGGGAGCGGCGGCGAGCCGGCTCCACTCCCCGATTGGGCAGCGGCCGGCTTCACGCTCGCCGTCATGGTCGCGCTCAACCTGTGGACGAAGGGCATGCTCAGGATGTTCTGCGCGCTGATCGGGCTGATTGCCGGATACCTCCTGGCGGTGTGGCTCGGTCTGGGATCCGCGGCGGAGCTCGCAGCGATCGGCGCGATGTCGCTCGTCGCCGTCCCGCGGTTCGACCACGTCGCGTGGTCGTTCGACGCCGCGATGGCGGTCCCGTTCGCGGTGGCCGGCGTCGCCGCGGCGCTGAACACGAGCGCCAACGTCACGATCCTCCAGCGGCTGAACGACTCGGAATGGGTGCGGCCGGATCTCCCCTCGATCGGCCGTGGGACCCTCACCGACGGGCTCGCCGCCTCGACCTCGGGCGCGCTCGGCTCCTGCGGGGTGTCGACCCTCTCCGCGAGCGTCGGCGTGATCATCGCCACCGGCGTGGCGAGCCGGCGGATCGCCTACGCGATCGGCGCGATCGTCGTCGCGCTCGCCTTCCTGCCGAAGTTCACCGCCGTGCTGGTCGCCACCCCCGCGGCGGTCGTGGCCGGTGCGCTGATCTTCATCGCCTGCTTCATCGTGATCGGGGGGATGCAGATCATCACGTCGCGGATGCTCGATGCGCGCAAGTCGCTGGTCATCGGGCTGTCGGTGGCGGCCGCGCTCGCGGTCCTCATGTTTCCGGGCGCCGTCTCGGCCGCGCCGCGCGGGCTGCAGCCGCTGCTCGGCTCGGCGCTGGTGACGGGGGCGGTGCTCGCCTTCGGGTTGAACCTGCTCTTCCGGGTCGGCGTGCGGCAGAAGGTGAGCCTCGCGCTCGATCCGGCCGGCGACTACCCGAAGGCGATCGAAGACTTCTTCACCGAGCGCGGGAAGAGCTGGGGGGCGCGCCCCGACATCGTCCGGCGCGCGATCTTCGGCGTGACTCAGCTGACCGAGGCGGTGATCGAGAACTGCGCTCCGCAGGGTCCGCTGACCGTGGACGCCTCGTTCGACGAGTTCAATCTCGACGTGCACGTCGGGTACGATGGCGAGCTCCTGGAGCTGTCGGAGTCGCGCCCCACGGAGCGCGAAGTTCGCGAGGCGGAGGATGGGGCGAGGCGGCTGGCAGGTTTCATGCTCCGTCGCAACGCCGACCGCGCCCAGTCCAGCCGCAAGGACGCGCGGGTCGTGATCGAGTTCCATTTCGACCACTGACCGACCGCGGTTCGGAGGGAGGAGAGGTATGGAGAGACGCAGATTCGTGATGGGCGGTGCGCTCGCCGCCGCAGGTGCCGCGGCGAGCGTGCACGCCCCGTACGTGATCGCCCAGCCGAAGGTCAAATGGCGGATGGTGACCACCTGGACGCCGGCGCTGAACGTCATGCAGGGCTCGGCCGAGCGGCTGGCGAAGCGCGTGGCGGCGACGAGCGGCGGGCGGCTCACGATCGAGGTGTTCCCGGCGGGCCAGCTCATGCCGCCGCTCGCGTGCTTCGACGAGACGTCGAAAGGCACCGTCGAGGCGTTCATGGGCGCGTCCTACTACTGGGCCGCGAAGGAGCCTGCGACCCAATGGTTCTGCGCCGTGCCGTTCGGGATGAACCCGGAAGGCATGGCGAGCTGGTATTACCACGCCGGCGGGCTCGCGCTCTGGGAGGAGACCTACGCCGCGTTCAATCTGGTCCCGCGGCCCGGCCCGGCCACCGGCCCGCAGATGGCGGGGTGGTTCCGGAAGAAGATCAACACCGTGGCCGATCTCAAGGGCCTCAAGATGCGGATCCCCGGGCTCGGCGGCAGGGTGATCGAGAAAGCCGGCGGGTCGGTGGTCCTGACGCCGGGCGGGGAGATCTACCGGGCCCTGGAGCGCGGCGTCATCGACGCCTCCGAGTGGGTCGGCCCGCACGACGACCTGAAGCTCGGATTGCAGAACACCGCGCCGTTCTACTACTACCCGGGCTGGCACGAGCCGGGCACGACCCTCGAATTCACGTTCAACAAGAAGGCTTACGACGCGCTTCCCGCCGATCTCAGGCTGATCCTCGACGACGCCGTGGCGGCGGTGTCGGTGCACGGCTTGAGCGAGTACGAGACGGCGAACGCGATCTCGCTCGAGAAGCTCCGCGGCGAATACAAGGGCAAGGTCGAGATCCTGCAGCTCCCGACGCCCGTGCTGCGCAGCCTGAAGAAGCTCGCGGGCGAGGTCGTCAAGGAGGAGTCGGAAAAGAGCCCGATGGCGAGAAAGGTCTACGCCTCCTTCACGAAGTTTCAGACCCAGCTCGGCGGGTGGCGTCGGGTCTCCGAAGGGGCCTACCACGAGCTCGTCGCGGTGTGACGCTGGCGCCTCGAGCGGAGCCGGAGCGCTTGCGGCGATAGGCCCCATGGTCTCAGTGGAAGCGCGCCATCGCTTGGGCGTCGGTCTCGCAGCGGCGTTGCTCGGCCTCTTCGCCGTCGGCGCGACGGCAGAGCCGGTCCCCCGCGCCTACCGGATCGGCGTCGTCACCGAGGCGTGGGCCGCCAATCACCCGACGGTGCTCGGCTTCAAGGCGGGCCTGCGCGAGCTCGGGCTCGAGGAAGGGCGCGACGTCACCTTCGACATCCGCTTCACGCAGGGCAAGCCGGAGGCCACCCCCGCCGCCGCCGCGGCGCTCGTGAGCTCGGGCGTGGATCTGCTGTTCTCCTGCAGCGCGGCCGCCGCGCTGGCGGCGAAGGCGGCCACCGCGAAGCTGCCGATCGTGTTTGCCCAGGTCAACGACCCGGTCGCCGCCGGGGTCGTGAGCGAGCTCGGCCGCCCGGGGGGCAACATCACCGGCGTTTCCAGCGTCGCGCCCGAGCTGATGCCGAAGCGCGTCGAGGTGCTCAAGACCCTGCAACCGGGCGTGCGCCGCGTCTGGTTCATTCACGCCCACGGCGACCCCGCCGCCCCAGCGGCGCTCGCGCGGGTGCGCGAAGCCGCGCCCCAGCTCGGCGTCGCCATCGTCCCGGCCGCGATCGCGGGACCGGGCGATCTCGCCCGGATCCGCCGGGAGTTCCGCGCCGGCGATGCGCTGCTCGCGCCGGCCGAGGACGCCCTGGACATCCCGGCGGGCCTGCTCAAGCTCTCGCTCGAAGCGCGCGTCCCAACGATCTTCCCGTCGTCGTTCTGGGTCGGTTACGGGGGGCTCGTGTCGTACGGGCCGGACTACTTCGCGCAAGGGCTGCAGGCGGCGAGACTGGCGGCGAAGATCCTGCGCGGGGCGCCGCCGGGCGAGCTGCCGGTGGAAGGCGCCGACGTGATCGAGCTCGCCGTGAACCTCCGGACCGCGGGCCTGATGAACATCAGCGTGCCGCGGAAAGTCCTCCTCCGCGCCGACACGATCCGCCGATGAGCGCGCCGCAACCGCGGGGGCGGCTGTTCTGGAAGTACCTGGTCTTCCTGCTGGTGCTCGTGGGCGGGGTCCTGGTCGCGAGCAGCCTGGTCGAGCTGTACTTTTCCTATGCGGAGGCGCAGCGCGCGCTGGTCGGGGTCGCGCGGGAAAAGGCCCAAGGGGCCGCCGCGCGCATCGAGCGGTTCGTCGTCGAGATCGAGCGCCAGGTGCGCGCGACGACGCACGCCGAAGCCGACGACCCCGCGGTGGCGCCGCCGGGAGGCGTATTGGGCGCGTACCGGGAAGCGCTGGCGGCGGCGCTTGCCGAGCAGCGCGAGCTCGCGTTCCTGCGACTGCTGCGAAGCGAGCGGGCGATCACGGAGATCCGGTACCTGGACGTCGGCGGGAAGGAGCAGCTCCGGGTGTCGCGGACGGCGCTCGACGCGACCGGCAGCGGCAAGGACTTCTCCAATACGCCGGCCTTCACTGCCGCCAAGTCGGGGAAGACCTACTTCAGCCCGGTGTACCTCCGGAATCAAGGCGAGCCGCACATGACGATCGCGGTCCCCTCGGGGGAGTACGCCGTCGAGGTGACGGTCGCCGAGGTGAACCTGCGAGCCCTCTGGGACGTGATCTCGCGGATCCGGGTGGGCGAGGCGGGCTACGCGTACGTCGTGGACTCGGCGGACCACCTCGTCGCCCACCCCAATGCGGCGCTCGCCCTGCAGCGGCGCGACCTTGCGGCCCTGCCTCAAGTGCGCGCCGCGCGCGCCCGTGGCGCGGCGCCGCTGCCGGACGAGGAGCCGATGGCCATCGCTGCCGGTCTCGGCGGCGGGCAGGTGCTGTCCGCGCACGCCGCGATCGGAAACCTCGGCTGGGTCGTGTTCACCGAGCAGCCGACCGCCGAAGCGCTCGCGCCGGTGCAGGCGACGATCCTCCGCAGCCTGATCATCCTCGCCCTGGGGCTCGCCGCGTCGGTGCTCGCGAGCGTCCTGCTCGCCCGCCGGATGGTGGCGCCGATCAGGACGCTGCAGGCCGGCGCCGCGCGGATCGGCGCCGGGGACCTCGGGCACCGGATCGAGCTCCGGACCGGCGACGAGATCCAGGCGCTCGGCGAGCAGTTCAACCGGTCGGCCGCGCAGCTCCAGGAATCCTATCTGGGCCTGGAGGAGAAGGTCGAAGCGCGCACGCGCGAGCTCGGGGCGGCGAACCGGAATCTCACCGAGACGCTCGCCCAGCAGACCGCCGCGAGCGAGATCCTGCGGCTCCTCTCCAAGTCGCGCACCGATGCCCGGCCGGTGTTCGAGCTGATCGCGCGGCATGCGACGAAGCTGTGCGGCGCGACGTACTCGGCGGTGTACCGGTTCGACGGCAAGCTGGTCCACATCGTGGCGCACGACAACTGGACGCCGGCCGCGCTCGAGCAGCTGCAGGCGAGCTACCCGCTGCCGCCGAGCCCCGAGAGCCTGGTGGCGCGCGGGATCCTCGAGCGCGCGGTGGTGCACGTGAGCGACGTCGAAACCGAACCCGGCGTGCCGGAGGTGTCGCGTCGCCTCGCCCACGCGCTCGGGTTCCGGGCGCTGCTGTCCGTGCCGATGCTGCGCGACGCCGCGCCGGTCGGAGCGATCGCGGTCCTGCGTGCGGAGCCGGGGGCGTTCTCCGCGAAGCAGATCGAGCTCCTCGAGGTGTTCGCCGAGAAAGCCGCCATCGCGCTCGAGAACGCCAGGATCTTCCAGGAGCTGGAGGCGCGGACCGGCGAGCTCACGCGGTCGGTGGGCGAGCTGCGGGCGCTCGGCGAGATCGGGCGCGCCGTCAGCTCCACGCTCGACCTGGACGCCGTGCTCGCGAGCATCGTCGCCCACGCGGTCCAGCTTTCGAGCGCCGACGGCGGCACGATCTACGAGTTCTCTGAAAGCGAGCAGACGTTCGTGCCCCGCGCGAACTACGGCACCGACGACGGGCTCGTCGAGCAGCTGCGCCAGGCGCGGGTCCAGCTGGGGGGCGACAGCGCGGTCGCCCGCGCGGCGGCGCAGCGGCAGCTCGTGCAGATCCCCGAAATCGCGGCCGACCGCGGTTATCGGTTTCGCGAGATCATGCTCCAGGCCGGCTATCGGTCGCTCGCCGCCGCGCCGTTCGTGCGGGAGGACCGCGTTCTCGGCGGGTTGGTGGTGCGGCGCAGGCAGCCGGGCGAGCTTCCCGACGAGGTCGTGGAGCTGCTGCAGACGTTCGCCGACCAGTCGGCGGTCGCCATCCACAACGCGCGCCTCTTCGACGAGGTGCAGCGCCAGCAGCGCTACTCCGAGGCGCTCGTCGAGGCTTCCCCGGTGGCGATCGCGACCCTCGACCGGGGCGGGCGCGTGGTGTCGTGGAACCCCGGAGCCGAACGGCTGTTCGGCTGGACCGCGGCCGAAGCGCTCGGGCGCGAGCTCGATGATCTGGTGGCGACCGGGTCGCCGGAGTTGCGGGTCGAGGCCGAAGCGTATTCGCGGCAAGTGCTCGCCGGCGGTCGGAGCCACTTCATCTCGCGCCGGAACCGCAAGGACGGGACGCTGGTGGATGTCGAGGCGGCCGCCGTTCCCGTGATCGTCGAGGGCCGCGAGCTCGGTTACGTCGCGGTCTACCACGACATCACCGAGCTCCTGCGGGCGCGGCAGGAGGCGGAAGCCGCCAGCCAGGCGAAGAGCGCCTTCCTCGCCACGATGAGCCACGAGCTGCGCACGCCGCTCAACGCGATCATCGGGCTGTCGGAGATGCTCGGCCAGCACGCGCGGCGCTTCGGGACGGAGAAGGCCGCCGAGCCGCTCGGCCGCATCCTGCGCGCCGGGCGGCACCTGCTGAACCTCATCAACGATCTGCTCGACCTCTCGAAGATCGAGGCCGGGAAGATGGAGCTCGTCGCCGAGGCCTTCGAGGTCCGGCCGCTCGTGGACGAGGTCATGGAGACCGCACGCCCGCTTGCGGAGAAGAACCGGAACGCGCTCGCGGCGACGTGCCCGCCGGACCTCGTTTCCCTGCGCGCCGACCGGAAGCGGCTCACCCAGGTCCTGTTGAACCTGCTGTCGAACGCCTGCAAGTTCACGCAGGGCGGTCGGGTGGAGCTCGCCGTCGCGCTGCGCCGCTCGCGCGACGGCGCGTGGCTCGACTTCGCCGTCTCGGATACCGGCATCGGGATCACGCCGGAGCAGATGCCGCGGCTGTTCAAGGAGTTCACGCAGGCGGAGGCGTCGACCCAGCAGAAGTACGGCGGCACCGGCCTGGGGCTCGCGATCAGCCGGAGGCTGTGCCGCATGATGGGCGGCGAGCTCACCGTTCAGAGCGAGGCGGGGAAGGGCTCGACCTTCACCGCCCGGTTGCCGGTAGATGCCGCCGGCGTGGCGTCGCCGGCTGAGGCGGCGGCGGGCGAATCCGAGGCCGCGGCTGCACCGCCGGGGCCCAGTCGAGGCGATGTCGTGCTGGTGATCGACGACGACCGCACGGCGCGCGAGCTGATCGCGGGCTACCTCGAGGAACAACGGATCCCGGTCGTTACGGCCGCCGGCGGCATCGAGGGCCTGCGCCGGGCGCGGGAGCTGCGTCCCGCGGCGATCACGCTCGACGTCCTGATGTCCGACTTGAGCGGCTGGGACGTGCTCGCCGCGCTCAAGGGCGATCCCGACCTCGCCGCCATTCCGGTGATCGTGACCACGATCGTGGACGAGCCGCACAAGGGCATGGCCCTCGGGGCGGCCGATTACCTGACGAAGCCGATCGACCGCGAGCGGCTGCTGCGCA
>JBOIFD010000177.1:0-15726 GCA_050741515.1 Burkholderiales bacterium
GTGCTGAAGCGGCTCGTCTACCGCGAGCCGCTCGAACTCGCGCGCCGGCACCGCGAGCGCGGCGAGCCTCGCCGCGCGCGGCTGGAGCGTCGATCTCATCGACCGGCACGCCACGATCGCGGCCGAAGCATCGGGCAATCCACAGGCGATGCTTTACGCGCGCCTGTCGCCGCACGGAACGGCGCTGAGCGAGCTCGTCGGCACGGGCCTGCAGCACGCCTGCCGCTTGCTTGCGACGTCGACGCTGGAGGAAGGCACCGACTTCGAGCGGTGCGGCGTGCTCCATCTCGCCTACGACGCCGACGAGGCGCGCCGCCAGGCGCGGGTCGCCGAGCTGGGCTGGCCGCGTGCGCTCCTCCACAGCCTCGATCGAGTCGAAGCCGGCGCGCGCGCCGGCTGCGACGTCCCCACGGGCGGCCTCCTGTTCCCGCAGGCCGGGTGGGTGCATCCGCCGGCGCTGTGCCGGGCGCTCGCCCGGCATCCGGGGATCCGCCTCGTCCTGAGCCGCGAGGCAGTCGAGCTCCGGCGCGCCGCGGACGGGTGGTTCGTCTCCGACGGGACGAGGGACATCGCGGCGGCGCCGATCGTCGTGATCGCCGGCGCGGGTGCATCTGCCGCCTTCACGCCGACCGCGCATCTGCCGTTGCGCCTGATTCGCGGACAGCTCAGCTTCGTTCCAGCGACGCCCCCGAGCCGCGCGCTCCGGACGATCGTGTGCGGCGAAGGGTACGTGGCGCCGGCCCACGACGGCCATCACAGCCTCGGGGCGACGCACCGGTTTCGCGACACCTCGACCGCGCTCAGCGCCGCCGAGCACCGCGAGAACCTGGCGAAGCTGGCGCGGTTGGCGCCAGCGCTCTACGCCGCCGTCGGCGGTGACCGCCTCGACCCGGCGCAGCTTTCTGGCCGCGCTGCGCTGCGCTGCTCGGCGCCGGACTATCTCCCCATCGTCGGACCGGTCGTCGACGCCGCGGCGTTCTCGATCGCCTATGGGCCACTCGCCCGCGATGCAACGCTCGAGCTGGAGGCGTCGTCGCCCTGGCTCGACGGCCTGTACGTGAACACGGCCCATGGGTCCCGCGGCCTGGTCACGGCCCCGCTGTCGGGCGAGATGCTCGCCGCGCACCTGGAAGGCGAGCCCGCACCGTTCCCCCGAACGGTCATGGAGGCGGCGCACCCGAGCCGGTTCCTGCTCCGGGATTTGATCCGGCGGCGCGGCCCCAAGCCGCGCTGACCGGCAAGGACTACCGCTTCGCGGGAATGTGCTTCGCCAGCTCGATCTTGGCGATCGCGTTCCGGTGCACCTCGTCCGGCCCGTCGACGAGCCGCAGCACGCGGTTCCAGGCGTACATCCACGCCACCGGGAAATCGTCGCTCACGCCGCCCCCGCCGTGGGCCTGGATCGCCCAGTCCATCACCTGCTGCGCGACGTTCGGCACGTAGACCTTGATCATCGCGATCTCCGCGCGGGCGACCTTGTTGCCGACCGTGTCCATCATGTGGGCCGCCTTCAGCGTGAGCAGCCGTGCGGCCTCGATCATGATCCGCGCCTCGGCGATGCGCTCCTGGGTCACGGTCCGCTCGGCGACCGGCTTGCCGAACGTCACCCGCGCGAGCGTCCGCCTGCACATCAGCTCCAGCGCCCGCTCCGCCGCGCCGATCGCGCGCATGCAGTGATGGATCCGCCCCGGCCCGAGCCGCCCCTGCGCGATCTCGAAGCCGCGCCCTTCGCCGAGCAGGATGTTCGACGCCGGGACGCGCACGTTCTCGAACGCCACCTCGGCATGCCCGTGCGGCGCATCGTCCGCGCCGAAGATCGTCAGCGGCCGCAGCACCTTGACGCCGGGGGTCCCGCGCGAGATCAGCACCATCGATTGCTGCTGGTGCCGCGGCCCGTCGGGGTCGGTCTTGCCCATGAAGATGAAGAGCTGGCACCGCGGATCCATCGCTCCCGACGACCACCATTTCCGGCCGTTGACGACGTAGTGGTCGCCGTCACGCACGATGCGCGACTGGATGTTGGTCGCGTCCGACGAGGCGACGTCCGGCTCGGTCATCGCGAAGCAGGAGCGGATCTTCCCCTCGGCCAGCGGCTCGAGCCACTCGCTCTTCTGCGCCGCGTTGCCATAGAGGATCAGCGTTTCCATGTTGCCGGTGTCGGGCGCCGAGCAGTTGAAGACCTCCGGCGCCCAGAACACCCGGCCCATGATCTCGCACAGCGGCGCGTACTCGGCGCTCGCGAGCTCGCCACCGTGGGCTTTGGGCCACCACAGGTTCCACAGCCCCAGCGCCCGCGCCTTGGGCTTCAGGTCCTCGATGAGCCTGGTCGGCGTCCAGCGCCGGCCGCGGCCGGTGTTCTCCGCGACCTCCTCGTCGAACCGCCGTTCGTTCGGGTAGATGTGCTCATCCATGAAGCGCTGCAGCTTCTGCTGCAGCGCCTTCACCTTGTCCGAGTATGCGAATTCCATAGGCGGCGACTCCGTTGGGTTCGGGTTACCGGCCGAGGTCGACGGCGCGGCTGCGCAGCGTCCGATCGCTCCGGAGCTTGTACTTCTCGACCCGGTGCGTCGGGGTCTTCGGCAGCGCCGCCACGAAGACGACGTAGCGCGGCACCTTGATCGGCGCGAGCCGCTCGCGGCACCACGCGGCGATCTCCGCGGCGGCGACGGTCGCCCCGGGCCGCGGCACGACCGCGACGAGGATGTCGTCCTCGCCGAGCTCGGAGGGCACCGGGATCGCCGCCGCTTCCAGGACGTCCGGATGGCCGCCGATCACCCGGTCGAGCTCGGCGCCGGAGATGTTCTCCCCGCGCTTGCGAATGATGTCTTTCTTGCGTGCCACGAACCAGAAGTAGCCGTCGGCATCGCGATAGCCCAGGTCACCGGTCAGGAACCAGCCGTCGCGGAACGCCGCCGCGGTCTGTTCGGGATCGCGGTAGTAGCCCTGCATCACGATCGGGGTGCGCACGGCGAGCTCGCCGGTCGCGCCATCCTGCAGCTCCCGGCCGCCGTCGTCCACGACCTTCATTTCCGCAAACGCCAGCCGGTGGTCCGGGTGGCGGCTCGGCCTGCCCATGGCCCCGATCCGGTGCGGCCCGAGGAAGGGGTTGTTGAGCACCCCGGGGACCTCGGACATTCCGTAGCCTTCGATCAGCGTCGGCACGCCGAACTCCTCCTGAAACACCCGGTACACCTCGGCCGTGAACGGCGCGCCGTAGATTTTCTGCAGTCGATGCCCCGGCACGAACTCGCTGCGCGGCCGGCCCATCAGGATGGTCGACACCGCCGCGATCGTGTTGACCTCGGTCGCCCCGGTCGCGGCGACCGTCTTCCAGAAGGTCGAGGCCGAAAACCTCGGCGCGAGGACGAGCGTCGCGCCGGCCGCGAGCGCACCCGCGAGCGAGTAGAACAGGGCGTTGATGTGGAACATGGGCAGGATGCACAGCAGCCGGTCGGCCGGCTGCAGGTACATGCGCTCGACGAAGCCTTCGCCCGTCAGCACGACGTTGCGCTGGCTGTGCATGACGCCTTTGGGGAACCCGGTCGTGCCCGACGTGTAGATGAAGACGCACGTCGAGTCCGCGGTTCCCGCCTCGGGCGGCGGCGCGGCCGTTACGCGCGCGAGCTCGTCGGCGAACACCGGCAGCGCGGCCTCGCCCGCCTCGTTGAGCATGCGCCACGGCGTCGGGGCGATGCCGGCGCTCGCCGCCGTCACCGTCGCCAGCGTGGCGGGCGAGCTCAGCACGCCGCTCACCTGCGCGTGCGACAGCACGTAGCGCGCCTCCTCGACCCCGTAGTCGGGATTGACGGGCGCCATGATCGCGCCGAGCCGCGCGAGGGCGAGCAGCGTGATCACCGTCGACGGGTGGTTCTGCGACATCACGCCGACGCGATCGCCCGGCTTCACCCCCCTGGCGGCGTACATCGCCGCGGCCCGATCGACCTCGCGCGCCGCGTCGCGGTAGCCGAGCGGGCGGCCCTCGAAGACGAGGAACTCCCGCTCCGGAGCGGCGTTCGCACGGCTCGCGAGCACCGAACGGAGCGTGCCCCGGTGCGCGGGGTAGCTCGAAATGACGTCGATCGGCCGGGCGAGCTCGGTCATCGCCGTTTGCGGCGCAGCCTCCCGCGCGCGTGGGCCGTGGCCTCCTCTTCCACCCGGTGCCAGACCTCCGGCGCGATCGGCCGCCGGCTCTCCTCGAGGACGTGTCCGACGAGCCCGACGGCGCGGGCCATCACGCCGAGCCCCCGGCAGACCTGCCACGGCAGCCGCATCTCGCAGGAGATCGCGCCGATCGCGCCGGTGGCGTTGATCGGCAGCGCCCGCTCGTAGGCCTTCGCGGCCCGGCGCGCAACGAGCCGCATGAGCTCGACGTAGCGGCCGTTGAACCCGGTCGCGCGCGCGACCGCGAACAGCCGCGGCGTGCGCGGATCGACGGGCTTGTGGATCGGGTGGCCGAGCCCCGGGATGATCCGGCCGGCCGCGCGATGGTCGGCGACGATCCGGTCGGCGAGCTGGGGAAGCGCGACCTTTGCCTTCGGGTCGGGAAGCGCCGCGGCGAGCATCCTGGCGGCGGCCTCGGTGGAGCCGACGAACACGCTGCCGAGCCCGAGCAGCCCGGCCGCGACCGCCGCCTGCAGCGCTTCGGGGGCGCCGGCGTACGTGAGCCGCGTCGCGAGCGTGGACGGCACGATGCCGTGCTCGACCAGCGTCACGAGCATCGCGTTGAACATCCGCGACTCGCGCGCGTTGGGCAGGCGCCCGGTGACTTCGAGGAAGCCCATGTCGCCGAGGCTGACCCGGCCGATGAGCTCGCGCACGAGGTCGTAGCCGAACACGCCGATCCGCTCCGGCGTGCTCCAGGCGATGTCGGACCGCAGTCGCGCGCGGGGCTTCATGCGTCGGGCCAGTATAGCCGCGCCGGGTT
Source organism: Burkholderiales bacterium (assembly GCA_050741515.1). Classification (GTDB taxonomy): domain Bacteria; phylum Pseudomonadota; class Gammaproteobacteria; order Burkholderiales; family SG8-39; genus DATEDA01. The sequence goes on from JBOIFD010000177.1 coordinate 4,925, forward strand.
GTCGACGAGCACCTTCCGGCGCAGCCCCGCGTCGCTGCAGAACGCGGCGAACAGATCCACCAGCTCGCCGTCGTCGGGCATCTCGTTCGGCACGTTCGGATGCGGCCAGTCGGTGCCCCAGAGCACGCGGTCCGGCGCCGCTTCGACGATGGCGCGCGCGATCGGGATCGCGTCGTGAAACGGCCGCTTGCCGCTCGCCGAGACCCGCTCGCCGCCCGAAACCTTGACCCATGCCCGCTCGTCGCGGAGCAGCTCGAGGAGCATCCGCAGGGGCGGCCGGTCGAGCCCGCCGTGCGACTTGACGCGGCCCATGTGGTCGATGACGTAAGGGACGGGCATCCGCCGCAGGAGCTCGCGGTGCGTGCCGATGTCCTCCGCGTCGAAGTGCAGCTCGACGTGCCAGCCGAGCCCCTTCACCCGCTGCACGGTGCGGTCGAAGAACGCCGGATCCGGCGCGCCGCCGAGGTGGCGCACGAAATTGAACCGCACGCCGCGTACGCCCCCGGCGTGCAGCGCCTCGAGCTCGGCGTCGGTCGCGTCCTTGCCGACCAGGGCGACGCCCCGGTATGCGCCGCCGCTCGCCGCGATCGCGTCGAGGACGGCCCGGTTGTCGCCGCCGTGCGGCGTCGCCTGGACGATGACTGCCCGCGACAGGCCCAGGTGCGCGTGGAGCCGCGCGAGGCGCTCCTTCGGCGCGGGTTCCGCCGGCGTGTAGGGCCGGTCGGCCGCGTAGGGGAACTTCTCGGGCGGACCGAAGACGTGACAATGCGCGTCGCAGGCGAGCGGCGGCGGCGCGTACTTCGGCCGGGTCGGGTTGGCGAGCGGCGGCGCCGAGATCCTGGTCGCCATCGCGCCGCGACTCAGCGCCGCTCGATCTTGGCGCGCTCGATCACGACCTTCCACTTGGCGATGTCCGACACGAGCAGCTCGCGGAATCTTTCCGGGGTGCTCCCGCGCGCCTCGACGCCGAGATTGTGCAGCCGGTCCTTCACCTCCGGCGACGCGACCGCGGCGTTCACTTCCTTGTTCAGGCGCTGCACGACTGCCCGCGGCGTCTTCGCGGGCGCGGCGACCCCGTTCCACGACGAAGCCTCGTAACCGGCGACGCCGCTCTCGGCGACGGTCGGGACGTCCGGGAGCCCCGGGAACCGCCGGCCGGGCGTGACGGCGAGCGGCTTCAGTCCGCCCGCCTTGATCTGCGACATCACCGGCGTGATGAATTCGACCGCCGCCTGGACCTCGTTCCCCTTGAGCGCAGTGATCACCGCCGGCGTCGCCTTGAACGGAACGATCAGCACGTCGATCCCGGCCATCGACTTGAAGAGCTCCGCCGCCAGGTGCTGGGTGCCGCCCGGGTTGATCGTGGCGAGGTTCAGCTTGCCGGGGTTCGCCTTCGCCGCGGCGATCAGATCGCGCACCGAGCCCAGCTTGGAATCCCCGTTCACCAGGACCACCATGTCGAAGAATCCGAGGGTGGATATCGGCGCGAAGTCGTTCACTGCGTCGTACGGCAGCGACTTGAACAGCGATGCGCTCACCGCATGGCCGTTCGTCAGGAGCAGCAGCGTGTGCCCGTCGGGCTCCGCCTTGGCCACGATCTCCGACGCGACGACCCCGCCCGCGCTCGGGCGATTGTCGACGATGACCTGCTGCCCGAGCGTCTCGCCCAGCTTCTGCGCCAGGACGCGCGCGGTGATGTCCCCGACGCCCCCGGGGCCGAACGGCACGACGAGCCGTACCGGCTTCGACGGATAGGTCTGGGCGAGCGCCGCCGCGCCCCCGACCGACAACGCGACGCCCAGCGCCGCCCCTACAGCACGCGCAAGAAACCTGTTCACCTCGGACCTCCTTATCGGGTGATCACTCCGCCAGCCCAAGGGCGATGGTATAGCAACAGGGCACCTCGCCCCCGTTGGGCCGTATCCCAACCCGCGGGGGTTTGCGGAGCGGCGGCGATTGTTGGTATGTTTCCGCCTCTCAGCTCGGCTTCATGCCAAAGGACAGCGTCGCAGCCATGACCCACCGCGCCACACCGCCGTTCCGCGCCGATCACGTCGGCAGCTTCCTCCGCCCGAAGGAGCTCCGCGACGCGCGCGACCGCCAGCAGAAAGGGACGATCTCGCGCGCGCAGCTGCGCGAGGTCGAGGACCGCGCCATCCGCGACGTCGTCCGGATGCAGGAGGACCTCGGGCTCCAGGGCATCACCGACGGCGAGTTCCGCCGCACGTTCTTCCACATCGACTTCCTCGAGCAGCTGCAGGGCGTGGAGACGAAGGGCGGAATCCAGGTCAAGTTCCACACCACCCAGGGCGACATCGACTTCGCCCCGCCCGTGCTCCAGGTGACGGGGAAGGTGCGTCACGACAACCCGATCCAGCTCGAGGACTTCAAGTTCCTGCGCTCGGTCACCAAGCGGCTCCCGAAGGTGGCAATCCCCTCCCCGACGATGCTGCATTTCCGCGGCGGGCGCGGCGCGATCAGCCGCGAGGCCTACCCCGACCTCGAGCAGTTCTACGCCGACATCGCGGCCTGCTACCGCGACGAGATCAGGAGCCTGGCGGATGCCGGGTGCACGTACCTCCAGCTCGACGACACGAACCTCGCCTACCTGTGCGACCCGAAGATGCGCGAGGGCGCGAAGAGCCGCGGCGACGACCCGAACGAGCTGCCCAAGCGCTACGCGAAGCTCATCAACGCGGCGATCGCCGAACGGCCGAAAGGCATGACGGTCGGCATCCACCTCTGCCGCGGCAACTTCAAGAGCGCCTGGGCCGCGGAAGGCGGCTACGAGCCGGTCGCAGAGGTGCTGTTCAACGAGCTCGACGTCGACGGCTACTTCCTCGAGTACGACGACGCGCGCTCGGGCGACTTCTCGCCGCTGCGGTTCGTGCCGAAGGGCAAGATCGTGGTGCTCGGGCTGGTCACCAGCAAGGTCCCGGAGCTCGAGCCGAAGGACGCGCTGAAGCGGCGCATCGACGCGGCCGCGCGCTTCGTTCCCCTCGACCAGCTCTGCCTTTCGCCGCAGTGCGGCTTCTCGAGCACGGTGCACGGCAACCAGCTCACCACCGACGCCCAGGCAGCCAAGGTGCGGCTCATCGTCGACACCGCCCGCGAGGTGTGGGGCACGGCGTAGCGGGCGCGAACCGGGCGGAGGCCTCCATGGCACGCATCATCGGCGGCATCGGCACGTCGCACGTGCCGACGATCGGCATGGCGTTCGACGGCAGGAAGCGCGGCGATCCCGACTGGACGCCGCTGTTCGAGGGCTACGACGCGGTCGCGAGCTGGCTCGCCGAGCGCAAGCCCGACGTGCTGGTGTTCTTCTACAACGATCATGCGACCTCGTTCTTCTTCGACCTCTACCCCACCTTTGCGATCGGCGTGAGCGAGGAGTTCGCGATCGCCGACGAGGGGCTGGGTCCGCGCCCGATCCCGCGGCTCAAGGGGCACCCCCGCCTCGCCCGTCACCTGGCCGAGTCGCTGGTGAACGCGGAGTTCGACCTCGCGGTGTTCCAGGACCTGCCGCTCGACCACGGCTGCACCTCGCCCCTCACGATGCTGTGGCCGCACGTGCCCGATTGGCCCGGCGCACTGGTCCCGATCGAGATCAACGTCGTGCAGTACCCGCTGCCGACGGCGCTCCGCTGCTACAAGCTCGGCCAGGCCGTGCGCCGCGCCGTGGAGTCCTACCCCGAGGATCTCAAGGTGGTCGTGGTGGGCACCGGCGGCCTGTCGCACCAGATGCAGGGCGAGCGCGCCGGCTTCAACAACACCGAATGGGACATGCGCTTCCTCGACCTGATCGAGCGCGAGCCGGAGACCCTCGCGGCGATGCGGCACGTCGACTTCGCGCGCCTCGGCGGGAGCGAAGGCGTCGAGGTGATCATGTGGCTCCCGATGCGCGGCGCCCTGTCCGACGGTGCGCGCAAGATCCACCAGAGCTACTACCTGCCGATGACCACGGCGATGGCGGTGGCGGTGTTCGAGGAGCCGGAGGCGCCGGCGCGCACCGCGACCGGGGCGGGGAAGCGCGCCGCACGCAGCCCGGCATGAACCCGCAGCTCGAAGGGATCGAGGCGCTCGCGGGCACGTACCCGTTCGACCTCGAGCGCAGCGCGAACGCGCTGCGGGTCAACCGCTTCCTGCGGGGGCTGATCGTGCCGGAGAACCGCCAGTTCTTTCGCGATCATCCCGAGGCCGCACTCGACCGGGCCGGGCTCACCGCGGAGGAGCGACAGCTGGTGCGCGCCCGCGACTGGGGCGCGCTGGTCCGCTACGGCGCGACCTTCTTCGCGCTCGAGAAGCTCGCCCGGGTGAGCGGCGTGTCGAACCCGGAGATGGTCGCGCAGATGCGCGGCGAGACGCTCGAGCAGTTCCTGAAGACCCGGAACGTTCCCGGCGCGCGCTAGCGCGGGGGAAGCCCGTGGGGAAGCCCGCGATCTGTGTCCTGCACCCCGGCGAGATGGGGCGAGCTAGTGCAGCAGGGCGCCCGCCGCGTCGGCGCGCGGTGCGGGCTCCTGTCGAATCCACCGCTCGAGCGCCGCGACCGGCAACGGCGGGCTGATGAAGTTGCCCTGCGCCTGGTCGCACCCGAGCCGGCGCAGCGTCTCGAGCACGCTCGCCTCCTCCACGCCTTCGGCGGTCACGGCGAGCCCCATGTGGTGCGCGAGGTCGATCGTGGCGCGCACGATCGCCGCGTCGTCGCGATCGCGCACCAGGCCCATCACGAACGACTTGTCGATCTTGAGCTCGTCCACCGGAAGCCGCTTCAGGTAGGCGAGCGACGAATACCCGGTCCCGAAGTCGTCGATGGACAGCCTCACCCCCATCGCGTGCAGGCGCTCGAGGATCTCCAGCGCATGCGCGGGATCCTCCATCACTGCGCTCTCGGTGACCTCCAGCGAGACGGCTTCCGGCTTCATGCCGTGCGCGCTGGCGAGCTCCGCGAGCGACCGCGGGAAGTCCGGCGTATGGAGATCCCGGGCGGAGATGTTGACCGATACCCGGAGGTCGAGCCCGCGCGCGTGCCAGGCGGCGCATTGCCGGAAGACGCTGTTCAGCACCCACCGGGTGACCGCCTTGATGTAGCCGGTCTGCTCCGCGAACGGGACGAAGCGCTCGGGCAGGACGACGCCGCGCTCCGGGTGATTCCAGCGCAGGAGCGCCTCCGCCGAGTTCGCCGTCCTGGTGCCCAGGCTGATCCGGGGCTGGAACAGGAGGGTGAGCTGATCGTGCTCCACCGCGTGGCGCAGCTCGCCCAGGAGCGACAGCCGCGCCGGGGTGTTCTGGTCGTGCCGCGAGTCGTAGATCTCGAAGCCGGTGCCGGCGCGCTTCGCCGAGTACATCGCCACGTCGGCCCGCCGCATCAGGGTGTCGGCGTCCTCGCCGTGCTCGGGGTAGACGGCGATGCCGGTGCTGGCGCCGACGTCGACCAGGTGGCCCTCGATCGTGAGCGGCTCCGACAGCACCTCGACGATCTTGCGCGCCACGAGCTTGGCGCCGTCCACGCCCTCGGTCGGCAGGAGGACGGCGAACTCGTCGCCGCCGAGCCGGGCGACGGTGTCGGTCCGGCGCTGCAGCGCGCGGTGCAGCCGGTACGCCACCTCGCGGAGCAGGAGGTCGCCCATGTGGTGGCCGAGAGTGTCGTTCACGTGCTTGAACCGGTCGAGATCCATGGTCAGCACCGCGAGCCGGCCCTCGCTCCGCTCCGCGGCGCGGACCGCCTGGCCGATGCGGTCGTTGAACAGCGCGCGGTTCGGCAGGCCGGTGAGCAGGTCGGCATAGGCGAGCTCGCTGATGCGCGCCTCGCGCGTCGCGATCCCGTCGCACATGAGGTTGAATGCCGAGGCGAGCTCGCCGACCTCGTCCTCGGCGGCGACCTCCACGCGATGCTCGTAGTCGCCCTCCTCCATCTTGCGTGCGGCGGCCACGAGCGCGCCGAGCGGGCGGGTGATCCGGCGCGCCATCACGACGCTGCCGATCATCGCCACGACGAGCCCGACGAGGGTGAGCGCCAGCAGGCTCGCCTGCAGGTCCTTGAACGGGGCGGTGGCCTGCTCCAGGGAGCTCTCCAGAACGGCGGCGACACCGCCGCCGTCGCTCGTGCCGAGCGGGAACAGCCGGCTCTCGAAGTCCGGCGCGCCGGTCAGCATCGCGCCCTGCCCCTCGTAGGGCACGGCGGAAAGCGCCGCGAGCAGGGCCGGGAGCTCGTCGGCGGAGCGGGTCGACGCGAGCAGTCGCCAGCCCGTCGCACCCTCCCAGCCCGCGAGCGACACGTCGAGCGACGTCAGCCCGGCAAGGTCCTTGATCACCCGCTCATCGAGGCGAAGCCCGATGACGACCCAACCCATCGGCGCGGCCGGCCGCACCGGCACCGCGACCAGTTGATAGGCTGCGTCGCTGATGATCCCGACTCCCGGTGCGCGTTCACCGCGCGCCGCGCGCGCGACGTATCTCGCGACCGGATCCGGCACCGCGCCGCCGCGTGGCGCGCCGGAGTCGGCGAGCAGCCGTCCGTCGGTCGCGACGACCATGGCCAGGTCGGCGCCGGAGCGCTCGGGATGGCGGCGCAGGATCGCCGCGATCGCCGGGCGATCGCGCGTCGCCACCGCCTCGCGCAGCGCGAAGTCGGCGGCCAGTGCCTGCGCCGTCTGCGTGAGACGCAGGTTGCTCTGGGCGAGCAGCCGGTTGAACACCCGCTCGCCCACCGCCAGCTCGTCCTGGGCGTGACGGCGGGCGTTGTCGGTGATGGCGTTGTGGATGAACGTGTAGCCCGCCAGCTGCACCGTCACCAGCAGGACGAGGAAGACGACGACGATCCGCGTCTGCAGGCTGCGGAAGCGGAGGGTCGGCAGGTTCATCGCGCGCCGAGCGACGAATGGTGGTCGACGATCAGCCACTTTCCGCCGCGCCGGACGTAGACCATGGTGAAGCGAGCGGACGTCACGCTGACCCGGCCGTCTTTGACCACCCGGTGCATCGTGTAGGAGCCGGAGTTGACGCCCGCGTCCCCGTACACGCGGGGGCTCGTCTCCGCGAGCGATATCCGGAGGCCCGGGAACGCCTCGAGAAGCTGGGCGTAGTACTGGCGGATCGCGCTCGCGCCCTTGCGCATCTTCGATGCCGACGTTCCCCACAGGAGGGCGTCCTCGCCGTAGAGGCTCATCAACCCATCGAGATCGCCCTTGGTGAAGGCCGCGGCCCACTGCTCGGCGACGGCCGGGGGTTCCGGCTGCTCGACGGCGCGCGGCGCGACGACGGCGGGCGGCGCGGGCTTCGCGACCCGCTGCTCACCGACGGGGGGAAGTTCCTGGGTCGGCGAGGTAGGCAACTGCGCGCACCCTAGCGGCGCGAGCAGCAGAATCAGAACGAGGGCTCGGGCAGGAAGGTGGATCACCTGGGACTCCGCCGGCGGGGCCTTGCGCAAGGCCCGCCTGCTCGGAGGGCGAAGACCTCAGCTCGCTATTCTGTTCGACCTCCGGCGAGGCGTCGGGCGGCAGCGCGTCGATGCCGTGCGAAATTTCACGCTTGCGAGGATCACCTTGAGGCAAGCAGTTTGCCCGGTCCTGTCCGTCGAGCCGCCGAGCCGGGCAAGCAGCGCAGCACCGTCCGCTCCGAGCCAGGCTTGGAGGGCGCGAAGCGCGGTTGCGGTCTAGACAAGTGACCGCTATAATTCAGACAATCGTCCATAGCAGGGTACGGTCATGACGCTGGTTGCGGCGATTGCCGATGTCCTGGGCGGCAAGCGAGCCCTCGGTGCGAAACCGAAGACCGCCGCCGACTGGCAGGAGGTGATCGAGCGGGGGATGCCCGTCAGCTCGGCCGATGCACTGAAGGGGAGCTTTGCCGTTCCGGACGGCGTGCTTGCCGAGCTCCTCGGGCTCAGCGAGAAGACGCTCTCCCGGGCGCGGGCGGCGCAGCGACGCCTGGATCCCGTGGCGAGCGATCGGCTGTTTCGCGTGGCGCGCATCGGTGCGCTCGCGATCGACGTCCTCGAGGACGAGCAGCGCGCCATCAGCTGGCTCAAGCGTCCGCAGATCGGACTGGGTGGAAGGACTCCGCTCGCGCTCCTCACGACCGACATCGGGCGCGACCAGGTCGAGAAGCTGCTGCTGCGGATCGAGCACGGCGTCTACACCTGACGCCCGCCGCGCCTCGCCGTGCTGCCGATCTATCGCATCGTCAAGGCTCGCCACGCCCGCTCGGCGTTCGACGGCGAAGGCGCACGCGTCGCAGGCGGACGCTGGAATCGCCCGGGCGAGGCCATGGTGTACACCTCGGCCTCGCTCGCGCTGGCCGCGATCGAGACGTTCGTCCACCTCGGCGAAGAGGGGCTGCACATCAGGTTCGTCTGCTTCAAGGCCCTGATCACCCCCGAAGTCGAGATGCAGCGCTGCATGCGGCCCCCTCGCAACTGGCGGGCGGAACCACCGGAGGAGCCGAGCATGCGATACGGATCGGCGTGGCTGCGTGCCGGCCGGACGGCGGTGCTCGAAGTGCCGTCGGCAATCGTCCCGTCGGAGAAGAACTACCTTCTCAACCCGCACCACTCCGATTTCCGCAGGATCCGGATCGGCAAGTCGCTGCCGTTCGCATTCGATCCCCGGATGTGGAAGTGAGTGCGGCGTGCAGCTTCATCCCGCGGATGCGCCTGCCCTGCTGGTGCGCGATCGCCTGCCGGAGCCCGTTTCCGATGCTCGCAAACGCCTTGCTCATCTCTCTTCCCTCGCACGTCCCTCGAGGACTTGCACGAGCTTGGCGAGTTCGTTGTTGGCGGAGAGGGCGGGATTCGAACCCGCGCTAGCCTGCACCAGTGCTGGGTCTGCGGGAAATGCTGACCAAGAACTGACCGTTGCGATGCGGAGCTGAGCTCGGATTTCGCTCCGGATGAATGAGCCTCGAAGCGACTACTTCAGCCAGATCAGGAGCAGCAGGGCAATGATCATCAATGCCCAGCCGGGGGCTCCAGCAAGGGCCGAGCCGATCCAGCCGAGCACGACGAGCAAGAGCGCGAGGGCGACTACCCATCCGAGCACGGTCACCAAACTAACAAGCGTGATTGTTGTCGCCTGAGCAGCCGCAGACGGAAGACCGCGAACGCTCTGTCTCAGGTTCGCCTAATACGCTCGGAGCGATTGGCCCCGGCGGACTGCCAGATACGCATGCATGAGCACGAACGGCAGGACTGTCCCGAGGATCAGGAAGGCGATGCCGATTGGTGTGGGAAGCCAACCGTCGAGCATGCCGCGCAGGGAGAGCGCGTAGAACACGAACATGGGGGCCATCGCGACGATGAGTCCGCCGAACACGTGCGCTAACCAAGCCAGCAGCCGGGAAAGGAACTCCATACGCTGATTGTACGAGCGAAGCTCAGCGACTATCCCGGGAAGTGGTGTACGAAGGATCGCCGGGATCGGCGCGTCCGGGGCACTACTCGACATACTAGCGACATCTCCGAGGGAAGCCCAATCTACGACCGGACGTGCCTGCGCTGATCGGTCGGTAGTCAGTCAGCGGTCTCGAATCTGCTCCGGCGGGATGACTGAAAGGCCCTCGAACCCGGCGCGGTCGCACACTGCGATCCACTGCTTTCCCACCCACTGGGGTGGGGTAACGAGGTGCGCGCCGCGCTCCAGAACCTCACGAAGCTTCTCCTCGACAGCATCGCGCTCCTCGCCGCTGATGATGATCTGGAGACCGATCATCTCGACGGTGCACGCGGGCTGAGCGTTCGGATCGGTGCACGTCCCCATCCACTTGCTCCCGACCGATGCGGCTTGGCCTATCACCCTCGCGCCCTGGCGCGCGAGTTCCTGGAGCGTGGCGTCCACTACAGCCTTGTTAGGCCCGGTCACGAGCAGGTGCCCACCAGTCCTAGAGATGCTCACACCCTTACGGGCGACCTCCCGAGCGACGTCCTGGAAACCATGGGCATCCTGGGTGTCACCGCTCGGCTTCTCGCAAGAGGCGATCCACTTGCTACCTAGCTGCGTCGGGGGCGAGACGACGCGCGCCCCTCGCGCCACGAGCTCCTGGAGCGCGGCCTCGACCGCCGCCTTCTGTCGTCCCGTGACGACCAGCGTGTTGCCGGCGTCGGAGATGTTCACGGCGTCCACGGTCGAGCTTCGTTTCAGTAGCAGGTAGTATTGATCGAATTGCCGAGCCTGGTCGTCCTGCAATCAATCGGCTGCCGCATGATGGGTTGAGGCTGTTGGACGACAACTGGCTGCTGAACGACTACGGGCGGTTGGTTCGCGAGCCGCTCTAACGCTTCGACGCGGCGACGCTCGAGGTCCGCCCTGCGCTGTTCTTCGGCTATCTGTGCAAGGCGCTGCTGCCGTCGAGCCTCGATGTTTCTCTCGAGCGTGGCGATCTGGCTCTTGTATTCCCACTCGTTCATGCGGAGGCCGTAGTACTGACTATTGAGGTACTGGAGCCACGCTTGCCGGTCGGCCTCGATCTGCGCGAGGACCGGGTCAGTTTGCGCGAGCGCTGAGGTAGCGAGCGAGAACGCGAGGGCGACTGCGGCGAGGATGCGGGTCATGGTTGCTCCGGGTGCTCCACCATAGTGTTCAATCGAGATTCCCTCGAAGGAAGGGGGGCGGCGAGGAACTCTGCCGCAGCGCAGATCCGGGTTCTAAGTCTATTTGAGACGAATTTCCTCCCCGCCGGCCGGGGCCCGTCCGTGCGGTACGCCCAGCCTCAGTTGGTGCTGTCCGTGCCCGAAACCGGCGAACGTTGGCTAGACGACCAGCAGCTGAGAAAGGGGTTCTGGGAACGCATCCTGCGACGCGCGGACGTGC
>JBOIFD010000178.1:0-6169 GCA_050741515.1 Burkholderiales bacterium
GTGTCGAGTTCTACGAGCGCTCGAAGAACAAAGGCCCCACCGCGGCGACCAAGATCCACCCCCAGACGACCGGCATCACCTACTCGCTCATCGACAAGGGCACCGCCGACAGGATCCCCATCGTCTCGATCGGCTACGGCCGCGCCGACGCCGCCTACGGGCGCGTTTTCCCGTACGTGTTCCCGCTCATCACCACCTACTGGGACCAGGCGGCGGTGATGGTGCGCTACATCGCCGAGAAGGAGGAGGGCTTCGACAAGCTCAAGGGCAAGAAGATCGCGCTCCTGCACCACGACTCGGCCTACGGCAAGGAGCCGATCCCGGTGCTCACGGACCTGGCGAGGAAATACGGCTATGAGCTCACCACCATCCCGGTGCCGCACCCGGGCAACGAGCAGACCTCGCAGTGGCTGCAGATCCGGCGGCTGCGGCCCGACTGGGTGATCCTGTGGGGCTGGGGCGTCATGAACCCGGTGGCGCTGAAGAGCGCGGCGAGCGCCGGCTACCCGCGCGCGAAGATGGTCGGCGTCTGGTGGTCGGGCGCCGAGGAGGACGTGATCCCGGCGGGCGACGCGGCGAAGGGCTACATCGCCGCGGGCTTCAACCTGCCCGGCACGAGCTTCCCGGTGATGCAGGACATCCTCAAGAGCGTCTACGCCAAGGGCAAGGGCGAGATGGACGACAAGTCCCGCATCGGCTCGATCTACCACACGCGCGGCGTCGTGGCGGGAATCCTGACGACCGAGGCGATCCGCACCGCGCAGGCCAAGTACGGCAAGGGCAAGTCGATCACGGGCGAGCAGATGCGCTGGGGCCTGGAGAACCTGGTGATCGACGACAAGCGCCTGAAGGAGTTGGGCGCGGTGGGGCTGATGCAGCCGCTGAAGGTCTCGTGCCTGGACCACGAGGGCGGCGGCTCGGTGAAGTTCCTGCAGTGGGACGGCGCCCAGTGGAAAGTCATCACCGACTGGATCACCTCCGACCAGTCGATCGTGCGGCCGATGATCGAGGAGTCGGCGGCCAAGTACGCCAAGGAGAAGGGCATCGCGCTTCGCGATTGCAAGACGGCGGGCTAGCGACGCGAACGCGGAAGCGAGACGTGGCGCTCGCTTCCCGGCGGCAAGGGGCGCGAGGAGCGCCCCGTTTCCGCTCCTCGCCCTGCGCTTCCCGCTCCTGACCGGCCGATGTCCGCGATCCCGAAACCCGCGCTGCAGGCGGGCACCTACCTCAACGTCAACAGCATCGAGGTCATCTACGACCACGTCATCCTGGTGCTGAAGGGCGTGTCGCTGCAGGTCCAGAAGGGCCGGATCGTCGCGCTGCTCGGTGCCAACGGCGCGGGCAAGACCACCACCCTGAAAGCGATCTCGAACCTGCTCCGCGCCGAGCGCGGCGAGGTGACCAAGGGTTCGATCGAGTTCGACGGCCAGCGCATCGACCAGCTGACGCCGAACGACCTGGTGCGCATGGGCGTGTGCCAGGTGATGGAGGGCCGGCACTGCTTCCAGCACCTGACGGTGGAGGAGAACCTGCTCACCGGCGCGTTCACCCGCCCGATCGGGCGGGCCGAGCTCGCCCGCGACCTCGACCTCGTCTACCAGTACTTCCCGCGGCTGCGCGAGCGGCGGGACGCGCTCGCCGGCTACACCTCCGGCGGCGAGCAGCAGATGACCGCCATCGGCCGGGCGCTGATGGCGCGGCCGAAGATGATCCTGCTCGACGAGCCGTCGATGGGCCTCGCCCCGCAGCTCGTGGAGGAGATCTTCGAGATCGTGAAGGATCTCAACCAGAAGGAAGGCGTCTCGTTCCTGCTCGCCGAGCAGAACACCAACATGGCGCTGCGCTACGCCGACTACGGCTACATCCTCGAGAACGGCCGCGTGGTGATGGACGGCGAGGCGGCCAGGCTCCGCGAGAACGACGACGTGAAGGAGTTCTACCTCGGGCTGTCGACCGGCGGCCGCCGGAGCTTCCGGGAAGCGAAGTTCTACCGCCGGCGCAAGCGCTGGCTGTCGTAGGGATGGCCACGTCCGAGCACTACGACGGCCTCGAGACCCGCGACCCCGGCGAGCGGGAGCGCGACCTGCTGGCCCGGCTCGCGAGGCAGGTCGCCCACGCCAGAGCCCGCGCGCCGGGCTTCGCGCGGATCCTGAACGACGTCGATCCCCGCGCGCTCGGCTCGCGGGCCGCGCTCGCCCGGCTTCCGGTGACGCGCAAGTCCGAGCTCAAGGAGCTGCAGGCGAGCGCGCCTCCGCTGGGCGGCCTGAACGCCACGCCGGTGGCGAAGCTCGCGAAGCTCTTCGTCTCGCCGGGTCCGATCTGCGAGCCGGAAGGCCACGGCCGCGACTGGTGGCGCACCGGCCGGGCGCTGCACGCCGCGGGCTTCCGCGCCGGGGATCTCGTCGCCAACACCTTCGCCTATCACTTCACGCCCGCCGGATCGATGATGGAGTGCGCCGCGCTCGCGTGCGGCTGCACCGTGCTGCCCGCGGGCGTGGGGCAGACCGAGATGCAGGTCGCGACGATCGCGGGCCTCCGGGTCGACGGCTACATCGGCACGCCGTCGTTCCTCAAGCTGATCGTCGAGAAGGCCGACGAGCTGAAGGCCGACATCACCAGCCTGAAGAAAGCCATGGTCGGTGCGGAGTACCTCCCGCCGGCGCTGCGCAAGGCCCTCGGCGAGCGCCGGCTTGGCGTGCTGCAGTGCTACGCGACTGCGGATCTGGGCCTCGTCGCCTACGAGTCGCGCGCCCCGGACGGCGCGGTCTGCGAGGGCATGATCGTCGACGAGGGGATCCTCCTCGAGATCGTGCGGCCGGGCACCGGCGATCCGGTGCCCGAGGGCGAAGTCGGGGAGGTCGTCGTCACGACGTTCAATCCCGACTACCCGCTGATCCGCTTCGCGACCGGCGACCTGTCGGCGGTGCTGCCGGGCGCGAGCCCGTGCGGCCGCACCAATGTCCGGATCAGGGGCTGGCTGGGCCGCGCCGACCAGACGACCAAGGTGAAGGGGATGTTCGTGCACCCGTCGCAGGTCGCCGAGGTGGCCAGGCGCCACCCGGAGATCCGGCGCGCGCGGGTGGTCGTCGACCAGGCGGACGGGCAGGACCGGATGACGCTCCACTGCGAGGTCGAGGCCGCGTCCGCGGGCCTCGCCGATGCGATCGTCGCCACGCTCCGCGAGGTCACGAAGCTGCGCGGCGAGGTGCGGCTGCGCAAGCCGGGTGAGCTGGCAAACGACGGCAAGATCATCGAGGACGCGCGCAAGTACGACTAGCCTGCACCCGCGTTCGCGCGGGTCGGGGGACTTGCAAGGGGGCCCGCTCCCTTGTTCCAGCCTGTCGCAAGGGAGAGAAAAGCCATGATGGCACTGCCGTTCGTCGTGCTCGTGATCGCCGCGCTCGTGGCGATGCTCGGGTTCCGGAAGTCGTCCGTGATCGTCTGGGCGGTCGCAATGGCGGCGACGCTCTACGTTCTCTGGAGCCACGCGACCACCCCGTTGAAGATCGTGCTCTAGGGGACCGCCATGGCCGCCATCGCGAAAACCCTCAACATCCTCGCCCTCGTCGCCGTCAGCGGCGTGCTCCTGTTCGCGCTCTACTGGCAGCTCGCGCGCGGCGAGCTGCCGTGCCCGCTCTGCCTCGTGCAGCGCCTCGGGCTGATCGGGGCCGGGCTCGGCTTCGCCCTGAACGTCCGCTTCGGATCGTCGGAGTCCCACTACGGCGTCGTGATCATCAGCGCGCTGGTCGGCGGCGCGGCGGCGGCGCGCCAGATCCTGCTGCACATCGTGCCGGACACCGGGTCGTACGGCTCGGCGCTCTACGGCTGGCACTTCTACACCTGGGCGCTGGTGGTGTTCGTCGCGATCGCGGCGGCGGCCGGACTGCTGCTGTTCATCGAGGCGCAGTTCGTCGAGGGGACCCACGATCTCCGCCCGAGCGTGGTGACGCAGGCGGTGGGGTGGCTGTTCGTGGCGGTCGCGCTCGCCAACGCGGTCTCGACGCTGCTCGAGTGCGGGTTCGGCGCGTGCCCCGACAACCCCACGGCGTACGAGCTGCTGGGGAAGTAGGACCATGGGTCGCGCGACGACGCCGGGGATCGCGTCGCCCTTCGACTGGAAACGGCCGCTCGCGGTGCTGGCGGTGGCCGGCCTGCTCGCCGCCCCGGCTGCGCCGGCGCAGGTGTTCCTCACCAAGCCGCCCTACGTCCCGACGCCGCAATCGACCGTCGACCGGATGCTCGAGCTCGCGCGGGTCGGCCCCGACGACTTCGTCGTCGATCTCGGGTCCGGGGACGGCCGGATCGTGATCACCGCGGCGACGAAGTACGGGGCGCGCGGCCTCGGCATCGAGATCGAGCCCGATCTCGTCAACCTCAGCCAGTACTACGCGCGCCGCGCCGGCGTGGCCGACCGCGCCAGGTTCGTCACCGAGGACCTGTTCGTCGCCGACCTGCGCCCGGCGACGGTGCTCACGCTGTACCTCTTCCGGGAGCTCAACATCAAGCTGCGGCCGCGCATCCTCGAGCAGCTGCGGCCCGGCGCGCGGGTCGTCGCGCACGACTGGGATCTGGGCGACGAGTGGGAGCCGGACTTCGCCGAGACCATCCCCGCGCCCGACAAGCCCGTCGGCATCGAGCGCACCAGCCGGGTCTTCCTCTGGTACGTGCCGGCGAAGGTCGAGGGCCGGTGGCGGCTCGAGACGCCGCTCGCGCCCGGACGCAGCGCGACGCTCGCGCTAGCGCAGGAGTTCCAGAAATTCGCCGGCGAGCTCGAGCTGGACGGCGCGCGTCACGCCGTCGCCGGCGGCCGGGCGCGCGGCACGAGCATCCGGTTCACGGTCCCGGCCGGCTCGCCGCTCGCGGGCGCCTACGAAGGCACCGTCGCAGGGGCCGAGATCCGCGGCGAGATCCGGCGCGACGGCGCCCCCGCCGTCCCGTTCACCGCGAGCCGGCAATGACGCGGTCGAGTCTCCTCGGCGCGCTGGCCGCGGCGGCGTGCCTCGCGGCCGCGGCCGCCGATGAAGTGCCCTACGTCCAGACGCCGCAGAACGTCGTCGAGGAGATGCTGAAGCTCGCCGGCGTGCGCGGCAGCGACTTCGTCATGGACCTCGGCTCCGGCGACGGCCGGATCGTGATCACCGCGGCGAAGAAGTACGGCGCCCGGGGCGTGGGCTTCGACTACGTGCGCTCGCTCGTCGAGCTCGCCACCGAGAACGCGCGCGCGGCCGGCGTCGCCGACCGCGTGACCTTCGTCGAGAAGGACATCCGCGACGTCGACTTCGCGCCCGCCACGGTGCTCGCGTTCTACCTCCTGCCGGACACCAACGTCGAGTTGCGGCCCAGGATGCTGGCCCAGCTGCGCCCCGGTGCGCGGATCGTCTCCCACGACGGCGACATGGGGGAGTGGGAGCCGGACGCGACCATCGTCGTGCCCGCGCCGGGGAAGCCCGTCGGCGTCGAGGAGAAGAGCACCCTCTATCTCTGGGTCGTGCCGGCGCAGGTCGCGGGCGAATGGCAGACGACCGTCCCGCTCGGCGGCCGCGCGACCGGGATCGAGCTCGAGCTCACCCAGAAGTTCCAGTTCCTCGCCGGCGTCGCCTCGGTCCGGGGCGAGCCGATCGCCCTCGAGCGCGCGTACGTGCGCGGGCCGACGATCTTCATGCGTTTTCCTTACGCCGGCGGCACGGTGCGGTTCGAGGGCCGCGCGGGCGCCGATCGCATCGTCGGCCGGGTTACGACGCCCGATGGGCGCACGCATCCGTGGCGGGCCCTGCGCGCCAACTGAGCGCGCCGTCTACCGCCGCAGCGGGAAGCGCCGGCGCCAGTAGCGGAGCATGATGAAGCCTCCCAACATGCCGCCGAGATGCGCGAAGTGGGCGACCCCGGCCTGCGTGCCGGTCACGCCGAGGTAGAGCTCGATCGCCGCGTACAAGATGACGAACAGCCACGCCGGCATCGGGATCGGCGGGAACAGCAGCACGATCGTGCGCCGCGGGAAGTAGATGCCGTAGGCGAGCAGCAGCCCGAAGACGCCGCCCGACGCGCCGACCGTCGGGTAGAACGAGCCGGTCGCCGTCGAGAACACGATCTGGGTGAGCGCGGCCGCGAGCACCGCGGCGAAGTAATAGGCGAGGTAACGGCGCCGGCCGAAGAGCCGCTCGATCTCGGA
>JBOIFD010000179.1:0-12297 GCA_050741515.1 Burkholderiales bacterium
TCCGCGGGCCCGCGGACGCGGGCGAAAAGCTGCAAAAGGTCCTCGCCCGGGCCGGCCTCGGTTCGCGCCGGGAGATGGAGGTCTGGATCGCGGCGGGGCGGGTGACCGTGAACGGCGCGCGCGCGCATCTTGGTCAGCGCGTGTCGGCGAGCGACCGGGTCCGCGTCGATGACCGGCCGGTCGGGGCGGGGACGCAGGACGCGCCGGCGCGGGTGCTCCTCTATCACAAGCCGTCCGGCGAGATCGTCTCGGCGGCCGACCCCGGGGGCCGGGCCACCGTCTTCGACCGGCTCCCCCGCGTGAAGGGCGGGCGCTGGATCGCGGTGGGCCGGCTTGACCTCACCTCGAGCGGCCTGCTCGTGCTGACCACATCCGGCGAGCTTGCGGCGCAACTCATGCACCCGCGCTCCGGGCTCGAGCGGGAGTATGCAGTGCGCGTCGACGGGACCCTCGCGCCGGAGGCGCTGCGCGCGCTCACGCGGGGCGTGCTGCTCGAGGATGGGCCGGCGCGATTCGCGACCATCGCGGACGAGGGCGGGCAGGGCCGCAACCACTGGTACCGCGTCGTCCTCAGGGAGGGGCGGAATCGCGAGGTGCGGCGGATGCTCGAGGCCGTGAACCACCGGGTCAGCCGCCTCATCCGGGTCCGGTTCGGTCCGCTCGTGCTGCCGCCGGGACTCAAGCGCGGATGGTTCCGCGAGCTGCGACCGGGCGAGGTCGCGGCGCTCGCGGCGGGTGTGAGCGGAGACCGCCCGGGGCAGCCGCTCAGCCCCGCGCCTCGACCGGCCCGCAACGACGCCCGGAAGGGAGCCCCGGCGGGCCCGCGCTGGGGAACGCCGCGCGCCCCCGGCCCCCGCCGGAGGGTCCGCGAGCGGAGCTAGTGCGGGGCCCGCGTGCACGCGTATCCCGTTGTCCGGGAGGGCCTTCTTTGCTACACTGGCGCCCGCTTTTGAAGGGATGGGCCACGAGCCCATTTTTTATTTGTACGGTAAGAGTGGCGAACATTCAGCAAGTGGTTGAATCGACGGCAGAGAGCCTCGGCTACGCGCTCGTCCATCACGAGCTCGCCCACGGCGGGCGGCTGGTGCGCGTCTTCATCGAGCGGACCGACGCCGGCGAGGGCGGGGTTCGACCGAGCATCACGCACGACGACTGCCAGCGCATGACCCGGCAGCTGCAGCGGGTCCTGGAGGTCGAGGGCATCGGGTACGACCGCCTCGAGGTTTCCTCGCCGGGGCTCGACCGGGTGCTCAAGAAGCCGGCCGACTTCCGGCGCTTCGCCGGGGAGCGGGCCGAGGTGCGGCTGCGGGTGCCGCTGAACGGGCGGCGCCGGTTCGTCGGGGTCGTGCGGGGCGCGAGCGCCGCGGACGTCGACCTCGAAGTCGAGGGCACGGTGATGTCGTTCGCGTTCGTCAACCTGGACCGGGCGCGCCTGGTGCCGAAGCTGTGGAAGGAACGGCGATGAGCAGGGAACTGCTGCTCCTGGTCGACGCCTTGGCGCGCGAGAAGAACGTCAACAAGGACGTGGTGTTCGGCGCGCTCGAGCAGGCGATCGGGTCGGCGACCAAGAAGCGCTTCACCGAGGACGTCGACGTGCGCGTGGCGATCGACCGGGACACCGGCGAGTACGAGTCGTTCCGGCGCTGGCAGGTCGTGGCCGACGACGCGGTGGAGATCCCGGCCCAGCAGATCCCGCTGTCGGAGGCGAAGGCGCAGTACGGCGACGTCCAGGTGGAGGACTACATCGAGGAGCCGCTCGAGGCGATCGAGTTCGGCCGGATCGGCGCCCAGACCGCGAAGCAGGTCATCCTGCAGAAGATCCGCGACGCCGAGCGCGAGCAGATCCTGCAGGACTTCCTCGGGCGCGGCGAGAAGCTCGTGACCGGGACGATCAAGCGCATGGAGCGCGGCAACGCGATCATCGAGTCGGGCCGGGTCGAGGCGGTGCTGCCGCGGGACCAGATGATCCCGAAGGAGAACCTGCGCGTCGGCGATCGCGTGCGCGCCTATCTCCTGCGCATCGATCGCAGCCTGCGCGGGCCGCAGCTGGTGCTGTCGCGCACCGCGCCCGAGTTCATCATCGAGCTGTTCGGGCTGGAAGTGCCGGAGATCGAGGAGGGGCTGCTCGAGATCAGGTCGGCGGCGCGCGATCCGGGCGTCCGCGCCAAGATCGCGGTGCACTCCAACGACCGGCGCATCGATCCGATCGGGACCTGCGTCGGGATGCGCGGCTCGCGCGTGCAGGCGGTGACCCAGGAGCTCGCCGGCGAGCGCGTAGACATCGTGCTGTGGTCGGAGGATCCCGCGAAGTTCGTGATCGGGGCGCTCGCGCCGGCCGACGTCGCGTCGATCATCGTCGACGAGGAAAAGCACGCGATGGACGTGGTGGTCAACGAGGAGAACCTCGCGATCGCCATCGGCCGCAGCGGGCAGAACGTGCGGCTCGCCTCCGAGCTGACCGGCTGGCAGATCAACCTCATGACCGAGGAGGAGTCGCAGCGCAAGAACGAGGAGGAGGCCGCCGGCGTGCGGAGCCTGTTCACGGAGAAGCTCGACGTCGACGCGGACCTGGCCGATCTCCTGATCCAGGAGGGATTCTCGACCCTCGAGGAGGTCGCGTACGTGCCGATCAACGAGATGCTCGAGATCGAGGGGCTGGACGAGGCGACGGTGAACGAGCTGCGCAGCCGCGCGAAGGACGCGCTGCTCGTGGAGCAGATCCGGAACGAGGAGCGGGTCGAGGGGGCGCAGAAGGACCTGCTCGATCTCGAGGGCATGGACGCCGACCTCGCGGCGCGGCTCGCGCAGGCCGGCGTCAAGACCCGCGACAATCTCGCCGATCTCGCGGTCGACGACCTGCTCGAGATCAGCGGCATCGAGGCCGAGCGCGCGCGGACGCTGATCATGAAGGCCCGCGAGCACTGGTTCGCGGCGGAGTGAGGTCGGGCGTATGGCACACATGAGCGTTGCGCAGTTCGCCGGCGAGCTGAAGATGCCGCCGAAGCAGCTGCTCGAGCAGCTGCGCGCGGCCGGGGTCAACAAGACCGTGGCCGAGGACACGCTCAGCGAGCAGGACAAGACGCGGCTCCTCGAGTACCTGCGCAAGGCCCACGGGGGAGTCGAGGCGAAGACCAAGATCACGCTCACCCGCAAGCAGACGAGCGAGATCAAGAAGGCCGACGCCTCGGGCAAGTCGCGGACCATCCAGGTCGAGGTCCGCAAGAAGCGCGTGTTCGTGAAGCGCGAGGCGGGCGAGGCCGCGGCGCCGCCGGCCGAGGCCGTCGCGGCACCGGTCCCGGCAGTGGACGCCCGCGAAGCGGAGCTTCGCGACCAGGAGACCCGGCGGGACGCGGAGCTCGCGGCGCGGCAGGCCGCCGAGCTCGCCGAAAAGCAGGAGCGCGAGCGGCGGCTCGCCGAGCAGCGCGAGGCCGAAGAGCAGGTCCGCGCCGCAGCCGCGGCGCAGGCGGCGGCGCCCGGGGCGCCCGCCACGACCCTGCACAAACCCAAGACCGCGGAAGCGGTCCAGAAGAAGGCCAAGAAGCCCGAGAAGCAGGTGACCGTCTGGAAGGACGACGGCGCCAGGAAGCGCACGATCAAGACCCGCGGCGACGCGACCGGGGGCGCCGGCTGGCACCACCCGAAGGGCGGGCGCCACCGGCATGCGGAGGACGCGACTGCCAGGACCTTCACCGCGCCGGCCGAGCCGCTGGTCCGCGAGGTGCACGTCCCCGAAACGATCACCGTCGCCGACCTCGCCCACAAGATGTCGGTGAAGGCGGCCGAGGTCATCAAGGTGCTGATGAAGCTCGGCCAGATGGTGACGATCAATCAGGTGCTCGACCAGGAGACGGCGATGATCGTGGTCCAGGAGATCGGCCACACCGCGATCGCCGCGAAGCTCTCCGACCCCGAGGCGTATCTCGACGCGGAGGTGCAGCAGGCCGAGGCCGAGGGCGAGCTGCAACCGCGGCCGCCGGTGGTGACGGTCATGGGCCACGTCGATCACGGCAAGACGTCGCTGCTCGACTACATCCGCCGGACGAAGGTCGCCGCGGGCGAGGCGGGCGGCATCACCCAGCACATCGGCGCGTATCACGTGACGACGCCGCGCGGGGTGGTCACGTTCCTCGATACCCCGGGCCACGAAGCGTTCACGTCGATGCGGGCGCGCGGCGCCAAGGTCACCGACCTGGTGGTCCTGGTGGTGGCGGCGGACGACGGCGTGATGCCGCAGACGATCGAGGCGATCTCGCACGCGAAGGCGGCGAACGTGCCGCTGGTCGTGGCGCTGAACAAGATCGACAAGAACGACGCCAACCCGGAGCGGGTCAAGCAGGAGCTGGTCGCGCAGGGCGTGGTGCCCGAGGAATACGGCGGCGACTCGCCGTTCGTCCAGGTGTCGGCGAAGACCGGCCAGGGCATCGACGACCTCCTCGAGCAGGTCCTGTTGCAGGCCGAGGTCCTCGAGCTCAAGGCGCCGGTGAGCGCACTGGCCAAAGGCGCGGTGATCGAGGCGCGCCTGGACAAGGGTCGCGGCCCGGTCGCCACGGTGCTCGTCCAGGCCGGCACCCTCAAGCGCGGCGACGTCATCCTCGCCGGCGCAGTGTTCGGGCGCGTGCGCGCAATGCTGGACGAGGCCGGCCGGCCGGTGCAGGAAGCCGGGCCATCGATCCCGGTCGAGATCCAGGGGCTGTCGGAGGTGCCGAACGCGGGCGACGAGCTGATGGCGCTCGGCGACGAGCGCAAGGCGCGCGAAATCGCGCTGTTCCGCCAGGGCAAGTTCCGCGACGTGAAGCTCGCCAAGCGGCAGGCGGCGAGGCTCGAAGACATGTTCGAGAGCCTGAAGGACGCCGAGGTCAAGGTGCTCGCGCTGGTCATCAAGGCCGACGTGCAGGGCTCGCAGGAGGCGCTCGCGCACGCGCTGTCGCGCCTGTCGGCCGACGAGGTGAGGATCAACGTCGTGCACGCCGGCGTCGGAGCGATCACCGAGTCCGACGTGAACCTCGCGCTCGCGTCCAAGGCGGTCATCGTCGGCTTCAACACCCGCGCCGACGCGACCGCCCGCAAGCTCGCGGAAACCTCGGGAGTGGACATCCGCTACCACAACATCATCTACGAGGCGGTGGACGAGGTGAAGGCCGCGCTCTCCGGGATGCTCACGCCGGAGAAGAAGGAAGCGGTGCTCGGCCTGGTGGAGGTGCGGCAGGTGTTCCGGATCTCGAAGGTCGGGACGGTCGCCGGATGCTACGTCACCGAGGGGCTCATCCGCCGCAACGCGCGCGTGCGGGTGCTGCGCGACAACGTCGTCATCCACGACGGCGAGCTCGAGTCGCTCAAGCGGTTCAAGGACGACGTGCGCGAGGTCAAGGCGGGCTTCGAGTGCGGCCTCTCGATCAGGAGCTACAGCGACATCAAGGTCGGGGACCAGCTCGAGGCCTACGAAGTCCAGGAAGTCGCGCGGACCCTCTAGCGAGCTGCCAGCCACGAGGGACCGTGGCCAACCCCCAGCGGCGCCGCCGCGTCGCCGACCAGATCCAGCGCGAGCTGTCGGAGATCCTGCGGACCGAGCTCAAGGATCCGCGCGTCGGCATGATCACGCTGACCGGCGTCGAGGTCTCGCCGGACCTGGCGCACGCCAAAGTGTTCTTCACCTCGCTTGCGGGCGCGGAGCGTCGCGAGGAGACGCTGCAGGGACTGGCGCGCGCCGCGGGCTTCCTGCGGACGATGCTCGGCGCGCGGCTCGAGACCCACATCGTGCCGGAGCTCCGCTTTTTCTATGACGCGTCGGTCGAGTCCGGCATCCGGCTCACGCACCTGATCGAGGAGGCCGTGGCGAGCGACGTCGCGCGGCAGTCCCCGCGTCGCAAGCGGCGGTCGAAGTGAGCGCGGGTCGCGCGCGCGTCCCGTGGCGGCGGGTCGACGGAGTCCTGCTCCTCGACAAGCCGCCGGGGATGAGCTCGAACGCAGCCCTGCAGGCGGCACGGCGGCTCTACCGGGCGGAGAAGGGCGGACACAGCGGGACGCTCGATCCGCTCGCCACCGGCCTCCTGCCGTGCCTGTTCGGCGAAGCGACCAAGTTCGGCGCGGAGCTCCTGGACGCCGACAAGACCTACGCGGCCCGGATCGCGCTCGGCGTGACCACGACCACCGGCGACGCCGAAGGCGAGATCGTCGAGCGGCGCCCGGTCGCGGTCGGAACGGCTGAAGTCGAACGGGTCCTGGCGCGATTTCGCGGGCGTATCTCCCAGGTGCCGCCGGCGTACTCCGCGCTGAAGCACGAGGGTCGTCCCTTGTACAAGTACGCGCGGGCCGGCGAACCGGTCGAGCGGCCGCCGCGATCGGTCACGATCCACGAGCTCGCGCTGCGCCGATTCGGCGGCGACAGCCTCGAGGTGACGGTCCGATGCAGCAAGGGCACCTACGTGCGCACCCTGGCCGAGGACGTGGGGCGCGACCTCGGTTGCGGCGCGCACGTCGCCGGTCTGCGGCGCACGGCCGTCGGCCGGTTCTCGATCGCCGACGCGGTGGGGCTGCCCGCGCTCGAGGCGCTCGGTCCCGATGCGCGCGATGCGCACCTGCACCCCCTCGACGCCTTGGTGGGGCACCTCCCAGCGGTGGCCGTTGCGGAGCCCGAGGCAGCGAGATTTCGCTGCGGTCAGACCGTGGCCGCGCCAGCCCTGGCCGGCGATGGCCGGTTCCGCGTGTACCACGCCGACGGTGCGTTCATCGGGATCGGCGAGATCGGCAGCGGCGCGCTACGGCCGCACCGGCTGGTGCGGCAGGACGCGGCTTCGCCCGAGGCGGTTCGCACCGCTGCGTAAACCTTGTGAAGGGCATTGATCTCGGGCTAAAATCCGCCGTTTCCCAGGAGGCAAGGATGGCCGTCACGACCGCCGACAAGGCGAAGATCATCGAGACCCACCGACGGCAGGCCGGCGACACCGGTTCGCCGCAGGTGCAGATCGCGCTCCTCACGGCGCGCATCAACGGCTTGACCGATCACTTCAAGACCCACGTGAAGGACCACCACTCCCGGCGCGGGCTGCTTAGAATGGTGAGCGAGCGGCGCAAGATGCTCGACTACCTCAAGCGCACCGACGCCGACAACTACCGCGCACTGATCGAGCAACTTGGCCTGCGCAAGTAACGATCGCCCGCGTCCGCTGGACCCCCACCAGAGGCGTCGGCTCCCGCAACCCGTTCCCCCCCGCCTGCCACGTCCCGTCGCACCGGAAGGTGCGCTGCCGGCGCTCCGGCTCGGAAGGAGATGGCATTGAACCCCGTCAAGAAGACATTCAGCTACGGCGCCCATCAAGTGACGCTCGAGACCGGCGAGATCGCGCGCCAGGCGTCCGGCGCGGTCCTGGTCAGCATGGACGACTCGGTCGTGCTCTGCAGCGTGGTCGCGTCCAAGCAGCCCCGTTCCAACGTGGACTTCCTCCCGCTCACGGTCGACTACGTCGAGAAATACTACGCCGCGGGCAAGATCCCGGGCGGCTTCTTCAAGCGCGAGGGCAAGCCCTCCGAGAAGGACACGCTGACCTCGCGGCTGATCGACCGCCCGATCCGGCCGCTCTTCCCGGACGGCTTCTACCACGAGATCCAGGTCGTCGCGACGGTGATGTCGGTGAACCCGGAGGTCGATCCCGACGTCGCGGCGATGATCGGCGTCTCCGCCGCGCTCGCGCTCTCCGGCATCCCGTTCAACGGTCCGATCGGCGCGGCCCGCGTGGGCTACCTCGACGGACAGTACGTGCTCAACCCCACCGCGACCCAGCTCAAGGATTCGAAGCTGAACCTGGTCGTGGCGGGAACGGAGCACGCGGTGCTCATGGTCGAGTCCGAGGCCCAGGAGCTGTCCGAGGAGGTGATGCTGGGCGCGGTGGTCTACGGCCACGAGCAAATGCGCACGGCGATCAGCGCGATCAACGAGCTCGCCGACGAGGCCGGCCGGCCGGGCTGGGAGTGGCAGGCCCCGACGAAGGAGGCGACGCTGATCGCCAGGGTGACGGAGCTCGCGGAGAACGATCTCCGGGCCGCGTTCCGCATCAAGCAGAAACAGGCCCGCAACGCGCGCCTGGAAGAGATCCGGAAACGCACGCTCGAGGCGGTCGCGGGCGCCGAGCCTCCGGCCGACCCGAGCCACGTCAAGGACCTCCTGTTCAACCTCGAAGCGAAGATCGTCCGCAGCCAGATCCTCGACGGGGAGCCGCGCATCGACGGCCGCGACACTCGCACCGTGCGGCCGATTTCGGCCCGCGCGGGCGTGCTGCCGCGCACCCACGGTTCCGCGCTGTTCACGCGCGGGGAGACCCAGGCGCTCGTCATCGCGACGCTCGGCACCGGCCGCGACGAGCAGATCGTCGACGCGGTCCAGGGCGAGTACAAGGAGCGCTTCATGCTCCACTACAACATGCCGCCGTACGCGACCGGTGAGACCGGCCGCATGGGGCCGCCGAAGCGCCGCGAAATCGGCCACGGCCGGCTCGCCAAGCGGGCGCTCGTAGCGATGCTGCCGAGCCAGGAGGAGTTTGCCTACTCGATCCGCGTCGTGTCCGAGATCACCGAGTCCAACGGGTCGTCATCGATGGCCTCGGTCTGCGGCGGGAGCCTGGCGCTGATGGATGCCGGCGTGCCGATGAAGGCCCACGTCGCCGGCATCGCGATGGGGCTGATCAAGGACGGCAAGCGGTTCGCGGTGCTGAGCGACATTCTCGGCGACGAGGACCACCTCGGCGACATGGACTTCAAGGTCGCGGGGACCGAGCGGGGCATCACCGCGCTGCAGATGGACATCAAGATCGAGGGGATCACCAAGGAGATCATGCAGATCGCCCTCGCCCAGGCCCACGAAGGCCGGCTGCACATCCTCGCCCACATGAAGCAGGCGCTCGAGGGCTCGCGCGCCGAGGTCTCGAGCTTCGCGCCGCGGATCATCAAGATCAAGATCAACCCCGAGAAGATCCGCGACGTCATCGGCAAGGGCGGCGTGGTGGTGCGCGGCATCCAGGAGGAAACCGGCACCACGATCGAGATCGCCGACGACGGGACGATCAGCATCGCCAGCGTGAGCAGCGAGGGTGGCGAGGCCGCCAGGCGCAAGATCCAGGAGATCGTCGCCGAGGTCGAGGTCGGCAAGGTCTACAACGGAACGGTCCTGCGGCTGCTCGATTTCGGCGCGATCGTGAGCCTGCTGCCCGGCAAGGACGGGCTGCTGCACATCTCGCAGATCAGCCACCAGCGGGTCAACAACGTCTCCGACCACCTCAAGGAAGGGCAGCAGGTGAAGGTGAAGGTGCTGGAGTCGGACGAGAAGGGGCGCGTGCGGCTGTCGATGAAAGCGATCACCGAGCAGCAGCCCGCGGCAGCGGAGTCGTCGTCCGGCTGACGCTCGCGGCGTCGCGCCGACAAGAAGGGGCCCGCGAGGCCCCTTTCGCTTGCGGCGTCGGGACGACTACTTCCCGACCTGCCGTTCCCGCATTTCCTCCAGCGTCTTGCAGTCGATGCAGAGCGTCGCCGTCGGGCGCGCCTCCAGGCGCTGGAGCCCGATCTCGGCCCCGCAGCTGTCGCAGTAGCCGTAATCCTCGGCGTCGATCCGCGCGATCGTTTCGTTGATCTTCTTGATCAGCTTGCGCTCGCGGTCGCGGTTGCGGAGCTCGAGCGCGATGTCCGATTCCTGGGTCGCGCGGTCATTCGGGTCGGCGAACACCGTCGCCTCGTCCTGCATCGTGTGGACGGTACGCTCGATGTCGGCGGACAGGTCATCGCGCAGCGCGGCCAGCACCTGCTTGAAGTGCGCGCGCTGCTGGGCGCTCATGTACTCCTCGCCCTTCCTCGCCGCGTAGGGCGGGAACTGCTTGTGCAGGGTATCGATGGGCATCTCACGCCCTCCGGCCTGAAAAAATCAACGCGCCTTTATGCCAGAACGAAGGGGGGGCGGCAAGCGCAAAAGTGCCCGGTTGTGCGCTGCGTTGACCGGCGTTCGTCGGCGCGCGTAAACTACGCCCCTCCGCGCGGGGTGTGGCGCAGCCTGGTAGCGCGCTTGCTTTGGGAGCAAGATGTCGGGAGTTCGAATCTCTCCACCCCGACCACTTTCCGGGCCACGCGGCGGTCGCGGGGCGTGCCGGGCGGAAGTGCCCGTAGCTCAACCGGATAGAGCACCAGCCTTCTAAGCTGGGGGTTACAGGTTCGATTCCTGTCGGGCACGCCAGTCGCGCGGGCCCGATTGCGGACGACGGTGGCTATAGCTCAGGGGTAGAGTCCCGGATTGTGATTCCGGTTGTCGTGGGTTCGAATCCCACTAGCCACCCCAGATTCTCCTGCGCCCGCGCAAGCGAGGACGCATCGCTGGCGGCCTTCGCGCGGATGTCGTTCTCGCGGAACCGCACGCCGCCGGCGGCCACGAATTCGCTCGTCGCGCGCGCCCACGCCGTCCTGAAATGAGACCACGAGCGGGGCGCCGGCGCCGCTCCTCAGCGCCCCCGGTACCCGGCCTCGCGCTGGTGCCGGATCGCGACGATGCGCACCAGCTTCTCGACTCGCGAGTACTCGTAGAGCGCGATGTAACCCGTCTTGCCGTGCGAGATGATGAGCTCGCGCAAGGTGGAGCCGCGGCTTAGCGGTCGTCCGATTTCAGGATGCGCATCGAGAATTAAGACGGCAGTGCGCACCTTGTCGATATGCTCGAGCGCCGTTGCAGGATCGCGCTCGAAGTTGAACTCGAAGATCCGCTCGAGATCGTCGAGCGCCTCCGTGTCGAAGATGATCACGCGATCTTGCGCGGCTTCGGCCGATCGGCGCGCTTGCCTTCGGCACGCTGCTTCAGGTACTCGAACACTTCCGCGGCGGGGATGCCAGCGCCGGTCTTCCTCATCCTGGCGAGCCTGCGCTTCGCGTCCGCGTGGAATGCCGCCCGTGCTTCCTCGGCCTCGAGCTTCTCGCGGATCGCCTCGAGCATGAACCCATGCGGCGTCATGTCCTGCGCCTTCGCCAGCTTCGCGATGCGCTTTTTCACCTCCTCCGGAACCCTGAGCGAGACTGCCATGTCCGCGATCTGTATCACAAATGAGATACAAGGAGCATAGCCGGGTGCGCGCCGGCGGTCAAGCCGCGGCCATTACCGGTCGGTCGAGGTCGACGCTCGGTATCGCCAAGAGCGGCCTTGCGCACTGCTCCTTGACATCACGCCGGTGTCGATCAAGCATGAAGTATTCGAGCAGCTAAGTTAATTCCCGGACCGATGCGCGGGGGACTGCCCGCCGCACCCCCGCCCGCGGACATAGCGATCAAAGCCAGACCCCAAAACCCAGCCTGACCACCGATCAGCAACCTGCCTCAAACACAGAAATCCAGACACTTCCGACATCCGGCGAGGACCCCGTCATGAAGCTGCTGCTGAAATTCAACCTCGTGCTGCTGGCGCTGTTCGCCAGCGCGATCGGCGTTACCGGCGCCGTCTCCTGGGGCTTGGTGCAGCACAACGCGCGCGAGGAGGTCTACCACAACGCCAAGCTGCTGATCGACAGCGCCTCGGCGGTGCGGGCCTACACCCTCAAGAACGTCTATCCGCTGCTCTTAACGCAGGTCAAATACGAGTTCCGTCCGGAAATGGTGTCTGCGTTTTCCGCCATCGAGGTCCTGAAGAACCTGCGCGGCGCCAACGCCGAGTACAAGCAGTTCGTGTATCGCGAGCCGGCCCTGAATCCAACCAATCTCCAAAACAGGGCGACCGATTGGGAGGCGGACATCATCAGCCAGTTCCGCAACGACGCCGTCAAGTCGCCGCTGTCGGGCGAGCGCGAAACGCCCAACGGCCGCATGCTCTTCGTCGCCAAACCGTTGAAGGCGGCCGCCGGCTGCCTGTTCTGCCACGATACGGCCGACAAGGCACCGGCCACAATGGTCGCCATATACGGGCCGACCAACGGCTTCGGATGGAAGCTCGACGAGATCGTCGCCGCGCAGATAGTGCAGGTGCCCGTGGCGGTTGCGCTGGCCCGTGCCGAAAGCAACTTTCGCGTGTTCATGATCTCCCTGGTCGCGGTGCTGGTCACGGTTGCCGTCACCCTGAATCTGCTGCTATGGTGGATAGTCATCCGTCCCGTGACCCGCATCTCGGCGCTGGCCGACAGGATCAGCCTCGGCGCCGTCGACGCGCCGGATTTCGTCGCCCCCAGCCATGACGAGATCGGATCGCTTGCCGAATCGCTGTCGCGCATGCGGCGCAGCCTCGTGCAGGCGATGAAGATGCTCGATGAGTGAACTGCGCATCGCGATGGACGAGGCCGCCGACCACAA
>JBOIFD010000180.1:0-6734 GCA_050741515.1 Burkholderiales bacterium
TCCTGCGCATGCTCGCCGAGCGCAGCGTTCGCGTTACGGTCGTCCCTGCTGCTTTTCCAGCCAGAGAGATACTGAAAATGCGGCCGGATGGCGTATTCCTGTCGAATGGCCCGGGCGATCCCGAGCCTTGCGACTATGCCATCGAGGCGATCGGCGAGATCCTCGATGCGACGCGCGTGCCGGTGTTCGGCATCTGCCTCGGCCACCAGCTGATGGGCCTCGCCTCCGGCGCAAGCACGCTGAAGATGAAGTTCGGCCACCATGGCGCGAACCACCCGGTGAAAGACCTCGACACCGGGCAGGTGGTGATCACCAGCCAGAATCATGGGTTCGCGGTTGATCCCGCTTCCATCTCGAAAAACCTCCGCGCTACGCACGTCTCTCTCTTCGACGGTTCCCTCCAGGGGCTCGCCAGGACTGATCGGCCGGCCTTTTGCTTTCAAGGGCATCCCGAGGCGAGCCCGGGGCCGCACGACATCGGCTATCTGTTCGACCGTTTCGCCAAGATGATGCAAGAGCATGCCGAAAAGAACTGACCTCAAGAGCGTGCTCATCATCGGCGCGGGGCCGATCGTCATCGGCCAGGCGTGCGAGTTCGACTACTCCGGGGCGCAGGCGTGCAAGGCGCTGCGCGAGGAGGGCTACCGGGTCATCCTGGTCAACTCGAACCCCGCGACCATCATGACCGATCCGGAGATGGCCGACGTCACCTACATCGAGCCGGTCACGTGGCAGGTCCTCGAGACGATCATCGCCAGGGAGCGGCCCGACGCGCTCCTGCCGACCATGGGCGGGCAGACCGGCCTCAACTGCGCGCTCGACCTCGCCAAGCACGGGGTGCTCGAGAAGCACCGGGTCGAGCTGATCGGCGCGAGCCGCGCGGCGATCGACAAGGCCGAGGACCGCGAGCAGTTCAAGCTCGCGATGCAGCGCATCGGCCTCGAGTGCCCGCGCTCCGCGCTCGCGCACTCGCTGGAGGAGGCGCTGCAGGTCCAGGGCGCGATCGGCTTCCCGGTCGTCATCCGGCCGTCGTTCACGCTCGGCGGCTCGGGCGGCGGGATCGCCTACAACCGCGAGGAGTTCGTCGCCATCTGCGAGCGCGGCCTGGACGCCTCGCCGACGCGCGAGCTGCTGATCGAGGAGTCGGTCGTCGGCTGGAAGGAGTTCGAGACCGAGGTCGTGCGCGACCGGCGCGACAACTGCATCATCGTGTGCACGATCGAGAACCTCGACCCGATGGGCGTGCACACCGGCGACTCGATCACGGTCGCGCCGGCGCAGACGCTCACCGACAAGGAGTACCAGCTGCTGCGGGACGCCTCGATCGCGGTGCTCCGCGAGGTCGGCGTCGACACCGGCGGGTCGAACGTCCAGTTCGCGGTCAGCCCGGACGACGGCCGGATCCTGGTCATCGAGATGAACCCGCGCGTCAGCCGGTCGTCGGCGCTCGCGTCGAAGGCGACCGGCTTCCCGATCGCCAAGATCGCGGCCAAGCTCGCCGTCGGCTTCACCCTCGACGAGCTGCGAAACGACATCACCGCCGGGGCGACTCCGGCCTCGTTCGAGCCCACGATCGACTACGTCGTGACCAAGGTGCCGCGGTTCGCGTTCGAGAAGTTTCCGCAGGCCAACACCCGGCTCACCACGCAGATGAAGTCGGTCGGCGAGGTGATGGCGATCGGGCGCAGCTTCCAGGAGTCGCTGCACAAGGCGCTGCGGGGGCTGGAAGTCGGCGCCGACGGGCTCGACGAAAAGACCACCGACCCGGAGCTGATCGACGCCGAGCTCGGCGACCCGGGGCCCGACCGCATCTGGTACGTCGCCGACGCGTTCCGCTGCGGCTGGACGGTGGACCAGGTCCGGCGCGCGACCCGGATCGACCCGTGGTTCCTGGCCGAGATCGAGGACCTGGTGCGGCGCGAGCAAGCGCTCGGGGGCCGGACGCTCGCCGCGCTCTCGAAGGACGAGCTCCTCGAGCTCAAGCGCTGCGGATTCTCCGATCGCCGGCTCGCGCGGCTGCTCGGCGCAACCGGCGACGCCGTCCGCGCCCGGCGCGTCGCGCTCGGGGTGCGGCCGGTGTTCAAGCGGGTCGACACCTGCGCCGCCGAGTTCGCGACCGGGACCGCCTACCTGTACTCGACCTACGAGGAGGAGTGCGAGGCCGCCCCGACCGACCGCCGGAAGATCATGGTCCTCGGCGGCGGGCCGAACCGCATCGGCCAGGGGATCGAGTTCGACTACTGCTGCGTGCACGCGGCCCTCGCGCTGCGCGCGGACGGGTTCGAGACCATCATGGTCAACTGCAACCCGGAGACCGTCTCGACCGATTACGACACCTCCGACCGGCTGTACTTCGAGCCGCTCACGCTCGAGGACGTGCTCGAGATCGTCGCGAAGGAGCGGCCGCTCGGGGTGATCGTCCAGTACGGCGGGCAGACGCCGCTCAAGCTGGCGCGCGACCTGGAGCGCGCGGGCGTTCCGATCATCGGCACCTCGCCGGACATGATCGACGTCGCCGAGGACCGCGAGCGATTCCAGAAGCTGCTGACCGGGCTCGGGCTGAAGCAGCCGCCGAACCGCACCGCGCGCACCGAACGCGAGGCGCTGGCGGCGGCGCAGGAGATCGGCTACCCGCTGGTCGTGCGGCCGAGCTACGTGCTCGGCGGGCGCGCCATGGAGATCGTGCACGAGCAGCGGGAGCTCGAGCGCTACATGCGCGAGGCGGTGAAGGTCTCGAACGACTCGCCGGTGCTGCTCGACCGGTTCCTGAACGACGCCGTCGAGGTCGACGTCGACGCGGTGAGCGACGGCCGCCGGGTCCTGATCGGCGGCATCATGGAGCACATCGAGCAGGCGGGGGTGCACTCCGGGGATTCGGCGTGCTCCCTGCCGCCGTTCTCGCTGGCGCCGGCGATCCAGGACGAGCTGCGCCGGCAGACGACCGTGCTCGCGACCGCGCTCAGCGTCGTCGGGCTGATGAACGTGCAGTACGCGATCCAGGGCGGCACGGTCTACGTGCTCGAGGTCAACCCGCGGGCCTCGCGGACGGTGCCCTACGTGTCGAAGGCGACCGGGCGCGCGCTCGCCAAGATCGCCGCGCGGTGCATGGTCGGCAGATCGCTCGATGCGCAGGGCGTGCGCGGCGAGGTCGTCCCGCCGTACTTCGCGGTGAAGGAGGCGGTGTTCCCGTTCATCAAGTTCCCGGGCGTCGACACGATTCTCGGCCCGGAGATGAAGTCGACCGGGGAGGTGATGGGGGTCGGCACCTCGTTCGGCGAGGCGTTCGTGAAGTCCCAGCTCGCCGCGGGCGTCCGGCTGCCCAGGGGCGGGAAGGCCTTCGTCAGCGTCCGCGACGCGGACAAGCCGGCGGCGGTGGAGGTCGCGCGGGGTCTGCACGAGCTCGGCTTCGCGCTGGTCGCGACGCGGGGCACGGCCGCGGCGATCGCGGCGGCCGGGCTGCCGGTCGCGACGGTCAACAAGGTCACCGAGGGCCGCCCCCACGTGGTCGACATGATCAAGAACGGGGAGCTCGACCTGATCGTGAACACGGTCGACGAGCGGCGGACCGCGATCGCGGATTCGCGCTCGATCCGCACGACCGCCGTGCAGCAGCGGGTCACCTACTACACCACGATCGACGGCGCCCGGGCCGCCTGCGCGGGGCTCCGCCACGTGGAGTCGTTGGTCCCCTACCACCTACAGGGCTTGCACCGGCGGCTCGAGGCCGCTTAACATGGCTCCTAGAAGGCCCCCGGTTCGCCCGGGGGTTCGCTTTTGGCGCGAGCCGAAACCGGGGGGAAACACCCCCCGCCGATCCCCTAAGTCATTCATGGCGCTTCGGATATGGCCAAGATCCCGCTGACCCTGACCGGCGTGAAGCAGCTCAAGGACGAGCTGCACCGCCTGAAGACCGTCGACCGGCCGGCGATCATCACGGCGATCGCGGACGCGCGCACGCACGGCGACCTGTCGGAGAACGCCGAGTACGCCGCGGCGAAGGAGCGGCAGGGTTTCATCGAGGGCCGCATCTCGGAGGTCGAGGCGAAGCTCGCCAATGCGATGGTGATCGACCCCAAGCTGGTCGACGCCGACGGGCGGTGCGTGTTCGGCTCGACGGTGGAGCTCGAGGACGTGACCTCGAGCGAGGTCGTCACCTACCAGATCGTCGGCGAGGACGAGGCCGACATCAAGCAGGCGAAGCTCTCGATCACCTCGCCGATCGCCCGCGCGCTCATCGGGAAGTATCCGGGCGACCAGGTCGAGGTGCAGACCCCGGGCGGGGTGCGGGCGTTCGAGATCGTGAACGTCCGCTACGACTAGTTATCCCGTCGCGTCCGCTACGGGATAACTGTCCGCGTTGGAGCGTCGCGAAAGACGCGACGCTCAACGCGGACGGAACTTGCCTCGCCGTGGCACCGGGGTTCGCGACGGTCTGGGCGTCCGGGCGCGCCGTTCGGGCTTGCGCCGAGGGGGAGGGCGTCGGGCGGGCGGCGCCTTCGGCGCCGGCTTTTCCGGCGGCTCGCGATAGATGACCAGGATCTTCCCGATGTGCTGGACCGGCGCGGCGTCGGTCGCGGCGCAGACCTCCCCCAGGAGCCGCTCGCGGGCGTCACGGTCGTCGCCCGCGACCCGGATCTTGATGAGCGCGTGGGCCTGCAGCGCGCGGTCGACCTCCGCCACCACCGGCGGCGTCAGGCCGTCCGCGCCGACGAGGACGACGGGACGCAGCCGGTGGGCGCGGCCTTTGAGCGCCTGGCGCTCGGGCGTCGTAAGCTGTTTCGGCACGCGGGTTCCTTTCGACGGCTCATTCTAGGCAGGTGGCGCGCTCCAAGACCAGCCGGAGCTGGATGCAGCGGCACGTCGCCGACCCGTACGTGCAGC
This sequence comes from Burkholderiales bacterium, assembly GCA_050741515.1. Classification (GTDB taxonomy): domain Bacteria; phylum Pseudomonadota; class Gammaproteobacteria; order Burkholderiales; family SG8-39; genus DATEDA01. The sequence goes on from JBOIFD010000180.1 coordinate 4,882, forward strand.
GCGCCAAGGCGCTCGGCTACCGGTCGCGCGCCGCCTTCAAGCTCATCGAGATCGACGCCGGGGACCGGCTGTTCGCCGCGGGGCAGGTCGTCGTCGATCTGGGGGCCACGCCGGGCGGGTGGTCGCAAGTGGCGGCGGAGAGGACCGGTGCCCGGGGCCGGGTCGTGGCCGTCGACGTGCTGGACATGGCGCCGATCCCCGGCGTGACCTTCGTTCGCGGCGACTTCACCGCGGAACCGGTGCTCCGGGAGATCGAGCGGGCGCTGGGCGGGCAGCCCGTCGACCTTGTTCTTTCGGATCTCTCGCCCAATCTATCCGGCGTGGCAGCGACCGACCAGGCCCGGAGCATCGCGCTCGCCGAGCGTGCGGCCGAGTTCGCAGCCGCGCACCTGAACCCCGGCGGCGCGCTGCTGGTCAAGACCTTTCAGGGCGTCGGGTTTCCGGCGCTCCTCGGGCAGGTCCGGGCGGGGTTCGAGCGGGTCGTCTCGCGGAAACCCGAGGCCTCCCGCAGCCGCTCGACCGAGATGTATCTGCTGGCGCGGGGGCCGCGCCGAACGGGGCCGTGAAAGTCGTGGATTTGCGACAGGTTTCCTTCTGTGCGCCCCCGGGCTTTGGGCGTAAAATCCGTAACTTCCGCGCGCCCGGCGCGACGGCAGCCGTCGAGGAGCCGCATTGAACAATCTGGTCAAGAACCTGGTCATCTGGCTCGTCATCGGACTCGTCCTGATGACGGTCTTCAACCAGTTCAATACCCGCTCGAGCGCGCAGGCGCCGATGCCCTACTCGGTGTTCGTCGAGGAGGTGAAGGCCGGCAAGATCAAGAGCGTCACCATCGAGGGCCGCATGCTCAAGGGCGTGACGACCGAGGACAAGCGGGTCACCAGCTACTCGCCCGGCGACATCTGGCTGATCAACGACCTGCTGAAGTACGGGGTCAAGGTCGAGGCGAAGCCCGAGGAGGAGCCCTCGCTCCTCATGAACATCTTCGTCAGCTGGTTCCCGATGCTGCTGCTCATCGGCGTGTGGATCTTCTTCATGCGCCAGATGCAGGGCGGCGGGCGCGGCGGCGCGTTCAGCTTCGGCAAGTCGCGCGCCCGCATGCTCGACGAGTCGAACAACACCGTCACCTTCGCCGACGTCGCCGGCTGCGACGAGGCCAAGGAGGACGTGGCGGAGCTCGTCGACTTCCTGCGCGATCCGTCGAAGTTCCAGAAGCTCGGCGGCCGGATCCCGAAGGGCGTGCTCATGGTGGGCAGCCCAGGCACCGGCAAGACCCTGCTCGCGCGCGCGATCGCCGGCGAGGCCAAGGTGCCGTTCTTCTCGATCTCCGGCTCGGACTTCGTGGAGATGTTCGTGGGCGTCGGGGCGGCGCGGGTGCGCGACATGTTCGACCAGGCGAAGAAGCACGCGCCGTGCATCGTGTTCATCGACGAGATCGACGCGGTCGGCCGCCAGCGCGGCGCAGGTTTGGGCGGCGGCAACGACGAGCGCGAGCAGACGCTGAACCAGCTGCTCGTGGAGATGGACGGCTTCGAGGCGACCATGGGCGTGATCGTCATCGCCGCCACCAACCGGCCCGACGTGCTCGATCCGGCGCTGCTGCGCCCGGGCCGCTTCGACCGCCAGGTGGTGGTGCCCTTGCCGGATATCAGGGGAAGGGAAGAAATTCTGAAAGTCCACATGCGCAAGGTGCCGCTCGCGCCGGACGTGAAGCCCGACATCATCGCGCGCGGCACGCCCGGCTTCTCGGGCGCCGACCTCGCCAACCTGGTGAACGAGGCGGCGCTGCTCGCCGCGCGCACGGGGCGCCGCACGGTCGGCATGCACGAGTTCGAGCACGCCAAGGACAAGGT
>JBOIFD010000181.1:0-4834 GCA_050741515.1 Burkholderiales bacterium
GGTCGACCCTCGCCCCGGGCAAGCCTACCCCAACCACCGCTGGCTCACTTCACCCCTTGGGCTCCCACGATCGCGACGTCGTGTGCGCCTGGCATCGCGATCGCGACGCTCGCGCCGCGCGCATCCGTCGCGATCGCGTTCTCTATCCTGATCTGGGTGTTCGTCGGTGACTGCGCAATCGCGCGGAACCGCGCCTGTGCCAGCGGACTGGTGGCGCCCGATAGCTCAAGCGTGAGACGGCCGGAGCCGCTCGCGGGAGCGTCGACCGCAGCAAGCACCTTCGGGTCGTACGCGAGCTCGACGCGCGCCGTGCGCGCCTTGTCGCCCGGCGGCAGTCCGATCCTCACGACCAACGCGTCGCCTGCCGCGACCCGCGATGGCGCCGCGAGCAGCAGCGCCACCTGACCAGTCGGCGGGGCGCCACCTCCGGGCGAGACTGCAACCGGCAACGCCTCGGAGATCCGCGGCGCGCCGACCGACCGGGGGTACGGCGGCGCGCCCCCGATCGCGAGTTCCTGTCGCGTGTCCAGCGCCAGGTACGTGAGTGTCATCGTCCTGTCGGCGATGGCTTCGACGCGATACGCGCCGTCGATCGTGTCGCCCACCCGCACGACCCAGTTGCGGTTGCCGTTGGTGAGGAACATCGTGACCCGACCCTCCTCGACCAACTGGCCCAGGAACGCGAATGGCAGCGGCGGTGCCTGCGGCGCCGGCGGAGGCGCTGGCAACGGCTGGGTGCGGCGCGCCTCTTCGGGCTCGAGCGCTTCCCATGAGCGAGCGTTGACCAGACCCGTGTGCGTTTCCCCTTGCGCGCGCTTGCCCAATCGCTCGAGATCCAGCGTGGGAGCTCCGCCTGCCTCGGGCGCCGGCGGCCCCGCGATCCGGTAGGGCTCAACCTGAGTTCGCACGCGCGCGGCTGCGGCCTGACCCTCTGGCTGCTCGGTCACCCGAATGGCAATCAACGCGAGCCCCAGCCCGGCACCGTAGATGATCCAGCGTGTCGAAGCCTGCAGCAATGCCGGTCGTGGAGTGGCTCGGTTCGACATCCGGTGTGATTGAGGCATGTCCGTACTCTGGAGCTTGAGCGATCGCGGCGTCGGCGAGGACGCCGGTTACTCTCTCCCGGAGAACAGGATAAGGGTTTCGCATTCCCCGCGATACTGTGTGCGATCCGGCAAGCACCGCCACGCAGTGGTGCAAGGGCGACATGGCATCCATTGACGGCTCGCCGCTCGGCAAGCCCGCTTCGTACAAGGACGAATACGATCCGGGGCTGCTGTTTCCGATCCCCCGCGCGCCGCAGCGCGAGGCGATCGGCCTTTCCGGGGCACTGCCGTTCTCCGGCGCCGACCACTGGGCAGCCTACGAGTTCTCCTGGCTCGGAGGGTGAAGTCGCGGAGGCGATCGGGTTCCGGCGGCGGCTCGAGGCCGCGGGTTGAGACGAAGCCGTGCGTATGCCAGTCGCGCTGCGGCCGCGTCGCGCGGACCAGAACGGTCGAGCCGGCCTCGAATCTGTTGGCTGACGATTTCGGATCGCGGTGCGCGAGTCCGTCCAAGTAACCGAGTTGGCGAAAGCCGACGGCTTGCCGGGTGGCCGGCGGAAACAAGAAGGGCGGCCGAAGCCGCCCTCGTTCGTAAGCCCACGTTCGCTTACGCTCCCGACCTCCGGCGTGCGTAGGCGAGCCCGCCAAGCCCCAGCGCCACAAGCAGAAGCGATCCGGGCTCCGGCAGCCGATCGACCTTGTTCGCCGTTTGCAGCAGGTAGAACGGGTCGTTGGCGATGTTGTCCGTGATCGCGAAAGCGAAGGTCACGCTCTCGCCGGCGAGCACCTCGCCGCCGCTGAAGTTCAGGTAATCCCGCAGCACGTCGATACGCGTATAAGTCGAGAACTCGTCCGAGAAGAAATCGTCGGTCAGGGCAGAACCATCCGCGAAGCTTAGCCCGTCACCCTGCCCCGAGGCCGTCCCCAGGATGACCTGAAGCTCGAGCTCGAAAGACGTCCAGGTGATGCCAGTATCGTTGATGATGGTTTTCTGAACCCACTTGCCGCGGTCATGCCCGCTTCCGGTCGGGTTGTCGGCGCCCAGTGGCTCGCTTTCAAACCTGAGCGTGCCGGCGCTTGTCATTGATTCGTTGATGAGCCACGGATCGGCCAGAGTTCCTGCCGCGGTGGTATCCGTCGAGTTGATGCTGATGCCGCCCGCCTGCACGGTGATAGCCGCAGCGTGAGCGGCTGGCGTGGCGACCAGCAGCCCCAACAAGACGGCGCTGGTGTGGATGAGCCGTTTCATGATCCTCCCTCTCTCAGCGAGACGCGATTGAGCCCCGGGCGATGCCAAGCAATACCGAGGCCAAGACCAGTAAGTGTTTGCAATTCAATGCTCTACAGAAACGCCAACAAAGCCGTCGGTTTCGACATGTAAGCCCCGGCGACAGTGCGCGTTGGTGCGCCGCACTCGCCGAGTGGTACAAGCAAGGGATGGCCTCAAATGACGAGTCGCCGCTCGGTAGGCCGGCGGTCCACCAGGGGGACTACGACCCGACCCTGCTCTTCCCGATCCCCCGCGCGCCGCAGCGCGAGGCGATCGGCCTTTCCGGGGCACTGCCGTTCTCCGGCGCCGATCTGTGGACCGCCTATGAGCTCTCCTGGCTGAACCAGCGCGGCAAGCCCGAGCTCGCAATCGCCCGCTTCAGCGTGCCGGCCGACTCGCCGAGCATCGTCGAGTCGAAGTCGGTGAAGCTCTACCTCAACGCCTTCAGCCAGACGCGCTTCGCGGCGCAAGAAGACGTGGCCCGCGCGCTGCGCGACGACCTCGCCCGCGCCTGCGGCAAGCCGGTCGCGGTCGAGCTCCTGCGGCCCGCCGCGTTCGCCGAGCTCGCGATCGAGCGGCTCGCGGGCGAATCGATCGACGGGCTCGACATCGAGGTGCGCGACTACTCCCCACGCCCCGACACGCTCGCGGCCGACGGCGCCCCGGTCGAGGAGACCCTCGTCTCGGATCTCTTCAAGTCGAACTGCCCGGTCACCGGCCAGCCCGACTGGGGGAGCGTGCAGATCCGCTACCGCGGGCCGCAGATCGATCGCGCGGGCCTGCTGCGCTACCTCGTGTCGTTCCGGCAGCACACCGGCTTCCACGAGCACTGCGTCGAGCGGATGTTCGTCGACCTCCGCGAGCGCTGCCGGCCGGAGCGGCTGACCGTCTACGCGCGCTTCACCCGCCGCGGCGGGGTCGACATCAACCCGTTCCGCAGCAACTGGGAGCAAGCTCCCGCACCCGGCGGGCGCACCGCGCGGCAGTGAGCGTCACGCGCCGTTCACGACGCGTCGGTTAAACTCGGCGCCGCATGGCGACCTTCGCGATCGGCGACGTCCAGGGCTGCTTCGACGAGCTCGAGCACCTGCTCGACGAGGTCGGCTTCTCGCCGACCCGCGACCGCCTCTGGTTCGTCGGCGATCTCGTGAACCGCGGCCCCCACTCCCTCGAGGTCCTGCGGTTCGTGCAGGGGCTCGGCGACCGGGCGATCGTCGTCCACGGGAACCACGACCTCCACCTGCTCACGCTCGCTGCCGGCCACGCCAAACGGCGCGACGACGACACGTTCGACGACGTGCTCGCGGCGCCGGACTGCGACGAGCTGCTCGACTGGCTGCGGTTCCGGCCGATGCTGCACGTCGAGGACGAGTACGTGATGGTGCACGCGGGCCTGCTCCCGTCGTGGTCGGTCAAGCAGGCGCAGGATCTCGCGGCGGAGGTGGAGGCGGAGTTGCGCGCCAGGCGCTATCGGCTGTTCCTCGCCGAGCTCTATGGCAGCCGGCCCGACGCCTGGGACGACGACCTGCGCGGCATGGACCGGTTGCGGGTGATCGTGAACGCAATGACGCGGATGCGCTTCTGTTCGGCCGACGGGGCGATGGAGCTCCGCGCGAAGGGCGAGGTCGAGCAGGCCCCACCCGGTTTCATGCCGTGGTTCGAGGTGCCGCGACGCAAGACGCGCGGCGTGCCGGTCATCTGCGGCCACTGGTCGGCGCTCGGCCTGAAGCTGAAGCGGGATCTGCTCGCGCTCGATACGGCGTGCGTGTGGGGCGGGGCGCTGACGGCGGTCCGGCTCGAGGATCGGCGGCTGTTTCAGGTGCGGTGCGCCCAGGCGGCAGATCTGGCTCGCGTGCGCTGAGGTCCCGGGCGCCGGCGCATGAGTGCCGGCGCAATTCCAAGTGGAGGTCGCAATGGACGACTGCGTGTTCTGCAAGATCATCGCGGGGCAGATCCCGGCGAGCGTCGTGTACCAGGACGAGCACACGATCGCCTTCATGGACATCGGCTCGGTCAACCCGGGCCACATGCTCGTCGCCGTCAAACCGCACGTCGAGAACGTCTTCGGGCTGGACGACGCGCTGGCCGCCGCGGTGATGCGCACGACCGCGCGCGTGGCGAAGGCCCTGAAGGCGTCGATTGCACCGGAGGGGGTGAACCTTTTCCAAGCGAACGGCGCGGTCGCGGAGCAGACGGTGTTCCACTTCCACATCCACGTGCTGCCGCGCCGGCCCGGCGACGGGATGAAGCTGGTCTGGCCGGTGAAGAATCCGCCGCGGGAGGAGCTGCAGGCGAACGCCGCGCGCGTGCGCGCGGCGCTTTGACCCCGCGAGATGCGCCCTACTCGGGGCGCATCCGCATCAGTGGCTGACCCTGGTCTGCCCGCTCACGGAGAGCAGCCGCACCCGCTCGCCGGGCTTGAACACCTCGTCCGCCTCCTGGACGATCGCGCGCAGCTCGCCGCTGTCGAGCCGGACGGTGATCTCGAGGCCCTCGCGCCGCGTGAGCCCCTCCTCGGCGG
>JBOIFD010000182.1:0-10259 GCA_050741515.1 Burkholderiales bacterium
GAGCGGCAGCGTGCCGCGATCGTGCTCTGCTACTACGAGGAGCGCTCGCAAGCCGAGGCCGCAACGCTCCTCGGCGTGAGCGAGGGGGCGCTCGAATCGCTGCTCGCGCGCGGGCGGGCGGCGCTGAAGAAACACATCCGCGAGGAACTGCATTGAGGGATTCGCCATGGATCTGACCCGTTTCAGGGCGTGCGCCGAGGCCCACGGCGCCGACCGGCGCCGCTGGCCGGCGCGTGAGCACGCACTCTACGATCGCTTCGCCGCGACGCCGGAGGGCGTCGCGATCCTTGCCGAGGCCGAGCGGACCGATCGGTTCCTCGATGGGTTCGAGGTCGCCGAGTCCGACCAGGCGCTGGCGGAGGCCATCTCGAATCGCCCCTCGCGAGGACGGGGAGCCGGCGGGGTGGTGCGCCGCCGGTTCTGGCTCCCCGCCGCGGCGTTCGCGGCAAGCGCGATCCTCGGGTTCGTGATCGGCTTCGCGCAGGTGCGCGACGACGGGAGCGGCGATCTCGTCACGCAGCTCCTGCTCGGGCCGACGAGCGTGCGGGAGATCGGGCTGTGATCAGCCGGCTCGCGAACCCCAGGGTGCTCGGCGCGCTCCTCGCCGTGTCCGTCGCGGCGAACCTCTTCCTCGGCGGCGTGGTCGCGGGCCGCCTCACCGGCGAGGCGACCCAGGACCTGCGGGCGAAGCGCAACGTCGAGACGATGCTGCAGCCGCTGCCGCAGGACAAGCGCGCGCTCGTCCGCAAGGAGCTGCGCGCCGCGATGCCGCAGGTGCGGCAGCACTTCACGGCGCTGCAGGCGGCGCGCGCCGGGGTTGCGGAGGAGCTGGTGAAGCCCGAGCCGGATCAGGCGCAGCTCGACCGCCGGTTCGCGGAGGTCCGGGCGCAGACGACCGCGATCCAGGCGGCGTTCCAGCAGGCGTTCAAGCGTGCGGCGGTCTCCCTCACGCCCGAGGAGCGCCGCGCGGTGATCGAGGCGCTGAGGCGCCGCCCGCGGCCGACGCTGCCGGAGCTCTGACCGTCAAAGCGGGGCGAGCGAGCGCAGCGCGACCGCCGGTATGATCGCGGCGTGACCGCCGAACGTTTCCCCGCGCCCTGGAGCACCAGGCTTTCGGTCGCGACGCAGATCGGAATCGTCGCGCTGCTGGGCTTGCCGGTCGCCATCGCGTTCGTTCCCGCGAATGGCCAGGCGTCGACGCTGCTGGTCGCCATGATTGCGGTCATCGACGTGGCCGTCATCGCGACGGCGGCGCTCTTTCTCATCCGCGGGTACCGGCTCGACGGGCACGGCCTGCACGTCGAACGGCTGCTCTGGGCGGATCGGATTCCACTGACCGCGCTGCGCCGCGCCTGGCCGGATCCCGAGGCGACGTCGAAGTCGCTCCGGCTCTTCGGCAACAGCGGCTTCTTCTGCATCGCGGGACTGTTCAGCAACCGGAAGCTCGGCCGCTACCGCGCGTTCGCGACCGATCCCCGGCGGGCGGTGGTGCTGCAGAGCGCGGAGCGGACGGTGGTGGTCACGCCCGACGAGCCGCTGCGGTTCCTCGCCGCGGTCGCGAGGCTCGCGCCGCAGGCGGAGGTGTCCAAGATGCCCCCCGGAGTCTCGCCCACGAGCGGAGCGAAGCGGGGGACTGATGCCTGACGGGCGCCATGGGACCCCCGGGAACCGGTCCCCGGTCCCGTAACTTGTTGAACCGGCAAGCCTGTTCGCCGGGCAGCCCCGTTGTCGATTGGGGACTCCGCCGAACGACTATTGGCGTCCACAGCGCTAGCGGCCAGACCACGGAGGGCTGATTGATGGCACGCAAGACCAGGAAACCGACCGCTCCACGACAGGGTGCGGCCACCCCCACACGGCGCCCACCACGGTCACAGACGGCACGCCGAGTGGTGGTCCTCGTCGCCACGCGCAAGGGCGCGTGGCTGTATCACGGCGACGCGACGCGAACGACGTGGCGGGCCGACGGACCGCACTTTCTCGGTCACATCATCAGTCATCTCGTGCTCGACCCGCGCGACGGCCGGACGCTGCTGGCCGCGGCGAAGACCGGTCACCTCGGTCCGACGGTCTTCCGCTCCACGGATCTCGGCCGCACCTGGAAGGAAGCCGCGCGCCCGCCGGCGTTCGCGGCGGCAGCTGCAGGCGAGGGTGGCCGCGCGGTCGATCACACGTTCTGGCTTACGGCCGGTCACGCCGCCGAGCCGAACACGTGGTACGCCGGCACTTCGCCGCAGGGGCTCTTCCGTTCGGCAGACGGCGGCGTCACCTGGGAACCGTTCTCCTGCATCAACGACGATCCGCAGTACCGGACCTGGATGGGCACCGTCCAGGACGGCACGCCGGACGGACCGAAGCTGCACTCGATCATCGTCGACCCGCGCGATTCCCGGCATCTGTACTTCGCCATGTCGGGCGGCGGCGTGCACGAGTCGGTCGACGGCGGCCGGACCTTCACGCCGATCGCGACCGGGCTCGAGGTGGTGGAGGGCTTCGACCCGGCCAACCTCGCGTTCCACGACCCGCATTGCGTCCGGCTCTGTCCGAGCGATCCGGACCGGTTGTACCAGCAGAATCACTGCGGCATCTACCGGCTCGATCGACCGTCGAACGCGTGGGTGCGGATCGGGAAGAACATGCCGAAGCGCGTCGGCGACATCGGCTTTCCGCTCGTGGTGCATCCGCGCGATGCCGACACCGCGTGGGTGTTCCCGATGGACGGCACGACCGTCTGGCCGCGCACGAGCCCGGATGGGATGCCCGCGGTCTACGTCACCCGCAATGGCGGTAGGACCTGGCAGCGCCTCGATTCCGGCCTGCCGGAGCGGCAGGCGTGGTGGACGGTGAAGCGCCAGGCGATGACGGCGGACGCGCAGCACCCGGTCGGCCTGTACTTCGGGACGACCAGCGGCGAGCTGTGGATGAGCCGCGACGAAGGCCGTCGCTGGTCGTGCATCGCCCGGCACCTTCCGGAGATCTACGCCGTGGACGCGGCCGCGCCGGCGTAAGGCGACCCTGCTCCATGAAGGTGATCATCCCCAGCTCCCTGCGCTCGTATACCCAGCACGGCGAGGCGGAAGCAAGCGGCGCGACGCTCGCCGCCGTCCTCGCCGACCTGGACCGAGCCTATCCGGGGATCCGCTTTCGCATGGTCGACGAGCAGGGGAGGATACGGCGCCACATCCGCATCTTCGTCAACGGCGACCAGCTCCGCGACCTGTCGCAGCCGCTGCGCGCGACCGACGAGGTGGTGATCGTTCAGGCGCTGAGCGGCGGTTGACCGCGGCGCTCGCCGGGCGATTTTGCGCGCCGGTCGCCTACGCCAGCGCCTTCGACACCACTTCCGCCACGTCCTTGGAGAGGCCCGCGGTGTCGCGGATCCGCTCGAGCGCGGCGCGAGCGTGGGCCTGGCGGCCGGCGTCGAACCTTCGCCAGCGGTCGAACGCGCGGGCGATGCGCGCCGCGATCTGCGGATTGAGCGGATCGAGCCGAATGACCCAGTCGGCGGCGAACGCGTAGCCGGCTCCGTCCGCGGCGTGGAAGCGGACGTGGTTCGAGCAGAAGCTGCGGATCAGCGCGTAGACCTTGTTCGGGTTGCGGGGGTCGAACGCCGCGTGCCGCGTGAGGTGCTGCACGCGCTCCAGCGTGTCCGGCAGGCGCGAGGTCGCCTGCACCGCGAGCCACTTGTCGACCACGAGCGGCTCGTGCTTCCAGTCGGCGTAGAAGCGCTCGAGCGCCGGCTCGCGCTCCGGCGCCCGGGAGTTCGCGAGCGCGCCGAGCGCCGCCATGCGGTCGGTCATGTTGTCGGCGGCCGCGAACTGCGTCGCGCAGAGCGCGCGGCTTTCGGTGTCCTCCAGCTCCATCAGGTACCCGAGGCAGAGATTGCGCAGCGCCCGCTTGCCGGCCGACTTCGCGTCGGGGCTGTAAGGCCCGGCAACCGTCTGCGACCGGTGCGTGCCGGCGAGCTCGCCGCGCAGCTCGCCGGCGAGGGTCCGGCGCAGCCCGGTCCGCACGGCGTGGATCGCGTCGGGATCGACCACGTCCAGCTGCTCGGCGAGGTAGGTCTCCGAGGGCAGCGCCAGCGCTTCGGCGGCGAACGCGGGATCCTTCGGTCCGTCGCGCAGCACCCGCGTGAACGCATCGACGAACGCGCGCGGGACGTCGGTCTGGCGCCGCGCCTGGTGCGCTTCGATGCCGCGCATCAGGATGCCGGTCGCGAGCCGCTGGCCCGCCTCCCAGCGGTTGAAGGCGTCGGCATCGTGGGCCATGAGCTGCGTCAGCTCGGCCTCGGTGTAGCCGAACTTCAGGATCACCGGCGCGGAGAACCGCCGGGCGAGCGACGGCACCGGCTTCTCCGGCACGTTCACGAATGTGAAGCGCTCCTCCGGTTTCCTCACCGCGAGCACCCGATCGGTGCCGACCGGCGCCGCCTCGCCGTCGAGCTGAAGCGGAAGCTCCCGCCCCGCGGCGTCGAGCAGACCGACGGCGAGCGGGATGTGCATCGGCAGCTTGTCCGGTTGCCCCGGGGTCGGCGGCGTCGACTGCCTGACCGTGAGGGTGTAGCGCCTCGCCGCCGCGTCGTAGTCGCCGCGCACGTCGAGCGTCGGCGTGCCCGCCTGCTCGTACCACCGCATGAACTGGCTGAAGTCGACGCCGCTCGCCTCGGCCATCGCCTCGACGAACTCGTCGCAGGTGACCGCCTGGCCGTCGTGGCGCCGGAAGTAGACGTCCATCCCGCGCCGGAACGCGCGCGGGCCGATGAGCGTATGGATCATCCGCACGACCTCGGCGCCCTTCTCGTACACGGTCGCGGTGTAGAAGTTGGAGATCTCCATGTACGCCTGCGGCCGCACCGGGTGCGCCATCGGGCCGGCGTCCTCGGGGAACTGCGCGGCGCGGAGCGCGCGCACCTCCTGGATCCGGGTCACGGGGCGCGAGTAGGTGTCGGCGCCGAACTCCTGGTCGCGGAACACCGTGAGCCCTTCCTTCAGGCTGAGCTGGAACCAGTCGCGGCAGGTCACGCGGTTGCCGGTCCAGTTGTGGAAGTACTCGTGCGCGACCACGCGGTCGATGCTGAGGAAGTCGTTGTCGGTGGCGATGTCGGGCCGGGCCAGCACGTACTTCGTGTTGAAGATGTTGAGGCCCTTGTTCTCCATCGCCCCCATGTTGAAGTCGCCGACCGCGACGATCATGTAGCAGTCGAGGTCGACCTCGAGGCCGAAGACCTCCTCGTCCCACTGCATCGCCTTCTTGAGCGCCAGCATCGCGAAGCCGCACTGGTCGAGCTTGCCCGGCTCGACCCAGACCTGGAGCGTCACCTTCCGGCCGGAACGCGTGACGAACGCGTCCTCGAGCTTCTCGAGCTTCGCCGCGACCATCGCGAAGAGGTAGGACGGCTTGGGGAACGGGTCCTCCCACTCCACCCAGTGACGGCCGTCTGCCTCGTCGCCCCGTCCCACCGGATTCCCGTTCGAGAGCAGCACCGGGTACTTGTCGCGATCGGCATGGATCGTGGCGGTGTAGCGCGCCATCACGTCCGGACGGTCGATGAAGAACGTGATGCGCCGGAACCCTTCGGCCTCGCACTGCGTGAAGAAGCCGTCCTTCGTCGCGTACAGGCCCATCAGCTTGGTGTTCTTGCGCGGCTCGATCCGGACCGACGTCTCGAGCACGAACGCGTCGGGAACGCTGGGGATCGTCAGGCGCGCGTCGTCGAGCGCGTACTCCGCCGCCGCGAGCGCGCGGCCGTCGAGCGCCACCGACTCGAGCTGGAGCTCGTCGCCGTCGAGCACTAGCGGCGCGCCCGGATCCTTCGCTGCGGGGTTCCGCCGGAGCGCGAGCTTCGCTCGCACGCGCGCGGAGTCCGCGTGGATGTCGACGTCGAGGTCGACGGTCGCGATGAGGAACGCCGGCGGCGCGTAGTCCTTGAGGTGGATCGTGGTCGGGGCGGGGTCGCGCATCGGGGGACGGGGAGGGACTACCGGACCATGATAGGACAGACTCGACGCGATGATCTCGGGTCCTTCACCCCGCCGTTTACGGCAGGATGAGCATCAGCGGCTCGCGGCCGTGCTTCCGGTACACCGAAAAGTCGGAGTCGAGGGTCAGAACCTGGTGGTGCTCGAAGAGCTCGGCCATGCGCACGATGCAGGCGTCGGCGAGCGACATCGGCCGGTCGCGGTACTTCCGATGCAGCGCGCGCAGGGCCGAGACGTGCTCCTCGACGTGGAATGCGGCGCGTAGCGCACCGTTCTCGAGGAGCCCGAACAGCGCGTCCTGCGCTTTGGGCCGAGCTGCGAGCAGGTACATCGTCTCGGCAAGCACCGGTTCGCACACGAGGAGCGGCGCCGCCAGCTCCCTGACGCGCTCGGCCGCCCACGCGTGGTGGCGTTCCGCGCGGTCGAGGAACGCGACCAGGGGTCCGGTGTCAACGATTGCGACGCGGTGCACGGCCGAAGCCCTCCAGGTGCTTCGGATCGGAAGCAAGATCGGGCACTCCGGAATCCACCACGCCCCGAGCCGGCCGCATCAGCTCTTCCAGGCTGGGGCGAGCTCGCTCGCCCCGCGGCGTCTGGAGCACGAGGCGCAACCCCTCCTCGACCAGATCCTTGAACTTGCGCCCGCGCAGCGCGGCCTCGGCCTTGACGCGCCGGAACAGGTCGTCGGACAGTTCGACGGTGGTCTTCATCGACAACCCTTAGCATAAACACGGGAACCCATTTTCACGGTTTCCCATCTTCCGGTCAAGGGCCAGCGATCCCGTGGGGTGCGCGGTCTCCTGCGGCTTCGAATCGGCACCGCAGCCCGGTCGCCCCGGCCGGGGCGCTCCGACGTTGCCGGGCTTGATAGTATCGCAACCTCCCGTTTGAACCGCCGGACCGCTGACCGCTTGGCGCCTCTGATCCAGCACCTCATCCGCGGCCGCCCCCGCGACCTTGGCGGCTTCGCCGTGCGGCGCGTGCTGCCGTCATTTCAGAAGCCGATGGTCGGCCCCTTCATCTTCGTCGACCACTTGGGGCCGATCCGGCTCGCACCGGGCAGCGGCATGGACGTCCGCCCGCATCCCCACATCGGGCTCGCCACCGTGACCTACCTGTTCGAGGGCGAGATCCTCCACCGCGACAGCCTCGGCTCGGTGCAGGCGATCCGTCCGGGCGACGTGAACTGGATGGTCGCGGGCCGCGGCATCGCCCACTCGGAGCGCACGCCGCCCGGGTTGCGGGCCGCGGGACCGCGGGCGCACGGTCTTCAGACCTGGGTCGCCCTGCCGCGGGCGCGGGAGGAAGTCGAGCCGTCGTTCGCCCACCACCCGGCGTCGCGCCTCCCGGTGATCGAGATGCCCGGCGCAACCGTTCGCGTGATCGCGGGCCACGCCTTCGGCGCGCGCTCGCCGGTCGACGTGTTCACGGACACGCTGTACGCCGCGGCCGAGCTCGCCCCCGGGGCGAGCTTGCGGCTCCCCGCCGACCACGCGGAACGCGGCGCCTACGTCGTGGCTGGAAGGGCGGACGCCGGCGGCACGACCATCGAAGAAGGCGCGCTCGCGGTGCTGGAGGAGGGCGCGGAGGTCGAGATCCACGCGCCCGTCGCCGCGACGCTGATGCTCCTCGGCGGGGCGAAGATGGACGGGCCGCGCTTCATCTGGTGGAACTTCGTGTCGAGCTCGAAGGAGCGCATCGAGCGCGCGAAGGCAGAATGGCGCGACGACCGCTTCCCGCACATCCCCGGCGAGACCGAGCGGATCCCGCTGCCCGAGAAGTGACGGCGCGCTAGCGCCGTCATCCCCGCGAGCGCGGGGATCCACCACGGCTTCTACCGGACTCCGGCGCTGGCCGGAACGACGGCGGCGCGCGCGAGCTCCGGCGGGATGGCCTCCTCGGGCCATACCTCGCCCGCCGGCTCCTCGGTCAGCGCCTCCGGCAGCCACATCGCGATGCCGGGGAAGACGAGCACCAGCGCGATCGCGACGAGCTGGATCACCATGAACTGCGCCATGCCCCGGAGGATCGTGCCGAGGCTCCAGGCGGGCACCACCTGCTTCAGGTAGTAGGCCGACATCGCCACCGGCGGCGACAGGAACGCGGTCTGCAGGACGAGCGCGACCATCGCGGCGAACCACACCGGGTCGTAGCCGAGCTGGACGGCGACCGGCACGAACACCGGCACGAAGATGAACACGATCGCCGGCCACTCGAACGGCCAGCCGAGCAGGAACAGCGCCGCGAGCACGAGCGCCATCGTTCCGGCGGGAGGGAGCGGGATCGAGAGCAGCGCCTCGGTGACCCAGCCCGCGGTGCCGAGTCGTGCGAACACCGCGCCGAAGACGTTCGAGGCGACGGCGAGGAACAGCACCATGCTGGTCGTCACCAGCGTGTCCCGAGCGGCGGCGAGCAGCCCCGCCCAGGTGAATCGACCGTAGGCGACGGCGAGGACGATGGCGCCGAGCGCACCCAGCGCGGCGGCCTCGGCCGTGGTGGTCAAGCCCATCAGGATCGCGCCCAGCGTCGCCGCCGTGAGCACCGTCAGCGGGACGAGCCCGACCAGGCACTCGATGAGGACCGGGCCGAGCGACCCGGGACGCTCCGCGCGCGGCACCGGCGGGCCGAGCTTCGGATCCAGGTAGCTCCGCACCATCGTGTAGGCGATGTACAGCCCGGCCAGCAGGAACCCCGGCCCGATCGCCGCCTCGTAGAGCTTGCCCACCGACACGCCGATCACCGGGCCCATCACCACGAGCATCACCGACGGCGGGATGAGGATGCCGAGCGTGCCGCCGGCGGCGATGGCGCCCGCCGACAGGCGCGCGTCGTAGCCGGCCTTGATCATCATCGGCCCGGCGACGATGCCGATCAGCGCGACCGTCGCGGAAGCCGTGCCCGCGGCGACGGCGAACAGGGTCGCGGTGACGAGCACCACGAGGTAGAGCGCGCCGCGCACCGGCGCGAACAGGCCGCGGAAGGCGTGGAACATGCGCTCGATCACGCCGGTCTGGCCGCAGAGGTAGCCCATCAGGATGAACATCGGCACGGCCACGAGATCGTCCTGCTTCATCAGACCGATCGTCTGCAGGTAGGCGAGGTCGAACACCATCGGGCCGAGCGCCGCGAGCCCGAACGCGAGCGCGAGGAAGAGGAGCGTGAAGCTCACCGGCAGGCCGATGAAGATGGCCGCGAGCATCACCGCGAGCATCGTCAGGCCGACGAGCGCCTGCCCGGTCACAGCTCGGCGCCCTCCCGACGCTCGTACTCGCGCCCGGTGCGCACCGCGTACCAGCTCTTCAGCGTCTCCGAGACGCCCTGGACGATCAGCAGCGCCGCGGCAAGCGGCAGCGCGGCGCGGAACGGCCACATCACCGCTCCCAGCGGGGTCAGGGCGGAGACCTCGCCGATGCGAAACGAGTACCAGACGTCGTCGATACCGATCCAGACGAACGCCAGCATCGCGGGGAAGAAGAGCAGCAGGTAGGAGACGAGGTCGATCGCGCCCTGCTTGCGCCCGGAGTAGCGGTTCCAGAAGAGATCGGTGCGCACGTGCGCGCGCTTGAGCAGCGCGTAGCCGCAGCCGAGCATGAACGCCGCGCCGTTCGCCATGATGCTCGTTTCGGGCGCCCAATTCGTGGGGGCGTTGAGCAGATAGCGAGAGAAGGCCTCGTAGCCGAGCGCGACGAGGATGTAGAGCATCCCAAGCGAGACGAGCTTTCCCGTCGCGTCCGTGAACCGGTCGATCGCGCGGATGACCGCGTGAAACGCAAGTGGGAACTCACGCATGGCGAGGCTGGCGCGAGCGAGCCGAACGGGCTTCGCGTCAGACGTCCGGCCAGACGTCGCGCGCCACCTTCAGCACCAGGTCGAGCTTGCGCTTCTGGTCGTCGGCAGTGATCGGCTGGCCGGAGCCGGCCACCGAGCTGAAGCCGCACTGCGGCGAGATCCCGAGGCGGTCCAGCGGGACGTAGCGCGACGCCGCGTCGATCCGGCGCTTGAGCTCGTCCGCCGGCTCGAGCGCCGGCGTCTTCGTGCTCACCAGCCCCAGCACCACGCGCTTGGGCGCCGGCACGAACCGCAGCGGCCGGAAGTCGCCCGCGCGCGGCGTGTCGAGCTCGAGGAGGAACGCGTCCACGTTCAGCCCGCCGAACACCCGCTCGGCGATCGGCTCGTAGCCGCCCTCGGCCATCCACGCCCCCTTGAGGTTCCCGCGGCACATGTGGACCGCCTTCGCCATGCCGGGCGGGCACGCGGCGACCGCGTCGTTGACCAGCCGCA
>JBOIFD010000183.1:0-16233 GCA_050741515.1 Burkholderiales bacterium
CGCGGCTCGAGAGCGAGGTCGCCGACCTCGGCGCGCACATGGTCGCGGGAGAGCTCGACCGCTTGCAGCCGGGCGAGTTCGGCATCGTGCTCGGCGCGGAGCTCGCGCGGGCGCTGCGGGTGGTGCCGGGCGACCGCGTCACGCTGATCGCGCCGCAGGGGCTGGTGACGCCGGCGGGCGTCATCCCGCGCCTGAAGCAGTTTCGGGTGGTCGGCATGTTCCGGGTCGATCACTTCGAGTACGACAGCGGCCTCGCGCTGGTCAACATCGCCGACGCCCAGCGGCTCTATCAGCTCGGCGACCGCGTGTCGGGGGTCAGGCTCAAGCTCGCCGACCTGTTCGAGTCGCGCGCCGTCACGCGCGATCTGTACCGCGCGCTCGGGAGCGACCTGCTGATCAGCGACTGGACGCGCAGCCACGCCAACTTCTTCCGGGCGGTGGAGATCGAGAAGCGCATGATGTTCATCATCCTGACGCTGATCGTGACGGTCGCGGCGTTCAACGTCATCTCGACGCTGGTCATGGTGGTCACGGAGAAGCAGGCCGACATCGCGATCCTGCGCACGCTCGGCGCCGCGCCGCGGAGCGTGATGAAGATCTTCATGGTCCAGGGCGCGGTGATCGGGGTGCTCGGCACGGCGCTCGGCGTCGCCGGCGGCATCGCGCTCGCGCTGAACATCGACGTCGTCGTGCCGTTCCTCGAGCGGCTGCTCAGCGTGCAGTTCCTGTCGCGCGACGTCTACTACATCAGTGAGCTGCCGTCCGACCTGCATCTGGACGACGTGGTGCTGGTCGCGGCCGTGTCGCTCGTGCTGTCGCTCGCGGCGACGCTCTACCCGAGCTGGCGCGCTTCGCGCGTGCGGCCGGCGGAGGCGCTGAGGTACGAGTGAGGCCAGTCATCGCCTGCCGCGGCCTGCAGAAGATCTACAGCGACGCCCGCGTGCCGGTGCCGGTGCTCCTCGGGGTCGACCTCGAGGTGACGGCCGGGGAGGTCGTCGCCATCGTCGGCGCTTCCGGCTCGGGCAAGAGCACGCTCCTGCACCTCCTCGGCGGGCTCGACGCGCCGACGGCGGGCGAGGTCGCGGTGGTCGGACGGCCGATGGCGGCGCTGCCCGACGCCGAGCGCGGCCGGCTGCGCAACGAGGCGCTCGGCTTCGTCTACCAGTTCCATCACCTGCTGATGGAGTTCAGCGCGGTCGACAACGTCGCGATGCCGCTCCTCATCCGGCGGATGGCGCGGCCGGCGGCGCGGGGCGCCGCCGCGGCGATCCTGCGGGAGGTGGGCCTGGGCGAACGGCTCGATCACACGCCGGGCCAGCTCTCCGGCGGCGAACGCCAGCGCGCGGCGCTCGCCCGCGCGCTGGTGACCCGACCCGCATGCGTGCTCGCCGATGAGCCGACCGGCAACCTCGACCGGCATACCGCAGCGGCGGTGTTCGAGCTGATGCTCGCCCTCAACCGCACGCTCGGGACGAGCTACGTCATCGTGACTCACGATCCCGCGATCGCGGCCCGCGCGAACCGAATCCTGCGGCTGCAGGACGGCGTGCTCGTCCTGGAGCGCTGAGCTCCCGGCGCCGCGCGCGGCGCCGCCACTGGACCACCACCCAGGCGCGCCACGCGACCTGGACCGCGATCCACCCCAGCGCTGCCAGCGAGGCCGCCAGCAGGACCAGCCCGAGCGCGAGCGGCTTGCCGAGCGCGAGCGACCAGTCGGCGAGCGCGTGGATCCACGGGCCGATCTGCGTCCAGGCGAACTCCGGCGGCTCGGTCATCTTGCCGCCGTTCCCGATCACGAGCGACCCGAGCCAGTAGGCGAAGAGGTACAGCGGCACGATGGTGAGGGGATTGGTATAGAGCGTCGTGATCAGGGCGACCGGCAGGTTGACCCCGAGCGGGATCGCGATCAGCGCCGCGCCGAGCATCTGGAGCGGTCCCGGGATGAGCCCGCAGAGCATGCCGACCGCGACGCCACCCGACACCGATCGGCGGTTCAGGTGCCAGAGGTCCGGATGGCGGTGGAGGAACCCGCCGAACTTCGCGATGAGCTTGTTCTGACGCACCGACTCGTGGGTCGGGAGGTACTTCCGGAAGTATTTGCGGGGCATTGCACTCGCCCGCGGCGCGCGCGGGCTGCAGGCATTCTACTGAAAATCAACCGCGCGCCAGCGTCGCGCGTTCTTGGGTGCGGGACGCGCTGCCGTGAGACTCGGGATCCTAGCCTTTGCCGCCGGGGTCTGGCTGCTTCAGAGCCAGGCCACACTTCCCGGCTGGCCGGCGATCGGAGCCCTCGCCGCGGCGTTCGCCGGGGCGGTAGGGATACAACGCGCAGCGGGACCGGGCTTTGCCGCAATCGCGCGCGTGGTCCTTCTCGGGGCGAGCCTCGGCCTCGGCTTCGCCTGGGCCGCTGCCGCCGCGAAGGGGCGCCTCGCCGATCGGCTCGATCCCGCATGGGAGGGACGCGATGTCACCCTGACCGGCGTCGTGGCGAGCCTGCCGCAGCCGTTCGAGCGCGGCGTGCGCTTCGAGCTCGACGTGGAGGATGCGGTGAGCGCGGGCCCGAACGCCGTCGCGTTCCAAGCGCCGGGCAAAGTCGCGCTCTCCTGGTACAACGCCCTCACGCTGGAAGAGTTCCAGGAAGTCCTGCCGATCCGCGCCGGCGAGCGGTGGCGGCTCACGGTGCGGCTGCGACGCCCGCACGGCGCGGCCAACCCGCACGGCTTCGATTACGAGGCGTGGCTGCTCGAGCGCGGGATCGGCGCGACCGGCTACGTCCGACCCCGCGGCGAGCGCGTCCGGCTCGCCGCGATGACCTACCGGCCGGCGTACCTGATCGAGCGGCTCCGAGAGCACATCCGCACGAAGTTCTGGGACGCGCTTCCCGAGCACCGCTACGCCGGCGTGCTGATCGCCCTCGCCATCGGGGATCAGCGCGCGATCGAGACGAGCGACTGGGAGGCGTTCACCCGCACCGGCGTCTCCCATCTGATGAGCATCTCCGGCCTGCACGTCACGATGGTTTCGGCGCTTGCGGCTGCGATTGCGCTCTGGCTCTGGCGATGCTCGCCCCGGCTCATGCTGCGGCGCCCGGCGCCGAAGGCGGCGGCGGCCGCCGCGGTCGCAACCGCATTCGCTTACACGCTGCTCACCGGGTTCGCGGTCCCGGCGCAGCGCACGCTCTATATGGTCGCGGTCGTGGCGGCGGCGCTGTGGCTCGACCGGATGCAGTCGTCTTCCCGCGTGCTGGCCGCCGCACTCGGCGTCGTCCTCGTGCTCGACCCATGGGCCGTCCTGTCGCCGGGCTTCTGGCTGTCGTTCGCGGCGGTCGCGGTGATGCTCTACGTCGGTGTGTCCGCGCTGCGCGAGGGGCACTGGGCGCTGCAGTGGGGCCGCGTGCAGTGGGCGATCACGCTCGGGCTCGCGCCGCTGCTCCTGGTGCTCTTCCAGCAGGTCTCGCTCGTGTCGCCGGTCGCGAACGCCGTCGCGATCCCGGTCGTGAGCCTCGTGGTGACCCCGCTCGCGTTGCTCGCCGCAGTCGTGCCCGGCGCGTGGATCGCCGCGCTCGCGCATGCCGTGCTCGGGGCGCTGATGCCGGTGCTCGAGTGGCTGGCGGCGCTCCCCGGCGCCGCGTGGCAGCAGCACGCGCCCCCGGCCTGGGCGGCTGCGTCGGCGATCGCCGGCGTGGCCTGGATGCTCGCGCCGCGCGGGATCCCCGCCCGCTACGTCGCACCGCTCCTGCTGGTGCCGATGTTCGGCGTGCGCCCGCCGCTCCTCGACGAGGGCACGGCGCGCGTCACCTTCCTCGACGTGGGGCAGGGGCTTGCCGCCCTCGTCCAGACGCGGAATCACGCCTTGCTCTACGACGCCGGTCCGGCCTACACCGTCGAGGCCGACGCCGGAAGCCGGGTGGTCGTTCCGTTCCTGCGCGGGGAGGGCCTCGCCCGGCTGGACGCCGTGGTCGTCACCCACAACGACGTCGACCACTCGGGCGGGGCGGCTTCGGTGATGCGAACGATTCCAACCGCCGTCCTCTGGTCGTCGCTCGAAGCTTCGCATCCGGCGATCGCGCACGCGCCGGTCCGGCTGCCGTGCCGGGCTGGCCCGCGCTGGGAGTGGGACGGCGTGGCCTTCACGCTCCTCCATCCGCCGGCGGCGAGCTACGACGACCCGTGGCGCAAGGCCAACTCGCGAAGCTGCGTGCTGCGGATCGCCACGCGTCAGGGGGCGGTGCTCCTCACCGGTGACATCGAGGAGCGCGACGAGCGCGCGTTGCTCGCCGCGGGTGCCGCCGTCGGCGCGTCGGTGATGCTCGCGCCGCACCACGGCAGCGGGACGTCTTCGTCGTCCGCGCTCGTGAGCGCCGTGCGGCCGGAGCACGCCGTGTTTGCCGTCGGGTACCGGAACCGCTTCGGTCACCCGAAGCAGGAGGTGGTCGGGCGGTATCTGAGCGCGGGCGCGGCGATCTGGCGCACCGACCGCGACGGCGCGATCACCGTGCGACTCGAACCGCAAGGCGTGACCGTCTCGCGCTACCGCGAGGAGCAGCGGCGCTACTGGCGCTAGGGGAGCGTTACGGCTGCTGCTGCGGCGAGTTGGGACTGAAGTGCCCCGCCAGGGCCTCGAGGGCGTCCAGCCGCGCCTTTACGGCGCGGCGGAACGCTTCCTCCGCGCCGTACTTCGCGACCGAGAACTTCACGAGCTTCGTCCGCCACGGCTCGAGCGGCAGCCGCGCGATCCAGAACCGCCGCTCGACCGGGCCCCTGCCGGTCTCGATGACCTCGGCGTGGAACGACACGCCGGCGAGCCCGGAGCGGTTGTTGCGGCGGAGGATCGAGCAGTAGTCGCGCCGGGTGAGCGGCGGGTGCTTGCTGAGGAGGCTGTCGCGGTACTTCTTGGCCGCCGCGAGCGCCTTCTGCTTGCCGCCGTAGACGCCGTCGGAGAAGTGGCCGACGTGGATCCTGCCCTGCCGCTGGAGCGTGACGCGCCATGCGTGGGTGCGCGAGCGCTCGTGGTCGACGCGGGTGATCCCGTACATCGCCCGGCGCGCCGGTGGGGTGCGTGCCATGCTGCCCGTGATGCCAGTTGTCGTCGTCGTAAGGCTCCGGGGCAGTATGACGTCGGCATAGAAGCGGTGTCAAGCACCGGGACGGCCTACGCTCGGGACGCGTCGACAACCCGTCAGCTCGCGCGACCCCGATCCGGGCGGTCGTTCCCCCGGGCGGGTCACCCGCCGCTCGGCCGATACCTGAGGTCGAGCGTGAAGGGAAAGTTCCGATTCGGCGGCTCGCGCGTCACGGCCATGGGCCCCGGCGTGTGACCGTGGCTCCAGAACCGCGCGAACCGGCGCGCCTCCGCCTCGTTGGCGTTGACCGGGAACGTCTCGTAGTTCCGGCCCCCGGGGTGGGACACGTGGTAGGTGCAGCCGCCGATGGCGCGTCCGCTCCAGGTGTCGACGATGTCGAAGACGAGCGGCGTGTGCACGCCGATCGTGGGATGCAGGGCGCCGGGCGGCTGCCAGGCCTTGAAGCGCACGCCGGCGACGAACTCCCCGTGCACGCCGGTCGGATGGAGCGGCACCGGCCGGCCGTTGCAGGTGACGACGTGACGCTCCCCGGTCATGCCGTTCACCTTCACCTGCAGCCGTTCGACCGAGGAGTCGATGTAGCGCGAGGTGCCGGTCTCCGCGATCGCCTCCCCGAGCACGTGCCACGGCTCGATCGCCTGGCGCAGCTCGAGCGAGACCCCGGAGTAGGCGACCGTCCCGTAACGCGGGAACCGGAACTCGAGGAACGGCGCGAACCACGCCTCGCGGAGCGGATAGCCGGCCGCGCGCAGGTCGATCACCACGTCGTGGATGTCCTCGCGCACGAAGTGCGGCAGCATCCAGCGGTCGTGGAGCTGGGTGCCCCAGTAAACGAGGCGGCCGCGGTAGGGCTCCTTCCAGAAGCGGGCCACGAGCGCGCGCACGAGGAGCGCTTGCACCAGCGCCATCCGCGCGTGCGGCGGCATCTCGAACGCCCGCAGCTCGACCAGGCCGAGGCGGCCGTGCGGGCCCTCCGGCGAGTACAGCTTGTCGATCGAGAACTCGGCGCGGTGGGTGTTGCCCGTCAGATCGACGAGCAGATGCCGGAGCAGCCGGTCGACGAGCCACGGGAAGTCGGCTTCGGCGCCCGTCCGGGCGCGCTCGTCGATCTGCTGGAACGCGATTTCCAGCTCGTACACCTGGTCGTCGCGCGCCTCGTCGACGCGCGGCGCCTGGCTCGTGGGCCCGATGAAGCGCCCCGCGAAGAGGTAGGAGAGCGAGGGGTGGTTCTGCCAGTAGGTGACCAGGCTCTTGAGCACGTCGGGACGGCGGAGGAACGCGCTGTCCGCCGGCGTCGGGCCGCCGAGCGTCATGTGGTTGCCGCCGCCGGTGCCGGTGTGGCGCCCGTCGAGCACGAACTTCTCGGTACCGAGCCGGGCGAGCCGCGCCTCCTCGTAGAGGGCGGTCGTGTTGGCGACGAGCTCGTCCCAGCTCGACGCCGGATGAACGCTGACCTCGATCACCCCCGGATCCGGCGTCACCGCGAGCGCGCGGAGGCGCGGATCGTGGGGCGCCGCGGAGCCCTCGATGCGCACCGCGCGCCCGAGCCCTTCGGCGACGTGCTCCACGGCGGCGACGAGGTTGATCCAGTCCTCGGCGTGGGCCACCGGCGGCAGGAAGACGTGCACGTGGCCGCCGCGCGCTTCGACGCACACCGCGGTCCGCACGACCGCTCGCGGCGCGGGCGGGTCCTTCGGCCGATCGTGCTTCTGCTTCTCCGACCGGACGTGGGCGTCGTGAAGGCTCGCGGGGACGTCGAACGGATCGCGCGCGAACTCGGGCTCGATCTCCTCCGGGAGGCGCTCCGGGAGCGAGGCGATCGGCAGCCGGTACCCCGCCGGCGAATCGCCGGGAAGGAGATAGAGCCGCTCGCGACGGAGCGGCCACGGTGAGCTCTGCCAGTGCGAGGTCCAGGTCGCGAGGCTGACCGGCCCCGCTGCGGGTCGCAGCGCGGGCTCGGGGTCGCGCGCCCGCAGCGGCAGGGCATACGCTGCGGGCTGGCCCACGCCCGCCTCGAGCGTGCGGCGGAGGCGGGCCCGATCGTCGTAGTCCTGCAAGGGCCCCGTCGCGGGGTCCACGTTCACCGGAAGGTTGCCCTCGAGCCGAAGCAACGGGAGCGGATCCTCGTAGGCCGGGATGATGAACGCCTCGTCGAGGCCCAGCTCGCGCGCGATCCCGCTCGCAAAGCGCGCGGCGTCCTCGGCGCGCGCGTCCGCGGGCGACCCTGCGCCCGCAACGAGGGCGCTGTTCCGCCACAGCGGCCGGCCGTCGCGCCGCCAGCGGAGGCCGAGCGCCCAGCGCGGCACCGGCTCGCCCGGATACCGCTTCCCCTGGCCATAGACGAGGAGTCCCCCCGGCGCGAACCGCTCCTTCAGGCGCCACGCGAGCTCCTCGGCCAAGGTCCACTTCTTCGCCGACAGCGCGGTGAAGCTCCACTCGGGGCCTTCCATGTCGTCGATCGAGACGAACGTCGGCTCCCCGCCCTGCGTGAGGCGCACGCGGCCGGCCTCGAGCTCGCGGTCGACGGCGCGCCCGAGCGCGTCGATCTCCTCCCACTGGGGGTCGGAGTACGGCTTGGTCACGCGCGGGTCCTCGTGGATGCGCGTGACCTTCATCTCGAAGTCGAGCTGCGACTCGCACACGTCGGTGAAGCCCGTCACCGGCGCCGCGCTCGACGGGAACGCCGTCGCGGCGAGCGGGATGTGGCCTTCGCCCGCGAGCAGGCCCGAGGTCGGATCGAGCCCGACCCAGCCGGCGCCCGGCAGGTAGACCTCGGCCCAGGCATGCAGGTCGGTGAAGTCCGCGCTCGGACCGGCCGGCCCGTCGAGCGGCTTCGCGTCGGCGACCAGCTGGACGAGATACCCCGAGACGAACCGCGCCGCGAGGCCGAGGTGGCGGAGGATCTGGACGAGGAGCCAGCCTGAATCGCGGCACGACCCCGCGCCGCGCTGCAGCGTCTCGTCCGGGGTCTGGATCCCGGGCAGCATGCGGACGAGATACCTGATCTCGCGGCTCAGGCGCTCGTTGAGGGCGACCAGGAAGTCGACCGTGTTACCGCCCGGATCGACGCCGCGCTTGCGGAAGTCCGCGAGCCAGTCGGCGAGCAACGGCCCGGTCGGCTCGCGCTCGAGGTACGGAGCGAGCTCCGCGGCGAGCTGCGGCGGGTAGTCGAGCGGAAAGTGCTCGGCCCAGTGCTCGACGAAGAAGTCGAACGGGTTGATCACCGTCATGTCGGCGACGAGATCGACGGCGATGTCGAGCGCGCGCGCCTTCTCGGGGAAGACGAAGCGCGCGATGTAGTTCCCGTACGCGTCCTGCTGCCAGTTGACGAAGTGCTTCTCCGGCGCGACGCGGAGCGAGTAGCTGTGGATCGGCGTCCGGCAGTGGGGCGCCGGGCGCAGCCGAATCTCGTGCGGCGACAGGCTCACCGCCCGGTCGAACGCGTAGCGGGTGCGGTGGTGGAGCGCGACGCGGATGGTCATGCGGGCGAGCGGCGAACCCGGAGCGATGGACGATCGATGGGTGCCAGGCGCGCCGGTTTCCGCGCGCCCCCGCCGCCTACTCCGCGGCGTCGTCCCAGTAGGGGTCGGGAAGCTGCGCGAACACGCGCCGCAGTCCCTCGCCCCACTGGTGGTGGATCATCGTGAAGTACGGGTCGGTCTCGGTGATGCGCCGCTGCAGCTGGATCCTGAGCGAGTCCTTCGCGTAGGTCACCAGGTCGATCGGCAGCCCGACCGACACGTTCGAGCGCATCGTCGAGTCGAACGAGATCAGCACGCACTTGGTCGCGTCGATCACGCTCGTCGAGCGCTTCACCACGCGGTCGATGATCGGCTTGCCGTACTTGGTCTCGCCGACCTGGAAGAACGGCGTGTCCGGCGTCGCCTCGATGAAATTGCCTTCCTGGTAGAGCATGAACAGGCGGTGCGGCTCGCCCTTCACCTGCCCGCCGAGGATGAAGTTGGCGCTGGCGTCGATGTTGTTCTGGGTGAGGTAGGCGGCATCGCGCCGCTTGACCTCGCGCAGGCAGTCGCCGAGCAGCGTCGCGATCTCGAACAGCGACTGCGCGTTCCAGACGTTCGGGGAGCCGTCCCCGCGCCTGGCGTTGCTCCCGAGGAGGTTGATCGCGTTCTGCGTCACCGACAGGTTGCCCGAGGTGAGGATGACGACCACGCGGTCGCCCGGCCGGTCGTACACCGTCATCTTCCGGAAGCTCGACACGTGGTCGACGCCGGCGTTGGTCCGGGAGTCGGAGGCGAACACCATGCCGGCGTCGAGCAGCACGCCCACGCAGTAGGTCATCGCTCGTCGTCGCGCAGGATCCTCATGCCGGCGATTTTAGCAGCGGGCGCGCCGGCCGCGCCGGGTCACTGGTAGGTCGGAACGAGGAAGTGCTTGTTGATCTCGACGTTGAGCGCGCCGGTCTGGTCGAGGAACTGCATCAGATACTCGTGCAGGCCGACCTCGAAGATCCGCTCGGTCTTGCCGTAGTGGAGCCGGGCGTGGATCTCGCCCGCGAGGCGCTCCGGCTCGAGCCGTTCCCGGTCGCACAGCACCTGCAGGATCTCGTAGATCGCGTTCATGCACGCGTGGAGGCTTCGCGGCACGTCGTCGCGGAGAATCAGGAGCTCGGCGACGCGCAGCGGCGTGATCACGTCGCGGTAGATCTGGCGGTAGGAGCTGAACGCCGACAGCGACCGCAGCAGCGCCGACCACTGGTAGTAGTCGACCGCGCCGCCGACGTCGTGCACGCTCGGCAGCAGCGTGTGGTACTTGACGTCGAGGATGCGGGCGGTGTTGTCGGCGCGCTCGAGAAAGGTGCCGATGCGGATGAAGTGGTAGCCCTCGTCGCGGATCATGGTGCCGAACGTGATCCCGCGGAACAGGTGCGAGCGGTCCTTCACCCAGTCGAAGAACTCGGAGATGCTGCGCGCGGTGATGTCGGCGAAGCTCTTGGCGCGCATCTGCAGCCAGGTCTCGTTGAGGCTTTCCCACATCTCGATCGTGATCGCGCCGCGCTGCGCCCGGGCGGTCTCGCGCGCGGTCTGCAGGGAGGAGTAGATCGACGACGCGTTGGAGGCGTCGAGCACCATGAAGTGGAGCACGTTCTCCGGCGAGAGCTCGGTGTAGCGCTGGTAGTAGCTCGTCGCATGACCGGTGGTGATGAGCGGCAGCGCCCACGGCTCGGCCCACTTCTCGCCCGGCGCCATGACCCGGTAGGGCAGGAGCGACATGCGGTAGGTGACGTCGAGCATGCGCGCGGTGTTCTCGGCGCGCTCCATGTGGCGCGACATCCAGTACAGGTCGTTGGCGGTTCGGCTCAGCATGCGCGGGCCTATCGTTCCAGCACCCAGGTGTCCTTCGTCCCGCCGCCCTGCGACGAGTTGACGACCAGCGACCCCTCCTTCAGCGCGACGCGGGTGAGCCCGCCCGGAACCGTGCGCACCTCCTTGCCCGACAGCACGAACGGCCTGAGGTCGATGTGGCGCGGCGCCATGCCCTGCTCGACGAACGTCGGGCAGGTCGACAGCGTGAGCGTCGGCTGGGCGATGTACTTCTCGGGGTGGGCGAGGATGCGCTCGCGGAACTCGGCGCGCTGGGCCAGCGTCGACGCCGGCCCGACCAGCATCCCGTAGCCGCCGGAGCCGTGGACCTCCTTGATCACGAGCTCCTGCAGGTGCTCGAGGACGTAGTGCCGGTCCGCCTGCTCCCGCAGCTGCCAGGTCGGCACGTTGTTCAGGACCGGTTTCTCGCCGAGGTAGTACTGGATCAGCTCGGGAACGTGCGGATACATCGACTTGTCGTCGGCGACCCCGGTGCCGATCGCGTTCGCGAGCGTGACGCGCCCGGCCTTGTAGGCGGAGAACAGCCCGGGCACGCCGAGCAGCGAATCGGGGCGGAACACCTGCGGATCGAGGAAGTCGTCGTCGATGCGCCGGTGGATGACGTCGACGCGCTTCGGCCCGCGGGTGGTGCGCATGTAGACCGTCTGGTCGCGCACCACGAGGTCCTGGCCCTCGACCAGCTCGATGCCCATCTGCTGGGCGAGAAACGTGTGCTCGAAGTACGCGGAGTTGTACGACCCCGGCGTGAGCAGCACGACGGTCGGGTCCGACACGCCTTCCGGCGCGACCTGGCGGAGGGTGTCGAGCAGCAGGTCCGGGTAGTGGTCGATCGGCGCGACCTCGTTGCGCGCGAAGGCCTCGGGGAAGAGCCGCATCATCATCTTGCGGTTCTCGAGCATGTACGACACGCCCGAGGGCACCCGCAGATTGTCCTCGAGCACGTAGAACTCGCCCGCGCCCGCGCGCACCACGTCCACTCCGGCGACGTGCGCGTAGGTCCCGCCCGGGACGCGCAGGCCCTGCATGACGGAGCGATATTGCGCGTTCTCGAGGACCTTCCGTGCCGGGATGATCCCGTCCTTGAGGATCGACTGCTCGTTGTAGATGTCGCGCAGGAACAGGTTCAACGCCTTCACGCGCTGCGCGAGCCCGCGTTCGAGGGTGCGCCAGTCCGCGGCCGGGATGATCCGCGGGATGATGTCGAACGGGATCAGGCGCTCGGCGCCCGCGTCCTCGCCGTACACCGCGAACGTGATCCCGACCCGCTGGAACAGCACGTCCGCCTCCTGCCGCTTCTGCGCCAACTGCTCGGGCGTGAGCTGTTCGACCCACTCCGCGTACGGCCGATAGTGCGGCTGCACTTCGCCGGTGAGGCCGTGCATCTCGTCGAAGAACACTTTGGGAGTTGCAGTCACGGACGCTCGCGGGGGGCGCTTTAGTCTAGCGCACCATCGCAGGGTGGTGCGGAGGTCGGCGGAACCCGATTGCTATACTCTGGCATGGCCCGCAGGATCAGCGCCACCATCACCGTCGCGGGCGACGAGGCGCTCCTCGCCGCCTATCGCAAGCGGGTCAACGAGCTGCTCGACGCCGACTTCGGCGAGCCCTACCGCGAGCTGCACGCGCCCGGGAGGCTCGACTACCGCCTGAAGGCGGACGGCGTGCCTTACCCGCCGTTCGTGACCGCGTCGGGCGAATTTCCCGACCTGGTGGTCGAGGTTGAATGGGAGCACCCGGACGGCGCCGCCAGCGGGCGCGCGACGATCCAGGCGGGCCGGCTCACGCAGCAGTCGACCGAGGCCGGCTCCGGCGGGTCGCGAGCGAGCTGCGAGCTGCGGGTCGAGCGGGACGGCACGCTCGTGATCGCGGTCGCGTGCCGACGCCGGGCCAAGGGCGAGTGGATCGGCTACGCGCTGACTGCGAGCCAGCATGCGATGTTCCGGGTCGAGCAGCGCGGTCCCGGGGAAGTCCTCACGGCGACCGACGGCGTCGAGCCCGAGTGGGCCGAGCGCTGGACGATCGAGGGGGACCGCGTCCGCTACGCGGAACTCGACCCGCGCGAGCCGGTCGACGAGCGTCTGCTCGGCGAGCTCGACCGGTTCGCGAACGACTTCGCCGACGAATGGCTCTGGTTCGCGGACGGCGCGCCCGAGGCGATCGCGGTCGAGCGCCAGCGCTACGAGCGGTACGAGTGGAAGGTCAATCCGGCCAACGTGCGCACTGAGAAGCTCAAGACGGTCCTGCGCGAGACCGCGACCGGAGCCTTCGAGCTCGCGATCGCCGATCCCGAGGCGGCCGCGATCGCCGCGCTGGTGGCGCGGCATTGGCTGCAGACCGCGCGGCATTGAGCGCCTCGCCACTTCGCCGCAACGCCGTCCTCTGTGCCAGCCCGTCGGGGCTGCACCGTCTCGCCTACGTCGAATGGGGTGATCCCGGCAATCCGCGCGTGCTCGTGTGCGTTCACGGACTCACCCGGTGTGCGCGCGACTTCGACCGGCTTGCGCGCTCGCTCGCGGACCGCTACCGCGTCGTCTGCCCGGACATGCCGGGACGCGGCGAGAGCGACTGGCTCAGGAACCCGATGGACTACGCGACCCCGGCCTATCTCAACAGCGTGGTGACGCTCATCGCCCGCCTCGGCGTCGCGACGGTCGATTGGGTCGGCACGTCGATGGGCGGGCTCATCGGCATGGCGCTGGCGTCGCTCGACAAGACGCCCATCCGCCGCCTGGTGCTCAACGAAGCCGGGCCGCTTGTCATGGCGCAGGCCCTGGACCGGATCGGGACCTACGTCGGCAAGGCGCCGCCGTTTCCCGACTTCGACGCCGCCCTGCGGTACGTGCGCGCGGTCAGCGCCCCGTTCGGACCGCACACGGACGACGAATGGCGCTTCCTCACCGAGCACGTGGTTCGGCGCCAGCCCGACGGCACCTTCCGCGTGCACTACGATCCGGCGATCGCGGTGCCGTTCGACGCGCAGGCCCCGCACCAGGATCTCGAGCTCTGGAGGGTCTGGGATGCAATCGGGTGCCCGACGCTGGTCATCCGCGGCGAGCTCTCGGACCTCCTTGCGCGCGCGACCGTCGAGCGGATGAAGACGACCGGCCCGCTCGCGGAGGCCGTGGAGTTCGCCGGCGTCGGCCACGCGCCGACGCTGATGCACGACGACCAGATCGCGGTCGTGCGCGAGTTTCTGCTGCGCGGCTAGCGGCGGTCCGATCGCCGTCGTCGGCGGGCGCTCGCGCCTAGCGACGAGCGTGGCTCTCCGGCGACGGCCGCCGCGCCGCCGGGTCCTGGCGATAGAAGAGCTTCAGCTGCCCGTACAGCCCGGGGAACTCCTCCTTCAGCGAGTGCGGGTCGGTAAAGAAGGTCTCGCTCGCCACGGCGAAGAACTCGGCCGGATGCTCGGCCGCGTAGGGGTCGAGCAGCGTCTCGACCTCGCGCTCGACCATCCCGACCAGGCGCGCATAGGCCGACTCCAGCGTCCGCTGCCATGCGCCGGCATCCATGTCGGCGTGGGGACGAGGGATGCCGTCCGCTTCGCCGGTCAGCATGTCGATCTTGTGGGCGAACTCGTGGATGACGACGTTGTAGCCGGGCTCGCCGCCCTCCTCGGGCGCCGCCACGCCGAGCGTGATGTCCTCCCAGGACAGCAGCACCGGCCCGCCCGGCCAGGCCTCGCCCGACAGGTCGTCCTCCCACTCGTGCATGACCCCGTCCTCGTCGAGCTCCTGCCGCCGGACGCGGAACTCGCCCGGGTACACGACGACCCCGACCCAGCCGTCGTAGAAGTCGAGCCCGAGGTTCAGCACCGGCAGCACCGCCTGCACCGCGATTGCGAGACGGATCTCGTCGCTGAGCTCGAGGCCGCCGGCGCCGTGCATCTGCTTCTCGTGCAGGAACAGCAACGCCAGCGCCCGCAGGCGTGCGAGCTCCGCCGCGCTCATCCCGCCGAGGAACGGGAGCCGGCCGGTAACGCGCCGCCAGAGGGCGTCGTCGATCCGGGCGCGCTTGAGGATGCGCCGGCGGCGCCAGGTGCGGAACAGCGACATGCGGGGACGGTCGAAGCGGGGCGGAACCGGCGGATTATGACGGACGCCCTGCGCGGCGTCCGGTAACATTGTCCGCCTCCCCGCATTGCACTTCCGCCGTGGTCACCGTCACCCAGCGTCCGTCCGAAGCCGTCGCGACGGCGCGTCCCGAGCTCGAGCCGGCGCTTGCCGGCCTCGCTGCCGCCGATCGCGCGTTCGTCGAGCGCGCGGCGGCGTTCGCCGCGCCGCTCTACGACGGCAAGCTGCTCGGGACCGGGGAGCCTGCGCTCGACCACGCGTACGGCCTCGCCGGCAATCTCGCTCAGCTCCGCGTCGATGCCGCGACTCGCGCGGCCGGGTTGCTCTTCGCCGCGCCGGAATACCTGCCGAACGCCGACGAGCAGCTCGCCGAACGGGTCGACGCTGCGGTGGCGGCGCTCGTGAGCGGGGTCGCGAAGCTGAACCGCATGCGCGTCGTCACGCGCGGGCTCGCCGCGAGCGAGGAGAAGGGGAAGCAGTCGCAGGCGGAGATCCTGCGCAAGATGCTGCTCGCGATGGTCGAGGACATCCGGGTGGTGCTGATCCGGCTCGCCAGCCGCACCCAGACGCTGCGGTTTCTCGCCCGCGCCCCCGCGGAGACGCGACGCGAGCTGGCGCGCGAGACGCTCGACATCTACGCGCCGCTCGCGAACCGGCTCGGCGTCTGGCAGCTGAAGTGGGAGCTCGAGGATCTGTCGTTCCGGTTCCTCGAGCCCGAGCTCTACGACCGGATCGCGCACCAGCTCGACGAGCGCCGCGACGAGCGGGAATCGTTCATCGCCGCGGCGACCGTGACCCTGTCGCGAGCGATCGCCGCGGCGGGAATCGCGGCCGAGGTCACGGGCCGACCGAAGCACATCTACAGCATCTACAGCAAGATGCGCGAGAAGGGGCTCGAGTTCGCGGAGCTCCACGACGTGCGCGGGCTGCGCGTCCTCGTCGACACGGTCAAGGACTGCTACACGGCGCTCGGCATCGCGCACGACCTGTGGCAGCCGATCCCGCGGGAGTTCGACGACTACATCTCGCGGCCGAAAGGCAACAGCTACCGGTCGCTGCACACCGCAGTCGTCGGTGCCGACGGCCGCGCGCTGGAAGTGCAGATCAGGACCCACGACATGCACCGCCACGCCGAGCTGGGCGTCGCGGCGCACTGGCGCTACAAGGAGGGCCGCCGCGGGAAGGGCGAGGCGTTCGACGACAAGATCGCCTGGCTGCGGCAGGTGCTCGCGTGGCGCGACGAGATCGTGGACGCCGCGGAGTGGGTCGAGCGGTCCAAGCGCGCGGCCCTGGACGAGACCGTGTACGTGCTGACGCCACAGGGGCGGGTGATCGACCTGCCCCGCGGCGCCACGCCGATCGACTTCGCCTACGCGCTGCACACCGACCTCGGACACCGCTGCCGCGGCGCGAAGGTCGACGGCGCGATGGTCCCGCTCGACTATCGGCTCGAGAACGGGCAGCGGGTCGAGGTCGTCACCGCGAAAGCGGGCGGGCCCTCCCGCGACTGGCTGAACGCGCAGCTCGGCTACCTCGCCAGCTCGCGGGCGCGGCACAAGGTCCGGCAGTGGTTCAACAGCGAGGAGCTCACGCGGACCATCGCCTCGGGACGCGCGGCCGTCGAGCGGGAGCTCGCGCGCGAGGGCGCGACGAGCGTCAAGCTGGAGACGCTGGCCGAACGGCTCGGGTTCGCCGCCGCCGACGAGCTCTTCGCCGCCGTCGGACGCGAGGAGGT
>JBOIFD010000184.1:0-7210 GCA_050741515.1 Burkholderiales bacterium
ATCCGCGGCGAGAACCGGTCGGACACGGCGAAGAACGCGAACGCCAGCGTCCCGGCGATGAAGCCGAGCTGCACCGCGGAAGTGACGTAGCCCAGCGCCTCGGCTGGGAGACCCCATTCCCGCTGCAAGTCGCCGAGCACCGCGTTGCCCGCGAACCACAGCGCGGTGCCGGCGAACTGGGAAAAAATGATGACCGGCAGGATCCAGGGGACGCGTGTCTGCATCGCGGCCGGCTTCGATCCGCGAGCGGTCACGCCGCGCCGCCGCGCAGCGACCCGCCCCCGGCGACGGGCGCGACCGTGCCGGCGAAGTCGAACCGCACGTTGCTCATGGCCCCGGCCCTCCCGCGAGTGCGTGATCGTACAACGCGCGGTGCGGACTTGATCCCGCCGGCGCGGGGCGCTATGTTCCGGACTCCTGACCGTTCCCCGCACCCGGCAATCCCCGATCCTGGAGGCAGACGTGCTGCACGAGCGCATTCCCAACCTCAAGGCGCTGGTCGAGCCCGACCGCGTCCACCGGCTCTGCTACACCGACCCGGACATCTTCGAGCTCGAGCTCGCGAACATCTTCGAGAAGTGCTGGATCTACGCCGGCCACGAGTCGCAGGTGAAGAAGCCGGGCGACTTCTGGACGTTCCAGATCGGCCGCCAGCCGCTGGCGCTGATCCGCGGGCACGGCGGGAAGATCCACGTGCTCTACAACCGCTGCCCGCACCGCGGCACGCAGATCTTCGGCGCGCGTTACGGCAACGCCGGCGACGCGCTCACCTGCTCGTACCACTCCTGGCGCTACCACTACGACGGCACCATCGAGTCGGTTCCGCTCGCGCGCGGGTACGAAGGAACCACCTTCGCGAGCCACGACTGCAACATGCAGCGCGCCCCGCGCGTCGAGTCCTATCGCGGATTCGTGTTCGCGAACCTCGCCGAGCAGGGACCCTCGCTCGTCGAATGGCTGGGGCCGGCGAAGATCGCCTTCGACGACATCTGCGACCGCTCGCCCGAGGGCGAGGTCGAGGTGGTGATGAACTGCTACCGCGTGATCCAGCGCTCCAACTGGAAGTTCTTCATGGAGAACCAGCTCGACGCGGTCCACCCCTCGGTCACCCACGAGTCGACCGGCCGCGCCGCCGCGGACGTGGAGTTCCAGATCCAGCGCCGCACCGGCGAGAAGCCGCTCCACTACCACATGCTCTCGGCGTTCGTGATCCCGTTCGAGAAGTGGGACAGCCTCGAGACCTTCGGCTATCCGTACGGCCACACGATCCTCGGCGGCTACATGGGCCTGCGGCCGCAGGATCCGGACACCCTCGAGTACGAGCGGGTCCTCGCCAAGGCCTACGGCGAGCAGAAGAAGGACGAGTACCTCTCGCGCAACATCCACCACACGCTCGTCTATCCGTGCCTCTCGGTGCAATCGCCGCTGCAGCAGCTGCGCGCGATCCGGCCGCTCGCGCCCGACCGGACGCTCTCCGAGATCTGGCACTTCCGTCTCAAGGGCGTCCCCGAGCCGATCTACCGGCGCTCGCTCTGGTACTACAACCTCGTCAACTCGCCGGCGACGCTGGTGAACGCCGACGACCTCGAGAACTGGCAGAAGGGCCAGTGGGGGCTCGCGTCGCGCGGCGGCGACTGGGTGAGCTTCCACCGCGATTACGGCCGCGACAGGATCGAGGGCGACGTCATGAAGTCCTCGAGCGGCTGCAGCGAGATGCCGATGCGCGCGCAGTTCCGCGCGTGGCTCGAGTACATGACCGCGGGGGGCTGACCATGGCGGCGCGGAAAGCGAAGCGGGCGGTCGCGAAACGGACCGCGGCGAAGCAGACGGCCCCGGCGGCGAAGCGGCCCAATGGCGCGTCCCAGGACCTGCAGCGCGAGGTCGAGCAGCTCCTCTACCGCCAGGCGGAGGCGCTGGACAACAAACAGTGGCAGGCGTTCATCGATCTCTTCGCTCCCGACGGCATGTACTGGATGCCGCCGGCCCCGCACTACACGACCTGGGACGGCATGCCGGCGATCTTCGCCGAGGACCGCGACCTGATGACGGTCCGCATGAAGCGGGTCACGCACCCCCGCGCGTGGTCCCAGGCGCCCGAGTGGGGCACGAACCACGTCGTCTCGAACGTCGTCGTCGAGAAGGTCGACCCGAGGTCGGGCGAGGTGCACGTGCGCTCGCGCTTCCACATGGTCGAGCTCCGGCGCGACGAGCTGCGGCACTTCGCCGGCGCGTACCGCCACCACCTGAGGCGGACGAAGGACGGGTTCAGGATCAAGCTCCAGCGCGTGGACATGATGAACGCGCAGGCGCCGTACGAGTACGTGCTCCAGGCGTGGGTGTGATGCTGTTCCCGACCACCATCGCCGGCAGCCTGCCGAAGCCCGCCTGGCTCGCCGAAACGCACAAGCTCTGGCCGCGCTGGAAGCTCGAGGGCGAGGCGCTCGCCGAGGCGAAGCGCGACGCGACGCGCCTGTGGATCAAGGCGCAGGAGGACGCGGGCATCGACATCGTGAGCGAGGGCGAGCAGTCGCGCCAGCACTTCGTCCACGGCTTCCTCGAGGCGGTCGACGGGATCGACTTCGCGCGCAAGGTCGAGCTCGGCATCCGCAACAACCGCTACAAGGCGCTCGTGCCGACCGTCGTCGCCCCCCTGCGGTTGAAAGGCCGGGTGCACGAGGCCGAAGCGCGCTTCGCCCGGGCGCACACCGGGCGGCAGCTGAAGTTCACGCTCCCCGGTCCGATGACGATCGTCGACACGATCGCCGACTCCCACTACGGCGACCGGGTGAAGATGGCCATGGCATTCGCCGACTGCCTCAACCAGGAGGCGCGCGCGCTCGAAGCGGACGGCGTCGATGCGATCCAGTTCGACGAGCCGGCGTTCAACGTCTACATGGACGACGTGAAGCGCTGGGGCGTCGACGCGCTGCATCGCGCGATCGACGGGCTGAAGTGCAAGACCGCCGTGCACATCTGCTACGGCTACGGCATCAAGGCGAACGTCGACTGGAAGCAGACGCTCGGGAGCGAATGGCGGCAGTACGAGGCGATTTTTCCCGCGCTCGCGAAGAGCCGCATCGACCAGGTCTCGGTCGAGTGCGCGAATTCCCACGTGCCGGCGAGCCTGCTGCGGCTGCTCGCGGGCAAGGACGTGCTCGTCGGCGTCATCGACGTCGCGGCCGACAAGGTGGAGACGCCGGAGGAGGTCGTGGCGGTCATCGCCGAGGCGATGAAGCACGTGCCGAAGGAGCGCATCCAGCCGTGCACGAACTGCGGCATGGCGCCGATGGACCGGGTGGTGGCGATGCGCAAGCTCGAGGCGCTCGGGGCGGGCGCACGACTCGCGCGCGAGCGGTTCGGGTAAGCCTCCCCCGCCGAGGTGTCGTGCTGCCAGCCGCCCGATCTCTTCGGCGAGGCTGGGGGAGTGCCCTCAAGTGCTCATCCGCTCGTGGACCCAGCGCGCCGCGGCGAGCGTGCGCGCGTCGTCCGCGAAGCGGCCGATCACCTGCAGCCCGACCGGCAGGCCGCTCGAACCGCGCGCGACCGGGACCGTCACGCACGGCACGTGCAGCAGCGTCCAGACGCGGTTCATCACCGGGTTGCCCGTGGAGTCCAGGCCCTCGGGGGCCTCGCCGGTCGTGCTCGGCGCGAGCAGCACGTGGCACTCGTCGATCGCGCTCGAGAACGCCATCCGGCAGGCGCGGGCGAGGACGCGCGCGCGGTCGTAGCGCTCGGGCGTCACCTGGCGGCTCGCCTCCAGCAGCTCCCGCAACCGCGTGCTGAGCCGCGCGCCATGGACGGCGAACTCGTGCGCGAGGTTGCGCGCGATCTCGTAGCCGAGGATGTCGCCGTGCGCGTCGCCGAGCGCGGCGAAATCCTGCGGCAGCTCGACCTGGCTCACCCCGGCACCGGCGCCCGACAGCGTGCGGGCCGCGGCCTGCATGGCCTCGCCCACCTCGGGCCGGGTCTGGTTCCAGTCGTGGGTGCGACACAGGCCGAGCCGCAGCCTGGAGGCCTGCGGCAGCGACAGGAGGTCGGCGCGCCCGGTGAGCGCGCCGACGAGCAGCGCCGCGTCCTCGACCGTGCGCGCGATGGCGCCGACGGTGTCGAGGCTCTCGGCGAGCGGCTTCACGCCCGCGCGGCTCAGCGTCCCGAAGCTCGGCTTGTAGCCGACCACGCCGCAGAAGCTCGCCGGGCGGATGATCGAGCCGACCGTCTGCGAGCCGAACGCGAGGGGGACCATCTCGTCGGCGACCGCGGCTGCCGACCCGCTGGAGGAGCCGCCCGGCGTGTGGGCGAAATCGCGCGGATTGACGGTGCCGGCCGGGTTGTACGCCGCGAACTCGGTGGTGACGGTCTTGCCGAGCATCACCGCGCCCGCCGCCCGGGCGGCGGCGACGCACGCGGCGTCCCAGGCCGGCCGATGCCAGGTGTAGATCGGCGAGCCGTAGGCGGTCGGCATGTCCGCCGTGTCCATGATGTCCTTCACGCCGATCGGCAGCCCGTGGAGCGGCCCCCGGATCGGCCCCGCGTCGAGCACGTGGGCCTGCCCGCGGGCGCGCTCCGGCTCGAGGAACGCCCACGCGTGGATCGCGGGGTCGCGAGCGGTGATGCGCGCCAGGCAGTCGTCGACCACGTCGATCGCGCGCACCTGGCGCGCCTGGAGCCGGGCGGCGAGCGCGGTCGCGGACAGGCGGTTCAGCTCGGCCATGGGTCCCCTCCCCCGTCGCCGCGGGCGCTACAACGCCGCGACCGCCTGCACCTCGACCAGGAACGGCTCACCGACCAGCCGATCGATCATCAGCAGCGTGTTCGGCGGGTACTTCCCGTCCGGGAACAGCACCGGGAACTCGCGCTTGCGGTAGGCCATGAACTTCGGGATGTCCTGCGAGTGCACGAGGTAGGTCGTGAACTGGACGACGTTCTTCCAGCCGGCGCCGGCCGAAGCGAGCGCCGCGCCGATGTTCTTGAACACCTGCGCGCACTGCGCGTCGAAGTGCTCGGCGCCGACGACGTTGCCGGCCTGGT
This sequence comes from Burkholderiales bacterium, assembly GCA_050741515.1. Taxonomy (GTDB): domain Bacteria; phylum Pseudomonadota; class Gammaproteobacteria; order Burkholderiales; family SG8-39; genus DATEDA01. Next base: position 5,029 of record JBOIFD010000184.1, read on the forward strand.
CGGTGGCGAGCTGGCCGGCGACGAAGAGCCACTCGGCGGGGTTCTTCACCCGCGTGATCTGCGAGTACTGCCCCAGGGGCTTGCCGAGGCTGTCGGGGTTGTAGATGGTGATCTCGGCGGGCATGGCAGCCTCCGGTGCGGGGGACCTCGCCTAGAATAGCGCAGTCGTCCCGGAGGCTCCCATGAACACCCACGCCGCGCTCCGCGTCCAGGAGGTCAACCCGGCCAGGCTCGCCATGCTCTACCGCAAGCAGTTCGAGCTGTGCAAGGTGACACCGGGCGAGACGGTCGCCGTCGTCAGCGACCTCGGCACGCGGCGCGAGTACGTCCAGGCGGCGTTCGCTGCGGCCGACGAGCTCGGCGCCGACGTCTACGAGCTGTGCGTGAACTCGATCCCGTCGTGGACCAGGGTCGGGGTGGCGACGATCGGCAAGTGCAAGGGCACGCTCGAGGCGGTGGCGGCCGCCGACCTGCTCGTGATCTTCCACGTCCCGCTGTTCACGAAGTGGCTGAAGCAGGTCACCGGCGGCGGCACCCGGGTGCTCATGATCATCGACGCGCCGGACGATCTCGATCAGCTCATGTCGCCGCCCGGGCTGAAGGAAGCGTGCAAGCATGCGGAGAGCCTTTATCGCGAGACCAGGAAGGTGCGCGTGACGAGCAGCGCCGGTACCGACCTCGTGTACGAGCGCGGCGAGTATCCAGTGATGACCCAGTGGGGCTACGCGGACGAGCGCGGGCACTTCGACCACTGGGGCGGCGGGCACATCCACACCTTCCCGAACGAGGGCAGCGCCAACGGGACGGTCGTCTTCCAGCCCGGCGACATCGTGATCCTGCCGTACTGCCGCTACGTGGTCGATCCGGTCCGGCTCGAGATTCGCGACGGGCACGTCGCCCGGATCGACGGCGGGCTCGACGCCAAGCTGATGCGCGACTGGCTGGAGGACGGCAAGAAGAGCGACCGGGACCGCGAGCCGTACGCGGTGTCGCACCTGGGCTGGGGCCTCAACCCGCAGGCGCTGTGGTACGGCATCGCCCTGAACGGCGACGAGCCGGAGCGCCATCGCGCCGCCGCGCGCACGTTCCCGGGCAACTTCCTGTTCTCGACCGGCCCGAACACCCAGGGCGGCGGCAAGCGCGACACCCGGGGCCACTACGACGTGCCGATGCGCGACTGCACCGTCGCTCTCGACGGCCGCGTGGTCATCGACCAGGGCCGGATCGCCGATCCGGGGATGAAGGTCGCGCGCGTCGCGCGATGACCGAACCCATCCTGGCGGCGGAGGGCGTCTCCAAGCGCTTCGGCGCGACGCGGGCGCTCGACGAGGCGTCGTTCGCCCTCGCCCCCGGCGAGGTGCACGGCCTGGTCGGGGAGAACGGCGCCGGCAAGTCGACGCTGCTGAAGATCCTCGGCGGCGTGCACCAGGCCGATTCGGGCGCGGTGCGGATGGGCGGCGCGGCGCTCCGCCTGAAGGGGCCGAGCGACGCGTACCGGCGCGGCATCGCGGTCATCCAGCAGGAGCTGCACATCGCGCCCGCGCTGTCGGTCGCCGAGAACGTGATGCTCGGTCACCTCCCCGCTGCCCGGGCCGCGGGGTTCCTGCCGGTCGTCGACCGCCGGGCGATGCTCGAGTCGGCCCGCGCTGCGCTCGCCGCCCTGAACTTCCATCCCGACCTCGAGCGTCCGGCCGGCGCGCTGTCCCATGCCGAGCGGCAGCTGATCGCGATCGCGCGCGCGGTGTCGCGGAAGGCCCGGGTGCTGATCCTCGACGAGCCCACCGCGGCGCTCGAGCACGCGGAGGTCGAGCGGCTGTTCGGGCTCATCGCCACGCTCAAGGCGCAGGGGACGGCAATCGCCTATGTGTCGCACCGCCTTGACGAGATCGTGGCGATCGCGGACCGCTGCACGGTAGTGCGCGACGGACGCGTGGTGGCGACGCTCGCGCGCGGCGAGCTCGCCGTGCCGCGCCTCGTCGAGCTGATGACCGGCGGCGCGCTGGCCCAGGGCGGCGTCAGGGCCTCCAGCGAACGCGGGGAGGCGCTGCTCGCGGGGCCCCTGCCCGGCGACCCCGAAGGCCTCCGCCTGCACCGCCGCGAGGTCGTCGGGCTCGCCGGGCTGCTCGGCAGCGGCACGAGCCAGGCGCTCAGGTACCTCTTCGGCTGCGGCCCGGGCGCGGCG
>JBOIFD010000185.1:0-6801 GCA_050741515.1 Burkholderiales bacterium
GCCTGCGCCAGTGGCCCGGGGGGCGTGAACTATGCCGCGCCGGACGGCGCGGCCGTGCGAAGTTTCTCGTTCCGGCCCCGGCCGGTGGCCGGCCGGCCGGCGCTCGCGTCGCGAAGCCGACAACGCCGCTGTGGGGTCCAGCGGAAGGCCCGGAAGCTTGCGGGAAGGCGCGGGCGCTGGCGGAGGGACTTGAACCCCCCGACCCGAGCATCACGAATTCTGTGCGCCCTCCACCTGGGCGGTGGTAGATGACCTGCGCACCCCCGCGCTTGCCGCCCCGCGGGGAGGCCAGCGTCCCGAACCGATACCGGCCGACAGAAAACCTGACTGAAAGCCGGACGAAGCCCGCTAGTAAATGTGCAGCTTGCTCAGGAGCGCGAGCGGGTCATCGATGGTCTCGAACAGATCCTTGTTGTGCTTGATCATCTTGCTGCGCATGTAGACGCGCAGCCACTGCTTGTAGATGTGCAGCTCGTAGCGCTCGAACAGGTCTCTAAGCGGCAGGTCACGCCGCGCGATGAGTCCCGCCAGGAACATCGCGCACTCGAAACCCAGCGAAATCGACTGAAAGTACGGCGAGCCGATGGCCGAATCGCCGAGCAGGAACACCGGCGAGCTGGCGAACGGGTGATCGCCGGGCCCCGCTGTACGCCACTGCCGGCTGGTCGCATTGCGAGCCCGGTACAGATTCAGGGGTATCCGGATGATCTCCAGGTCGCCGAGTATCTCGCCGTGAGTCTCCTGCTTGATCTTGTCGATGAAACGGTCCATCGACTGGGCGACGCCGGGAGCGTTGCTGCGAAGCCACCGGCCGTCGAACTGCGGCGGCATCGCCTCGTACTCCGCGGCGCTGATGTTGACGATGCCGGTCACGTGGCTGACGCTGCCGTCGTAGTAGGTGCGGTGGACCGCCGGTATGAACTTGTAGCGCGGGTTCTCGATGTTCTTGTAGTACTTGCAATACTCGTTGCAGGCGTACGTCTGGCCGTACAGGAAGGTGATGACGAGCGCGTACTCGAGCCGGATGTTGAGCGTGTTCGCACCGCCATCCGCTCCGCCGGAGCCGCGCGCCAGGTGATCGCGAAGCAGCGAGTTTCTCCCCGTGCAGTCGATCAGGATGTCTCCCGGCTCGAGCATCGCGATCGCGTCCTGCGCCGTTACGACGCCCGCGGTGCGCTGCACCGGATTCGACCGGCGCGCGTCGATCAGATCGCTGAGGGCGCGCTCGATGGCGTTGAGCGGGCAGAACCCCAGTGCCCATGCCTGAAGAAGTGCCCTCAGGTCCGAAGGAATGGACTGCCTGATCGCGAGGCCCTCGTCGAGCTCCGGTGGGATCGAAGACGGCCCCGACGCTCTCGCCATCGATGTGATCGGCACAGTAGCTCGCCACTGAATCCGCCACGAGATACGCTGCGAGCTGGACCATCCGGGTACGCGTGTACTCGCGTCGCTTCTCATAGAGGCGCACGGACAGCCCTTCGATCGACTGGAGCAATGCCGTCAGCAGGAGACCCACCGGTCCTGCGCCGATGACGTGTACTCGGCCCCCGGAAGGCAGGGTCTCGAAGGTCGTGAAACCGGATTGCGGGGGCATTCGCGTCCTCGCTCGGGCCGCTGATTGCAGCCGGCGTGGAATGTACCAGGCCGGCCCTGGGACTCTCGCTCGCGCATGACGGTCTTCGAGCTAGCCACCCGAACGGTCGTCCATCCTGGCTGGCTCACGCGCCGCTTGTCACACGGCCCGGAGAGGTTCCTCTACGCGCTTGACTCTCGGTGCTGGCGGAGGGACTCGAACCCCCGACCTGAGCATTACGAATGCCCTGCTCTACCAGCTGAGCTACGCCAGCGGGGACGCGGCGGATTGTACCAGCGGCGACTCGCGCCGCCGCTCTAGCCGCGCGCGGGCTCGGGACGCGTGCGGACGATCACGTCGACGCCGTCGGCGACGGTGCCGGGCGGCAGCGGCGGCAGCCCTTCGACCTTCACCCCCGCGGCCGGAATGTCGGTCAGCTCGCCGGTGACGACGTCGTAGAAGTGATGGTGCGGTGCCGTGTTCGGGTCGTAGAACACGCGGTCCGGATCGACGATCAGCTCGCGGATCAGTCCGCGCTCGAGGAAGAGCTTGAGCGTGTTGTACACCGTCGCCTTGGAGGTCTCGGCGTGCCGCGCGTTCACCAGCGCGAGGATCTGGTCGGCGGACAGGTGCTCGCCGCGCTCGAACAGCGCGTAGGCGATCTCGATGCGCTGGTGCGTCGGCGTGATCCGGTGGCGGCGCAACCGCTCGGCCAGGGCCTCGCGCGTAATCGGCTGAAATTGCATCGATTTATGGTAGCGCATCGTTTGAACTCTGTCTAATCTGCCCGACCGGAGGGCCGGCGGGGCGCCCCGGCGCAGCCAGGCGTGACGTTGTGCCGCTTTTCCCGCGCGCCCGCGCCGCTCGTCGCGGCAAACCGTCCGGCGGTCGGCCGCCCGTTGAGCCCGCCGCGGCCCTTTCCTAGGATGCACTCACCTTGCAAGGGAGTTCGACATGCACAGAAACGCTGGCTTCACGTTGCTCGAGGTGATGGTCGTAGTCGTGATCATCGGCATCCTCGCGACCATCGGGTACCCCGCGTACACCGATTACATCCGGCGCGGCAAGATCGCCGAGGCGATCTCGACGCTCTCCGACACCCGGACGAAGATGGAGCAGTTCTTTCTCGACAACCGGACCTACGTCGGCTCGGATGCGGCCACCATGCCCTGCAACGCCGCGGTCCTCGCCCAGGGCAAGAAGCAGTTCACCTATCTCTGCAGCAACCTCGGCGTCGGGACCTACACCGTCACCGCGACGGGGGTCGGCGCCGAAGGGATGGGGGCGTTCGCGTACGTGATCGACCAGGCGAACGCCCGCAGCTCCACGGTCACCGGCCTGAGCGGCTGGTCCAGCAACACGACTTGCTGGGTCGTCAAGAAGGGCGGCGTATGTTGAGCGCCCGCCGCCGCGGCTTCACGCTCATCGAGCTGATGATCGGGATCGTGCTGTTCGCGCTCGTCCTCATGCTCGCGCTCCCCGGCTTCACGACGATGCTGCAGAACTCGAAGCTGCGCAACGCGGGCGAGTCGATCCTCGCCGGGCTGCAGACGGCGCGCGCCGAGGCGCTGAAACGCAACCAGACGGTGGAGTTCATCCTCACCGCCGACCCGCCCGACACGAACTTTGCGGCCTTCACCACCAACGCGATCGGTCCGGGGTGGGCCGCCCGCGTCCTCGACGTGGCCAGCGTCCCCATCGATTTCGTCGACGCGCACAGCGGCCTGGAGGGCAGCGGCGTGGCCGATCCGGCCGCCCTCTACGCCCGGATCACCGCGTCCAACCTGCCGGCGACCGGCACGATCCGGTTCGACCCCCTGGGGCGGACGAACGTGGCCGGCGTGACCGCGTTCGACGTGAAGCCGGCGGCCGCCGGGGCGTGCAAGGCCGACGGCGGGGACATGCGCTGCCTGCAGGTCATCGTCACGCCCGGCGGGCGGGTGCGCATGTGCGACCCGAGCGTCGATGCCGTGGCCAACCCGAACGATACGCGCGCCTGCTGAGGAGCGAGCCATGATTGCCATGAAAACCTATCAGTCGGGCATGGCCCTGCTCGAGGCGCTGATCGGGATCCTCATCTTCTCGCTCGGCATCCTGGCCATGGTCGCGATGCAGGCCGCCTCGGTGAACGCGGTGGCCGACGCCCAGTACCGGATCGAGGCAGTGAACGCGGGAAACCAGGTCCTCTCCCAGATGTGGGTGAACGTGGACCGCAGCAATACCGGGACCGTCCAGGCCTCGCTGCTCACGTTCGAGCATCAGACGACCGGGGTGCCGGCAGACTGCAACTTCAGCGGCCAGGCCGCGGCGAATCCGGCCGTCACGGCCTGGCTGAACCACCTGAACGGCGGCGGCCCGAGCGGGGCACCGCTGCTCCCGGGCGCCACCGCCGCGATGCAGCAGATCGAGATCGACACCGGGGTCAACAACCGCGTCACGATCACCATGTGCTGGCGCGCGCCGGGCGACCCGGCGCCTCGTCGCCATACCGTGGTCGCGTACGTCAACTAGCGCGCGGAGCGAACGATGGCGAAACCCAACACGAGACATCCGGCGCGGCAACGCGAGCGCGGCATGAGCCTGGTCGAAATCCTGGTCGGATTGCTGATCGGGTTGATCGGGATCGTCGTGATCTTCCAGGTGCTCGCGGTCACGGAGGGCCGCAAGCGCACGACCGTCCAGGGCAGCGATGCGCAGAGCGCCGGCGCGATCGCGCTGTACTCGCTGCAGCGCGACGTGCAGCTCGGCGGCTACGGCTTCGGCGGCGCCACGACGAAACAGATGGGGTGCCTGGTCCAGGCGTCCGACCGCGGCGACGGGGCGGCCGTCCCGCCGATCCCGGCCAGGCTCAACTTCACTTTCCGCCTGTACCCCGTGGAGATCGTGCAGGGTGCAGCCGGCGCGCCCGACACCATCCGGGTGTTGTGGGGCCACTCGAGCCAGTTCGTCGCCACCCGGTCGTGGACCGCGAGCGGGGCGGACAAGAGCATGACCGGGGGGCGCGGCGGTCTCGACTACGGCGACCTGCTGATCCTCACGGCCGATCCCGGCACGACGCCGGGACCGGCGACGGAGTGCGCGCTCATCCAGGTGACCGATCGGCCGACGGCGCCGGCGAACGATGTCGGCCACAAGCTCGCCTACACCCTCAACCCCGGACCTCCGGCGGACACGCTGCCGGTGCAAGCGACGCCGTCGCCACGCTACAACAAGGACGCGGCCTGGCCGGCGTCCGTCTTCACCCCCACCGCCGGGTTCGTGTTCAACCTCGGCAAGCAGCCGCGCCGGGTGGAGTGGCGGGTCACCCTTCCGACCGAGCCGAACCCCAACCGGCTCATGGTGTCCGAGACCCTCTTCGGCGGCATCCCGACGGTCGAGGCGGCGGACGGCATCGTCAACCTGCAGGCCGAGTACGGGATCGACCGGAACAACAACCAGCTGATCGACGCGAACGAGTGGACGGTGACGCCGCCGGACAACAGCGTGACCCCCGGAGATCCGCTCAACCCCTGCGGCGAGAACCCGTCCAAGAGCTGGCGCTGCGTGCGGGCCATCCGGGTCGCGCTGCTCGCGCGCAGCGCGCAGTGGGACAGGACCGCCTGCAGCCCGAACCCGCAGTGGACGAGCGGGGCGGGCGGCGCGCTCGCGCTCACCAGCTTCGTGATGACCAACGTCGAGGATGGGGCGGCCGACGCCTTCGGCGGCTGCGCCGAAGACCCCCCCAGCCCGAACAACTGGCGGCGCTACCGCTACAGCGTCTACGAGACCGTGATTCCGCTCCGGAACCTGATCTGGGGGACCGCACCATGAAGCAGGCTCGAGCCTTGGCACTCGCCCGGATGCGGCACCACGGCGCGCGGCCCAAGTCGCAGCGCGGCGTCGTGGTCTTCATCGCGCTCATCGTGCTCGTGGCGATGATGCTCGCCGGCATCGCGACGATGCGCGCGTCCGGCAGCGCGATCCTGACCGCCGGGAACCTCGCCTTCCGGCAGAACGCTACCGTCGCCGGCGACCTCGGCCTCGAATCCGCCCGCGCCTGGCTCAACACCCAGGGCCCGCTCCCGCTCGAGGCGACGAATGCGGCGGTGGGCTACTACTCGACCTGGGACACGGCCTTCGACCCGCTCCTGTGGGGCAAGGCCAACTGGGAAAGCGCGGCCAAAGCGAAGCAGGTCAATAACTTCGCCGCCGACGCCGCCGGCAACCGGATCAGCTACGTGGTCCATCGCATGTGCGCCCTCGCCGGACCGATCAGCGGGACCGGCGCCCCGCCGAAGCAGGAATGCGTGACGATCTCCGATCCGGGCAAGGGCGGGCCGAAGGAAGCCGGCACACCCGCGCTCGTGGGGACCTCGCAGGTGTACTACCGCGTCACGGCCCGGATCGCGGGCCCGAAGAACACGGTCAGCTACGTGCAGACCATGGTGTATTGAGCCCAAAGGACGGAGCCATTGCCAGCTTGCAGGAGATCGTCATGACGCACCTTCCCATCGAACGCCGGACGCAGCGCGGGCTCGCCAAGCGGCTCATCGCGGCCGCCATGCTCGCCGGCTTCGTCGCGACGCCGCCCTACGCGATGGCGCAAACCGAGATCGCGAACTGGCCGATCTCGAGCGCGGGCTCGACGACGGTGCCGCCGAACGTGCTGTTCATCCTCGACGCCTCGGGCAGTATGGACAGCGAGTTCATGCCCGATCAGATGAACGGCCAGAACGGCAGGGTCGGGTATGCCAGCCACTGGTGCAACACGATCTACTACAACCCGGCCACCCTGTACCTGGTCCCGAAGCGGGCGGACGGCACCGATTTCCCCGCCTCGAGCTTCACGGCGGCGGACAACGACGGGTTCCTCAACTCGGGCAGCACGGGCAACCCGTCCAACCTCAGCAGCGGGGGCACCACGAACCTGAACAGCAGCTACAAAGGCACCACGAACAGCAGCACCGAGCGCGCCTTCTACTATCAGTGGACCGGCGCCGCGTCCGGGCCGACCGCCACGGAGTGCATGTCCTCGCCGAACGCCCAGCGGAACAGCACGGCCACGCCGCAGTACGCGCATATGACCGGCAACTGGACGAAGGTCACGATCGGCGCCGCCGAAGAGCAGAACTTCGCGAACTGGTTCACCTACTACCGGACGCGGATGCTGGTGATGAAGAGCGCCGCCGGCCGCGCGTTCAACGGCCTCAACGACACGTTCCGCATCGGCTTCATCACGATCTGCCCGA
>JBOIFD010000186.1:0-5558 GCA_050741515.1 Burkholderiales bacterium
ACGCAGGACGGGTTCAACAAGGATCTCGCGACGCACACGCCGGGCACGGAGGTCTCGCACGTCACCGTCATCATGACCCTGGTGCCGGCCGACGAGCAGCTGCGCGCCGAAGTATGGGTGTCGAACCAGGACGTCGGGTTCGTGCACGCCGGGCAGGTCACGAAGGTCAAGCTCACCGCGTTCACCTTCCAGAAGTACGGAATGCTCGACGGGCGCGTGACACGGGTGAGCGCCGACGCAGCCGAGCAGACTCCGGGTGCGGCAGGCACGAAGAGCGAGCTCCAGCGTCCGCTCGGCCTCGCGTACAAGACGCTCGTCGACCTCGACGCGCAGCACCTCGACTCGGATGGCCGACGCTACGAGCTCACGCCCGGAATGCACGTCACCGCCGAGATCAAGCTCGGCGAGCGCACGGTGCTCGAGTACCTGCTGTCCCCGGTCCAGAAGGCGTTTCACGAGGCGGGACGGGAGCGGTGATGGCTGGCCGAGGAATTGCTTATCTAGGGGTAACGACCGACCTTGTAGGCGGGGGCTGCGAAGAGGCCCAACAGATCAACAGGGTGCGAGTGTGAAATACGACCGCGGCGGGACGGGTGACCGGAAGCCGTCGGCGTGTTGAGTACGCAACGCAGGGCAGGGGAAAACGACGATGGCAACAGGCACCGAGAACGACGATTTCCTGACCGGAACGGAAGGTCCCGACACGCTCGAGGGCGGCGCCGGAAACGACACGATCTTCGGGTTCCAGGGCGACGACCATGTCGATGGCGGCGCCGGAGATGACCACCTGGATAGCGACGGGGACAACGACACGCTGCTCGGAGGTGACGGTCAGGACTTCCTCGCCGGAGGCACCGGAGACGACGTGCTGGACGGGGGAGCCGGAAATGACACACTGGATGGCGGCGAGGGCAACGATACCTACGTCCTCGCGGCCGGTACCGGCAGCGACAGCGTGACCGACTCGGGCGGCGTCGATCGCGTGCTGCTGGCCGACGGGATCGACCCGTCCAGCGTGTACCTGACGCGCGACGTCAACAGCGACCTGGTGGTCGGAATCAAGGGCACGGACGACCGCCTGGTCCTGGGCGGCGGGCTCACGCCCCAGGTCGAGTTCATCCAGTTCAACGTGAACGGCACCGCCGTCGAGTACGACGCGGCGGCGATCGAGGTCGCGCTGGCAAACCAGGCGCCTACGGCCCAGGCCGACTCCGCCAGCATCACGGAAGACTCGGCGGCCCCGGTGACCGGGAACGTCCTCGCCAACGACAGCGATCCGGATGGCGCGACCGGGCTCTCCGTCAAGAATGCGGGCGAGCGCCAGGGGCTCTACGGCAAGCTCACCCTGAACGCCGACGGCACGTACAGCTACTCGCTGGATTCGAGTCTGGCCGCGGTGCAGGCGCTCAAGGCGGGCGAAACGCTCACCGAAACCTTCGACTACAGCATGACCGACGGCGGGCTGAACGCGCTCGAAGCGACCGCGCAGCTCGGCATCACCATCCAGGGCGCCGACGAGGCGCCCTCGGGCCGCCGCATCATCGGCACCAACCGCAACGACCACCTGGTCGGGACCGACGGCGACGACACCATCGACGGCCGCAAGGGTTTCGACACGATGATCGGCGGCAAGGGCGACGACGTCTACTACGTCGACGCCACTCGCGGGCGCCACGATCACGGCCACTGGTGGGACTGCGGTCGCGGCCGCGGTCGCCACGGCCGCCGCACCGACCAGGTCGTCGAGCGCGCGAACGAGGGCTACGACACGGTCTACAGCTCGGCGAGCTACATCCTGCCGGCGAACGTCGAGGCCCTGCATCTGCTCGGCAGCAAGGGAATCGACGGCACCGGCAACTCGGCCGCGAACTGGATCGAGGGCAACAAGGGCAACAACGATCTGGCCGGGGGCGGCGGCAATGACCTCCTCCAGGGCGGCAAGGGCAACGACTCGCTCCGCGGCGACACGGGTATCGACGTTCTCCAGGGCGGCAAGGGCAACGACGACCTCAAGGACAAGGACGGCAGCACGGTCTTCGACGGCGGCCGCGGCAATGACGAGATGGAAGGCGGCGCGAGCGCCGGCTTCTTCGCCGGCGGCCGCGGCAACGACGAGCTCGAGCTCGGCGGCGGGCACGACGTGATCGCCTTCAACAAGGGCGACGGCGTCGACCGCATCGAGGGCGAGTGCCAGAGCGGCGTGCTCAGTCTCGGGGGCGGCATCCGCTACGAGGACCTGCGCCTCCGCAAGGACGGCAAGGATCTGATCCTCGAGACGGGCGGCAGCGATCGCCTGGTGTTCGACGACTGGTACAAGGGCAAGCAGTCGGTGGTGACGCTCCAGGTCGTCGCCGAGGCGATGGAGGGGTACAGCCAGGACTCGAGCAACGAGCTCCTCAACGACCGTATCGAGCGTTTCGACTTCCGCCAGCTCGTGGACGCGTTCGACGACGCGCGCTCGTCGAAGAAGAACATGGACAGCTGGAAGCTCATGGGCGAGCTGCTCGACGCGCATCTCTGCGGGTCGGACGATTCCGCCCTCGGCGGCGATCTCGCCTACCGCTACGGCATGACCGGCACGCTCGCGGGCATGAGCTGGGACGCGGCGCAAGGCACCGTTGCCGCCGCTGGCTTCGGCGCGCAGAAGCAGGCCCTCCAGCCGCTCGCGCAGCTCCCGGACGACTCGGTCAAGCTCGCCGGCTGAGAGCGGAAGCGCTGCTCGCCGCCCGCGAGCAGTGCAACGACGCGCCTTCGCGCGAACGGCGTAACCCTGCACCTGCTTCCTCCCGGAAGCAGAGTCGGCAGCGGGCGGGGCGAATCCCAATGGGCCGGCCCGGCTGGCAGGGCCGACCCGCGATTGCGCCAAGCCCAGAATCTCACCGATCGTCTCGCCGACGAACCAACGCGGCAGCAATACGCGGCCGCCGCGTCGGTCCCACGCGAGCTGCGAGGGCACGTATAATACGGTCGGTATTACCGAGGACTGCAGCGCATGCTGACCACCGTCAAGCTGCCCAGGGAGCTCCACGCCGCCCTGGATCGCGCCGCCCGGGCCCACGGCCTCACCAAGAGCGAGGTGGTGCGCACTGCGCTGCGCTGGGAGCTTGCGCGCATCGCTCGGCGGCGCCCGCCGACGCCGTGGGAGCTCGGGAAGGATCTGTTCGGTCGCGCAGGCAGCGGACGAGGCGATCTGTCCACGCTGCGGGCGCGCGACCTGCTCGTGCCGGGCGGGCGCCGCAAGCCGCGCCGTGGCTAGGGTATTGGTCGACTCGGGGCCGTTGATCGCTCTGTTCGACGCCGACGATCGCTGGCACGCGAGGGTCAAGAGCTTCGTCAGGGATTTCCGGGGAGAGCTCGCCACCTCGGCCGCGAACGTGACCGAGGCGGCGTGGATCACGTCGCGGCTCGCGCCGGCGTGCTTCGACGGTCTGGCGGCCTGGCTCGCGAAGGGGGCGGTCACGATACACAATCTCGACCCCGCGGATCTCGCGCGGATTCGGCAACTTGCCGCAAAGTACCGGGACCTCGACCCTGACTTCGCGGATCTCGCCCTGCTTACTCTTGCGGAACGGCTGGGGGCCTATTCCATCGTGACCATGGATGCGAGAGATTTCTCGATCTATCGGCTGCGGAACGGCAAGCGCCTCGTCAATCTCCTCGAGAAGCGGGAAACCAGGGGAAGAAGCTAGCCGGCGCTTACCGCCCCGTATCCGTCATCCGTCAGTCACCCGTCAGCTGGACCGCGTGATGTGCGTCACGCCGGCCCGGTGACGCCGCGGCAGCCCCCTAGGCCATCCGGCCGCTCCGGAACCCGCGCTCCGTCAAGGGGTTACGTCCACTCTGCCGGCGCGGAAGCGCCCGCGCGCCCGGCGCTCGCCCGCCTCGCGATCCGTCAGCCATGCGCCAGCGCTCGTCTCCCACACTCCGCGGCCATCACGGACAGCGGATCGAAGGAGTCGGCACATGGAAACCAACGGCAGCACCCAACCGAGCGTCGCCTGGCTGGTCGCCGAGACGCTCGTGATCTCGAGCGCGGTGGTCGCCACGATCGCCGGCCTGGGCATGGCGCTCTATCTCGCGGTGGGCGCCGTCCGCCTCGCGCTGTCGTTCGTCGCCTGAGGGACGGACCCGCCCATGAACAACGTGCGCGAGCTCCACCCCCTCCGGACGGCGCGACTGGTGTTGCGTCCGTTCCGCCTCGCCGACGCGCGCGAGGTGCAGCGGCTCGCGGGTGACCCGGAGGTCGCCAACGCCACGCTCCTGCCGCATCCCTACGCGGACGGCATGGCGGAGGCATGGATCGCCCGCCAGGCGGCGGACTTCGCGGCCGCGCACCGCTTCAACTTCGCGATCGAGCGCGCCGACGACGGCGCGCTCCTCGGGTCGATCGGCCTCGGGATCGCCGCCGCGGGCAACTACGCGAAGCTCGGGCTTTGGGTCGGCCGTCCCTACTGGGGCCGCCAGTACGCCACCGAGGCCGCGCGGGCCGTCGTCGCCTACGGGTTCGGCGTGCTCGCGCTCGAGCGCATCTGGGCGCAGCGCTTCCGCTGGAACAAGGCCTCCGGCCGGGTCCTCGAGAAGCTCGACTTCGCGCACGAGGGCTGCCGCCGCGAGTTCGTTCCCGCGCGCGGGCGCGACGAGATCGTCGAGCTGCACGGGATGCTGCGCTGGGAGTGGGCGGCGCGGACCGAGTTGCGCCAGCGTGAATCCGACCTCGCCCGCGCCGCGTAAGGCATCACCCGGAACGCCGGACGCGACAGGAGCCACGACCATGAACATCGTTCAGACACGGAAAGCACCGCCGCCGGCGGCCGCCGCCCGGAACGGCGAAGCGATCGCCGTGCGTCACGCCGAGGCGCCCGACGCCGACGCCCTGCACGCGATCTTCATCGATCCGGAGGTGATGCACTGGCTGATCGACGTGCCGTACGTGCCGCAGACGCAGACCCGGAGGCAGGTCGTCGAGCTGCCCGACGGGCGCTACGTGCTGGTCGCGTGCGCCGGCAGCGAGGTCGTCGGCGCGCTCGGCTTCGGCGTCAACACCGCGCCGCGGATGCGCCACGTCGGCCGGCTCGGCCCGATCGCCGTCGCGCGGGCGTGGCAGGGCTGCGGCGTCGGCTCGGCGCTGATGCGCGCGGCCACCGATCTCGCCGACAACTGGCTGAACCTGGTGCGGCTCGAGCTGCTCGTCATCGAGGGCAACGACGCGGCGATCGGCCTCTACCGCCGGTTCGGGTTCGAGATCGAGGGGACGCTCCGCGCGTACGGCTTCCAGGGCGGGCGCTACGTCGACGTGCACACGATGGCGCGCCTCCGGCGGGTGTCGGCGCAGGCCTGAGGAGCGATCGATGGCCCGGAGAGACGCGTTGAACCTGCCGGTGTCCATCGGGAACGCCGCCGCGGTCGCGGCGTACGCGGCCGCGCTCGCGAGCTTCCTGCCGTGCCACGGCGATCCGCTCGCCGCGATCGAGGCGGCGCTCGCGGGCGATCCGGAGTTCGTGATGGGCCACGCGCTGCGCGCCGGGCTGGCGGTCGCCGCCTGGGACAAGGGCGCGCTG
>JBOIFD010000187.1:0-24579 GCA_050741515.1 Burkholderiales bacterium
GCCTGGGTGTCCGAGAGCTCGAGGAGCGCGTACTGCGGATAGGCCGCCGCGAACGGCGCCGGCACGTTGAAGTGCTTGCGGACGAGCGCGACGCAGAGCGCCGAGAAGAGCTCGAACGCCGTCAGCCGATCGCCGCAATGCGCCTGGACGTGCTCGAGCAGCCGCAGCGCGTCGCGCGGCGTGCGCAGCGCGGCCACCGCGGTTGCCTGCGCCCGGGGCTTCGGGAAGAGCTTGAGCACCGCGGCCGTGATGATCCCGAGCGTGCCCTCCGCACCGATGAAGAGCTGCTTCAGGTCGTAGCCGGTGTTGTCCTTGCGCAGGCCCCTCAAGCCCTCCCACACCTCGCCCGACGGCAGGACGACCTCGAGCCCGAGGACGAGGTCACGCGTGTTTCCGTACCGGAGCACCTGGACCCCGCCGGCGTTCGTCGACAGGTTGCCGCCGATCTCGCAGCTTCCTTGAGCGGCGAGGCTCAGCGGAAACAGGCGGTCCGCCTCATCCGCCGCGCGCTGCAGGTTCGCCAGGACGCAGCCGGCCTCCACGGTGATCGTATTGTTGATCGGGTCGAGCGCGCGGACCCGATGCATGCGCGAGAGGCTGACGATGATCTGCTTCCCGCTCGCGTCCGGGGTCGCCCCGCCGCACAGCCCGGTGTTCCCACCCTGGGGAACGAGCGCGGTCCGGGATTCGGCGCAGAGCTGCACCACTGCCGCAACCTCCGCGGTCGTCGCCGGTCGGACGACCGCGAGCGGTTTGCCGACGTAGCGCTTGCGCCAGTCCGTGGCGTACGGCTGCGTCGCGCCGGGCGCGGTAAGGACGTGCGCCGGCCCGACGATCGCCGAGAGCCGTGCCAGAAGCGGTGCGGGATCCACCCCGACGATTCTAGCCCGCGACCGATCTATTTGAGGTGGTAGTCCATTGCCAGCCGGGACTGCAGATCCCGGGCGAGCCGGAATGCTTCGCGCAGCGTCCGCCGGTCGAGCTCGTGCAGGCTGCTCGGGTCGATGCGGTTCGCCGTGTCCCCCAGCTGCTCGGCGAGCGACCCGGCTAACTGCGCCTGGTGCCGCAGCCTGAGGTGCTGCAGGAAGAAGAACGCCGCGCTCATCGACTCCGCCTCGCCCGGGGCGAGCCCGCCCGCCTTGCCCGCCGCGCGCAGCCGCTCGGCGGTGTTGGTCTGCGGCAGACCCCGTCCGAGGGCATAGACGCGGGCCGCGTCGACGAACGGACGCACGCCGTAGAGCTTGAGGTTGAGCGTGTTCTCGCCCTCGGTCGTGAAGTCGCGGATCCACCCGAGCGGCGGCTTCGCTTGCAGGGCGTTCTCCGCCATCAGCCGCAGAAAATTCTGCCGCGTCCGGGTGAGCCCGAGCATCCATTCCCGGAGGCGATCGGCGAGCCGGGCGTCGCCGGCGAGCGGGCGGAAATCGAAGCAGATCGCGGCGTCGAGCAGCGCCCGCGGGTCCGAATGGCGGAGCCAGCCGCTGAGCTTCGCCTCCCATTCGTCGAAGCCGAGGCACAGCTCGGGATTCGACGCCATGATGTTGCCTCGGCACAGCGGAAACCCGCACGCATCGAGCGCCTCGTTGACCGCCCGTGCGAACGGGAGGAGCCGGGCACGCGCCGCCTGCGGCCGCTCCCCGGCGTGCGACTCGAACAGGAGCCCGTTGTCCTGGTCGGTGGCGAACGTCTGCTCGAGCCGCCCTTCGCTGCCGAACGCGAGCCAGCACCAGGCGATGCGGTCGAGCGCGTGCGCGTTGCGCTCGAGGTCGAGGATCCGCTGGCACAGCCGGTCGTTCAGCACCGACACGAACAGCGTGAGCTGCTCCGCCGCCACGCCCTGCTCGACCAGCAGCCGCGCGAGCTTCCGGATCGCGTCGGCGAGCTGCGCGAGCGTGGCGACGCCCTTCGCCATCCGGATCTCCATCGACAGCTCGCCCAGCCCGAGCCGCTGCAGCGAGAAGAGATCGCGCTCCGAGACCACGCCCGCGAGACGACCGGCGTCGTCGAGCACGAGCACGTGGCGGATCCCGCGCGCGGTCATCGCGAGCGCCGCCTCGTAGGCGGGGGTATGGCCGGGCAGGCCCAGCGGCTCCGGCGTCATCACCTCCCCGAGCGGCCGGGCGAGGCGGCCATCGACCGCCACCGGGATCAGATCGCGCTCGGTGAAGAGCCCGATCGGACGGGCGCCGCCGTCGGTCACGACGACGCTCCCCACCCCTTCGGCGCGCATTCGCGCCGCGGCGGCGCTGACCGGATCGCCCGGGTGGCACGTGACCGGCGGCCGCCGCACGAGGAGCCGCAGCGGCCGCGCGAACGTCTGCTGCTCGCCCGCCAGGCGGCGCTCGAGGAGCGAGTAGACCTCGGTCATGGGGTCAGTACCGCAGGCGCGCGTAGTACGTCTCGCGCGACGCTTCCAGCGCGGCGCCGAGCGTCTCGATCCCGCGCTCGGCGAGGAGCGCGAGGAGCCGCAGGAACACCTCGGCGGTGACCAGCGCGTCGCCGAGCGCGGTGTGCCGGCCGATCACCCGCACCCCGAGCCGCTCGGCGATCGATTCCAGCCGGTGGTCCTCCAGCGTCGGGTGGACGGCGGCCGACAGCAGCAGTGTGTCGAGCACCGGCTGGTTGAACCGCACCCCGGACGCCGGCTCCTTGAGCTCGATGAACCGCATGTCGAACGCCGCGTTGTGCGCGACGAGCACCGTGTCCTCGCAGAACCGGTGGAACGCGGGCAGCACCCCCCCGATCGTGGGCTGGTCGGCGAGGGCGCGGGCCTCGATGCCGTGGATCCGCGCCGACTCCGGGTCGAGCGGACGCCGCGGGTTGACGAGCTGCTCGAAGAACTCCTGCTTGAGCAGCCGCCCGTTGACGATCCGGACCGCGCCGATCGAGATGATCTCGTCCCCGGCCGAGGGCTGGAGCCCCGTGGTCTCGGTGTCGAAGACGGTGTAGGTCAGGTCGGCGAGGCGGTGGTCCGCGAGCTCGCGCGAGGCCTCGATCCGCCCGAAGAGATCGAAGTCGTAGTACTCCGGCCGGCTCCCGACGGCGGCCGGCGCGGGCGTCGCGGTCGCGACCCGCTCGCCGAGCGGCAGCAGGAAGCGGAACCAGGCGCTGTGGCTCGGCTTGTGGGTCTGCGTCCACGCCTCGCCGCCGTGCCGCTCGAGGACGTCCTTCAGCGTGAGCGGCGTCTCGTCCGCGCCGATGCGCATCGGCTGCAGCTCCCACAGCGACAACGCCTCGCTTGCCACGATGGCCCCGGTCCATACCAGGTCGAGCGCCGCGAACCCGCCGCTCGCCTGCGCGCGGAGCCGCACCTCGCGAATGCCGTACTCGTCGCGCAGACGCCCGGCGACGTAGGTGAGCGCCTGCACGAAAGCGAAGCTGTCCACCCGCACCCACAGCTCCTCGCTCACCGCGTCGGCCCGCGTCGGCAGCCCGAGCACGGCCTCGATCCGGCGCCGCGCGACGCTCACCAGATCGGCGACGCTCATGTCTTCCAGCGTCAAGCTCGCCTTGAGCGCGTCGGCGTACTCGTTCATCGCCGTGTTCAGCCGCCCGCTCAGGACCCCCGCTTCGGCCGCAACGATCTGCGCGAACTGCGTGCGCCGCGCGTCCTCCATCTCGGGGAAGGCGACGAGGTTCTCGGCCGCGGCGCGGACGTTCGCGACCGGCGACCGCAGCCCGGCGGCGAGCGAGTGGAGCAGCGCGAGCCGCTGGCCCTCGCGCCCCAGCAGCCCGGTCACGTCGTCGAGAGTGAACACCATGCCCGCCACGTGCGCATCGGCGTCGAGGAACGGCGTCACGACCACCCGCGCGAGCGCGCCGTGGGCGAGGCTCGCGACGAACCGCGTCACCGGCCGTTCCTCGCCCTGGGCGAGCCGCTGCTGGACCTTGTCGAGCGCATGCGCCACCTGGTCCCGGTCGAGCAGCGCGAACACCGAGCGTCCCAGCCCGAGCGGAACGTACTGCGGCGTCATCGCGCCCTTGGGCGCGGCGAGCAGCCGCCGTGCCCGCTCGTTGTACAGCAGGATACGCCCCTCGACGTTGCACACGAGCACCCCTTCGGTCAGCTCGGACATCAGCGCGGCGAGGCGATTGCGCTCTTCCTCGACCTGCGCGCGCGTCTCGGCGCTGCGCGCCTCCAGGTCGCCGCGGGCGCGGTGGTATGCCTCGGCGAGCTGGTTGATCGCGTGCGCGGCCTCCCCCAGCTCCGGCGCCCCGTCGGCGGCCACCCGGTACTCCGGGTTGGCGGCGAGCACGACGCGCGTCTGTTCCGCGAGCCGCCGGGCCGCCTGCGGGTAGCGGTGGCTGAACCAACGCACGATCGCGAACCACCCGAACCCGAGCAGGATGAGCGCGAACCCGAGCGCCGGAGCGCGCTCGCTCAGTACGCGCTGGAACGCCGCCTGCTCGTCGGGATCGAGCCCCGCGCCGAGCGTCACGAGGACCCCCGCGACGACGGCGAGCGTGCCGACGTAGCAGACCGCGACCCAGAGCCAGAGCCGGCGGTCGACTTTCATGTCCCGCCCGGCTTGGCCGCGGCGCCGAGCAGTGCATCGATGCGCTCCACCAGCTCGCTCGTCGAAAAGGGCTTGGTGATGTAGAGGTCGGCGCCGAGCGACAGCCCCTTGCTCACCTCCGCCTCGCGCCCCTTCGCCGAGAGCATCACGATCTTGACGTGCTGCATGTCGGGACGCTCGCGCACCCGCTGGCACACCTCGTAACCGCTTCGCTTCGGCATCATCACGTCGAGGAGCATCACGTCCGGGCGGAAGCTCTCCACGAGCGCCACCGCCTCCGCGCCGTTGGTCGCGACGCGCACCTCGTAGCCGCGACGCTCGAGGAGGAACTCGAGCGCGGTCACGATGTTCGGCTCGTCGTCGACGATGAGCACCTTGCGCTTCACCGTGTCCAAATCCCGTCTCCTCGCGTGCCTAGGCGACGCGCGCTTCGGTGCGCGCCTCGGCGCGCACCGGCTCGACCGGCAGCGTGAACGAGAAGCGCGCGCCCGCCCCGAGCCGGCTCTCGACCCACATCCGTCCGCCGAAGTGCTCCACGATCTGGCGGCTGATGTGCAGCCCGAGCCCCGTGCCCTGCGGCTTCTCGGTCAGCGTGTCGCCTGCCTGGCGGAACTTGTCGAACACGACCTCCTGGAACTCCGGGCTGATGCCCGGACCGTTGTCGCCCACGTCGACGCGCACGAAGCCCGGGGTCTCGTCCACCGTCACCTCGATCCGGCCGCGCACCGGTGCGCAGAACTTGACCGCGTTGGAGAGCAGGTTGAGCAGCACCTGGATGACCCGGTCGAGGTCCGCCTGCACCGGCGGCACGC
This sequence comes from Burkholderiales bacterium, assembly GCA_050741515.1. Classification (GTDB taxonomy): domain Bacteria; phylum Pseudomonadota; class Gammaproteobacteria; order Burkholderiales; family SG8-39; genus DATEDA01. Next base: position 5,327 of record JBOIFD010000187.1, read on the forward strand.
GGTCGGGCAGCCGCGTCTCGACCGTGATCCCCTTCTCCTTGAACACCTGGCTCATGCCGGCGAGGGTCTCGGTGACGAGCTCCCCAATGTCGATCCGCGTCACGTGCCACTCGGCGCGGCCCGACTCGATCTTGGCGAGATCCAGAACCTGGTTGATCAGGCGCGTGAGCCGCTCGGTCTCCTTGGTGATGATCGCCAGGAACTTGCGCCGCTGCTCGAGCTCGACGTCGGGGTTGCCGAGCAGGATCTCGGAGAACGCGCGGATCGAGGTGAGCGGCGTGCGCAGCTCGTGGGTGACGGTCGACATGAAGTCGTCCTTGAGCCGGTCGAGCTCCTTCAACCGCTCGTTCGCCGCGCGCAGCTCCGCGGTCGCCGCCTCCAGCTCGCGCGACTTCTGCTCGAGCCGGTGGCTGTAGACCACCACCTGCGAGGCCTCGTCGAGGATCTCGCGCACCTCGTCGAGCTCGAGGGCCTCCTCCTTCACCGCCGCGGCGACCATGATCCGCGCCGACGCCGCGCCGATCGCCCCCGCAAGCCGGGTCTCGACGTAGTGCACGAACTCCGCGTCGGCCTCCAGCTCGTCCTCCGGCCAGCGCCGGCCGCGCGCCCGCGCATACTCGCTGAACGCCGCTTCGGCGCCGTCCACGCCGAGGAAGCGCGCCAGCACGTTGTAGAGGTCGCGCACCGACGCAGTGCCGCGCCAGAAGCGCGCGCCGCCGGCCTCGCGGCGGAAGATGTCGACGAACACGCTCGCCTGCCGATGCTCCTCCGCGGTCTGCGTGTCGACGAGCGACACGGAGACGTACGCGCCCACGTTCGCGATCATGCTCCACAGCATCGCGTGGGTGATCTGATCGAGGCCGGCGAGTCCGAACAGCTCCAGCGGCCTGAGGAGCTCGATCCCGAACGGGCCGTCCTCGAGGAGGCTCCGCGGCACCCAGTCAGATCGGGCGAGGGCCGGCAGCAGCAGCGTGTAGAACCACACGCCGAACCCGGCGATCAGCCCCCACAGCGCGCCGCGCCGCGTGGCGCCCTTCCAGAAGATGCCGCCCAGGACCGCCGGCGCGAACTGCGCGACCGCGGCGAACGAGATCAGCCCGATCGACACCAGCGCGTACGCCTCGCCGGCGAGCCGGAAGTACAGATACCCGAGGAGCAGGATCGTCACGATCGCCCCGCGGCGGATGCCGAGCAGCAGGCCGGTGAGGTCGGGACGCTCGCCGAGCCGCAGGCGCCGCAGCCGCAGCAGGATGGGCATCAGCAGGTCGTTGCACACCATGGTCGACAGCGCGATCGTCTCGACGATCACCATGCCGGTGGCCGCCGACAGCCCGCCGATGAAGACCAGCAGCGCGAGGAGCTCCTGCTTCTCGACCATCGGCAGCGTCAGCACGAAGGTGTCGGCGTCGACCGATCCGTCGGGGAAGTGCAGACGCCCGCCGAACGCGAGCGGCAGGACGAAGACATTGATCGCCAGCATGTACAGCGGGAACAGCCAGATCGCCTTGTTGAGGTGCTTCTCGTCGACGTTCTCGATCACCGCCACCTGGAATTGCCGCGGCAGGAACATGATCGCGAGCATCGACAGGATGGTGAGCCACACCCAGCTCGCATAGCTGCCCGCCACCCCCTCGAGCGGGGTCAGCATCGGCGCGAGCTTCTGGTCGCTCACCACGCGCGCGAAGACGTCGCCGAAGCCGTTGTAGATCCCGAACGTCACGAACACCCCGACCGCCAGGAACGCGAGCAGCTTCACCACCGATTCGAAGGCGATCGCGGCGACCATGCCCTCGTGGTGCTCGGCGGAATAGAGATGGCGGGTGCCGAACAGGATCGTGAACAGCGCGAGGATCAGCGCCACCCAGAAGGCGGTGTCCGCCAGCACCGGCACCGCGCCGACCTTGGCCGGCATGATGATCTCCGGGTATTGCAGCACGATCGTGAAGCTGTTGGACACCGCCTTCAGCTGCAGCGAGATGTAGGGCACGATGCCGATCACCGCGATGACGGTGACGACGCCGCCGAGGAGCGCGCTCTTGCCGTAGCGCGACGCGACGAAATCGGCGAGCGAGGTGATCCGGTTCAATTTCGAGATGCGCAGGATCTTGCGCATCACGATCCACCACAGCGCGATCATCAGGGTCGGACCGAGGTAGATCGGCAGGAAGCCCACGCCGTCGACGGCCGCCCGCCCGACGCTGCCGTAGAACGTCCACGCGGTCGCGTAAACGGCGAGCGAGAGGCTGTAGATGTAGGGGCTCGCGATGACCGAGCGCCCCTGGTCGGCGCGCTGGTCGGCGTAGTAGGCGATCGCGAACAGCAGCCCGAGGTAGGCGAACGAGGTGAGGACGACCACCCAGCCCTGGAGCATCGCCGTTCCTCGCCGCTAGTCCGGTGCGGGGCGCGCGCTCACCCGCCGCTCCCGACCGACGACGATCGCCATCAGCGCGATCAGCGCCGCCCATGCGGCGAAGATGTAGGCGTACAGGGCCGGGATCCCGAAGATCAGGCCGGCGCGGTTGAAGAGGGCGAGGATCGGGTAGTTGAACAGCAGGAAGCCCAGCAGGCACAGCGCGACGAGCCGCTGGGCCTTGGTGTCGAGCCTGTCCATCGGCGCCTCCTCGGTCCCCGGCGGCGCCCGACCGCCAGGCGCCCGCCGCCCACGCTCCAAAGGTACGGGCCCGCGTGGCGAGGTGTCAAATCCGCCGCTCGCGGGCGCGCGCCGCCCCGCGCGTCAGGTCGCCTGCCTCAGCTGCTCCAGGATGCCGGGGTTCTCGAGCGTCGACACGTCCTGCTTGATCTCCTCGCCCTTGGCGATCGAGCGCAGCAGCCGCCGCATGATCTTGCCGGAGCGGGTCTTCGGCAGGTTGTCGCCGAAGCGGATGTCCCTCGGCTTCGCGATCGGGCCGATCTCCTTCGCAACCCAGTCGCGCAGTTCAGCGGCGATCCTCTTCGCCTCGTCGCCGCTCGGCCGCGGGCCCTTGGTCACCACGAACGCGACGATCGCCTCGCCGGTGAGCTCGTCGGGACGGCCGACGACCGCGGCTTCCGCGACCAGCTTGTTCGCCACCAGCGCCGACTCGACCTCCATCGTGCCGAGGCGGTGCCCGGCGACGTTCAGCACGTCGTCGATCCGGCCGACGATGCGGAAGTAGCCCTCCTTGTCGAGGCCCGCGCCGTCGCCCGCGAGGTAGTACTGGCCCTTGAAGTCCTCGGGGTAGTAGCTCTTCCGGTAGCGCTCGGGATCGCCCCAGATCGTGCGGATCATCCCCGGCCACGGCCGCTTGATCACGAGAATCCCGCCCTTCCCTTTCCCGACCGGGTGACCGGTCTCGTCGACCACGTCCGCCATGATGCCCGGCAGCGGGAACGTCGCCGAGCCGGGCTTGGTCGGCGTCACGCCGGGCAGCGGCGTGATCATGTGACCGCCGGTCTCGGTCTGCCACCACGTGTCGACGATCGGGCAGCGCGCGTTCCCGACCGTCGTGTGGTACCACATCCACGCCTCGGGGTTGATCGGCTCGCCGACCGTACCGAGGATGCGCAAGGACGAGAGGTCGTACTTCTTCGGCAGATCGCCGCCGGCCTTGATCAGCGAGCGGATCGCGGTCGGCGCGGTGTAGAACACGCTCACCTTGTGGTCCTGGATGACCTTCCAGAACCGTCCGGCGTCGGGGTAGGTCGGAACGCCCTCGAACATCACTTCGGTCGCGCCCACCGCGAGCGGGCCGTACACGATGTAGGTGTGTCCCGTCACCCAGCCCACGTCGGCGGTGCACCAGAACACGTCGGTCGGCTTGTGGTCGAACACCCATTTCATGGTGAGGATCGCCTGCAGGAGGTAGCCGCCGGTCGAGTGCTGGACGCCCTTCGGCTTGCCGGTCGATCCGGACGTGTACAGGATGAAGAGCGGATGCTCCGCGTTCACCCAGGTGGGCGCGCAGGTGTCCGGCTGCCCCTCGGTCACCTCGTGCCACCACTTGTCGCGCGGCGAGCGCATGCTGACCGCGGTGCCGGTGCGCTTGTAGACGATGACGTTGCGCACCTTCTCGCAGCCGCCCATCGCGAACGCCTCGTCCACCGCCGGCTTGAGCGGGATCTCGCGGCCGCCGCGGAACTGCCCGTCGGCGGTGATGACCTCGGTCGCGCCGGCGTCGATGATCCGCTCCTGCAGGCTCTTCGCCGAGAAGCCGCCGAAGACGACCGAGTGGGTGGCGCCGATCCGCGCGCAGGCCTGCATCGCGACGACCACCTGGATGGACATCGGCATGTAAACGAGCACGCGGTCGCCCTTCTGGACGCCGTGAGCCTTCAGCGCGTTCGCGAGCCGGCAGACCTGGTGGTAGAGCTGCTCGTAGGTGATCTTCGTCACCTTGCCGTCGTCGGCCTCGAAGATGATCGCGACCTTGTCGGGCTGGGTCTCCAGGTGGCGATCGAGGCAGTTGTACGATGCGTTGAGCTCGCCGTCGTGGAACCACTTGAAGAACGGCGCGTTCGACTCGTCGAGGACCGTCGTGAACGGCTTCGACCAGAGCACGTGCTCGCGGGCGAGCCGGCCCCAGAAACCCTCGAAGTCGCGCTCGGCCTCGTCGCACAGCGCCTGGTAGGCGGCCATGCCGGACACGTTCGCCTGCTTGACGAACTCGGGCGAGGGAGCGAACACCCGGTTTTCCTGCAGCACCGACTCGATGGTTGCGGCCATGACGCGAACCTCCTCTGGGCCTCTGGCGGGGATGCGGTAACGCGGGGCCGGATTCTTTCGCCGGGCGCTTACGCCCGGCTTACTACGGCCCCGCTCGGTGACCAATGACAGCATCCGCAAGCCCGGTTTGTAAAGGCGCGCGCGGCGCGTGCAGTGGATTGTGCGCTGCGGCATAATCGGCCGGCCGCCCGGCCCTGCGGCGACGAGGAGGAACCGATGAACCAGCTCCGCGACCCCCTGCTGCAGCGGAGCGCCGTCGCGGCCGCCGGCGCCGACGACTTCGGGCAGGCCGTGCGCTCGACGATCCTCGCCGACTTCTGGCCCGGAATCCAGCTCTACTACCCGCCGGTCAAGTACGCCCCCGCCCTCGGCATCTACGAGGATCTCGAGGCGGCCGCGCAGCGCTTCCGCAAGCACGCCCACGGCACCAACGCGCACACGCTGATCTTCGACCTGGAGGACGGCTGTCGCCAGAAAGCGATGAGCCGCGAGCTGCTCCGGCGCGAGCTGCCCGGCCTCCCCCGGCCGCACTCCCGGCAGGTCGCGCTGCGCGTCAACCCGTTCCGCACCGACGAGTACGAGCAGGACCTGCAGCTCATCCGCGACCTGTCCGACTTCGTCGACGTCGTCATGCTGGCCAAGGCCGGGGAGGCCTACGGCGCGGCGGAGATCCGCGATCTCTCCGCGCTGCTCGCCGGCTTCAACCACCGGATGACGATCCAGCCGATCATCGAGCACCCGAAGTCGCTGAAGATGGCCCCGGAGATCATGCAGTACGCGACCGTGCGCCACGTCGTGTTCGGCATCCACGACTTCTCCAAGGCGATGGGCATCCAGATCACGCCCGAGCGCTGGACCGAGGAGCTGCGGTTCTTCCTGAACCAGGTCATGTTCGAGGCGCGGATCGCCGGCAAAGGCGTGATCGGCGGGGTGGAGACGCTGATCGGCCAGGCGGTGATGCCCGAGAAGTGCGTGGAGAGCCACGACGTGCGGCGCTGGCTCGACCTCCACGGCGACCACGAGTCGCGCATCGTCTACCAGCACGCCTGCGAGGAGGCGTCGATGGGCCTCACCGGCAAGCAGGTGATCCACCCCGGCCACATCCATCTCTGCAAGGTGGCCTATACGCCCTCGCCTTCCGACATCGCGCGCAAGAGCGCGATCCTCAAGTCGGCGATCGAGGCCGACGCGCTGCTCGGCGGGGCGATCAAGTTCGACGGCGAGATGCTCGACCCGCCGATGTTCGGCAAGGCGCTGCAGACCCTGCTCCGCGCCCACGCCCTCCACGCGCTGGCGGACGACGACACCGAATTCGCGCTCCAGGTGGTGCAGAAGCTCCCGGCCCAGGTGGTGCGCGAGAACTGGCCGTACGGGGTGATCCTCTGAGCGCGGCGGCGTCCCGCTTCCCGCCGTTCCCGGCCTGGCGCTGGGAGATCCCGGAGTTTCTCAACATCGGCGTTGCCTGCCTGGACCGCCATCTGGGCACGCCGGTCGCGAGCCGCGTCGCCATGGTGGTCGAGGACGACGCCCGCGGCACCACGCAGGCGACCTACGCCGAGCTCGCGGAGCGAACGAGCCGCTTCGCGCAGTGCCTGCGCAACCTCGGGGTCGGGCCGGGCGAGCGGGTGCTGATCCGGCTGCCGAACTCCATCGACTATCCGACCGCCTTCCTCGGGGCGCTGAAGCGCGGCGCGATCAGCGTCCCGACCTCGACGCTGCTGACGGCCGACGAGGTCGGCTACGTGGCGCGGGACTCCGGCGCGAGCGTGATCGTGATCGACAAGGCCGCCTGGCAGAGTTTCGGCGCGCGGCTCGCGGAAAGCCCCAGCCTCAAGGTGGCATTGCTCGCCGGCTCGGGGCCGGTGCCGCCCGCGGCGCGCCTACAGGTGCTCGACCTGGACGGCGCGCTGGCAACGGTCGCGGAATGCGCCCCGCCGCACCCGACGCGGCCGGGCGATCCCGCGTACCTCGTCTACACCTCCGGCACGACCGGCTATCCGAAGGGCGTCCTCCACGGACACCGCTCGCTGCTCGGCCGCCAGCCCGCCGGCGAGTACTGGTTCGATCTCGATCCGGCCGGCGACCGGATCCTCCACTCGGGCAAGTTCAACTGGACCTACGTGCTCGGGTCGGCAATGATGGACCCGCTGTACCGGGGCAGCACCGTGATCGCCTACGAGGGCCGGAACGACGCCGCCACGTGGCCGCGACTCGTCGCGAAGCACGGCGCCACCGTCTTCATCGGCGTCCCCACGGTCTACCGGCAGATCGTCCAGAAGACCGCCGTCACGCACCCGGACGTGCCGACGCTGCGCCACTGCATGAGCGCCGGCGAGCACCTGTCCGACGAGGTGCTCGCGCGCTGGCGCGAGCGGTTCGGCATGGACATCTACGAAGCGGTCGGGATGAGCGAGTTCTCGTACTACCTCTCGCAGAGCAGGCATCGCCCGATCCGCCCGGGCTCGGCCGGATTCCCGCAGCCGGGGCACGACATCAAGCTCCTCGACCCGGACACCCTGCGGGAGGTCCCGCCCGGCGCGGAGGGCATGATCTGCGTGCCGGACGGCGACCCCGGCCTCTTCATCGAGTACTGGAATCTGCCGGAGGAGACGGCTAAGCTCCGCCACCATGGCTGGTTCTTCACCGGCGACTACGCGCGCTACGACGACGACGGGTACATCTGGTTCCTCGGCCGGAGGGACGACATCATCAAGAGCTTCGGCTACCGCGTCTCGCCGTACGAGGTCGAGCGCGTGCTGAAATCCCACCCGGCGGTGGCCGACTGCGCCTGCGTCGGCGAGGCGCTCGAGCGCGACAAGCGGCTGGTCGTCGCCTACGTGATCCCGCAGCCCGGGAGCCCGGTGAGCCCCGACGAGCTGCTCGCGTTCGGGCGCGATCACCTGGCGAGCTACAAGGCGCCGAGAGTCGTCTATCTCGCGCGCGAGCTCCCGCGCACCAGGAACGGGAAGATCCTGCGCCGCGAGATCACGCCGGACCTCGCGGTGGCCCGCTCGGCGGCATGAAGGCCCGCGCGGCCTGCGTCGCCGCCGCAATCGCGCTCGGCACGCCGGCCCCGGCGCCCGCGGACTGGACGGTGGTCGCCTCCGCGCACGACTACTTCCTCGAGTTCGACCCGGAAGCGGTGCGGATCCAGGGCCGGTATGCGCTCGCCTGGACCCGCATGACGTTCACCGTCCCGCAGCACGTGCTGGAGACCGGGGCCAAGTATCAGTCGCAGATGCAGCTCCACGCCGTGGACTGCGGCGCTTCCGCCTCGACCGTCGTAGGGGTCGTGCTGTACTCCGGGGCGATCGGGCGCGGCGAGGCCGTCGAGCGCACGACCCGCCCGCGCGCCGAATGGCAGCCGAAGCCGGTCCAGTCCGGGTCGCTCGGGGACGTCACCGTGACGCGCACCTGCGCGGAGCTCGCGCGGCGCGGCGCGCAGGCCGTGGGCGACGCGCCGAAACGCGGTGATAGAATCCCGCCGCCTCGCACCCCTCCCCAGAAACAATGAGCACCGCGCCTCACGCCACCTAGTGCCGAAGATCTCCAACCGGCGGCGCGTCCTGGTGACCGGCGGCGCCGGCTTCCTCGGCTCGCACCTGTGCGAGCGGCTGCTCGCCCGCGGCGACGACGTCCTGTGCGTCGACAACCTCTACTCCGGCACCAAGGACAACATCGCGCACCTGCTCGGGAACGCCCACTTCGAGCTGCAGCGGCACGACGTCACTTTCCCGCTCTACGTGGAAGTCGACGAGATCTACAACCTCGCCTGTCCGGCCTCGCCCGTGCACTACCAGTTCGATCCGGTGCAGACGACGAAGACGAGCGTCCACGGCGCGATCAACATGCTGGGGCTCGCCAAGCGCGTGAAGGCCCGGATCTTCCAGGCCTCCACCAGCGAGGTCTACGGCGATCCCAAGGTTCATCCGCAGCCCGAGGACTACTGGGGCCACGTCAATCCCATCGGCCGGCGCGCCTGCTACGACGAGGGCAAGCGGTGCGCCGAGACGCTGTTCTTCGACTACCACCGCGTGCACGGGCTGGAGATCAAGGTGGCGCGGATCTTCAACACCTACGGCCCGCGCATGCACCCGAACGACGGGCGCGTCGTGTCGAACTTCATCGTCCAGGCGCTCGCGGGCGAGCCGATCACCGTGTACGGCGACGGCAGCCAGACCCGTTCGTTCTGCCACGTCGACGACCTGATCGAAGCGTTCATCCGCTTCATGGACACGCCGGCGGAGCACACCGGGCCGCTCAACCTCGGCAATCCGAACGAGTTCACGATCCTGGAGCTCGCGAAGCGCGTCGTCGCGTTGACCGGCTCGCGCTCGCCGATCGTCTTCGCGCCGCTCCCCGGCGACGACCCCGTGCAGCGCCAGCCCGACATCGGCAAGGCGCGCGCGCTGCTCGGGTGGGAGCCGGGCATCCAGCTCGAGCACGGGCTCCGGAAGACGATCGAGCACTTCCGCGGGCTCGGGATCGGCGCGTAACCCTTCCCCTCCTGAAATGAGGAGGGGTGGCGCGAAGCGCCGGGGTGGTCAGCGCCCCTCAGCGCACGGGCGCGCCGTCCTCGAAGCGCTCGCCCGGGTCGTCCTCGCCGTAGGTCGACGGCGGATAGAACGCGCGGAAGTCGGCGTCCACCTTCGCGTACGGGAAGTCGGACCACATGCCGTGGTGCTTCACGTACTCCATGTGCCGGCGGTCGTGGGCGTCGTACTCCTGGTACAGCGCGTCCGAGCGCCCGTCGAACTCCGTCGGACGCACGCCGAACCGGCGGCAGAGCTCGATGTTGAAGGCCGGCACCGCCTTCACCCACTGCCCGTCGACGCGCAGGGCCGCGTAGGCGTGGTCGATGAAGGTGCCCTTGCCGCCCATCCGCGCCCTCAGCTTCGCGGTGGTGAGATGGTTCACGACGTCCGAGAGGCCGATCGCCGCCGGGATCCCGGCGGCGCGCGCGGCGGCGACGAGCAGGATCGCCTTGGTGATGCAGTAGCCGCGGCCGGCCGCGAGCACGTTGGTCGCGACGTACTCCTCCGGGGCGAGGCGTACCCCGAACGGATCGTAGCGCCAGCCGTCGCGCACCGCGTAGAAGAGCTTCACGGCCCGGTCGAGGTCCGATCCGGCGCCTGCGGTCGTCGCGCGCGCGAACCGCTGAAGCGGCTCGGACGCGCAGTCGAAGAACCGCGTGCTCGCGAGATACTCCGGTCCCTCCGCGGGCACTTCGGTCGGCGGCGTGTGAATCATCGACATGCTCCGGGCGCCATCTTAGCCTGCTAGCGCTTCGCCGCGAGCAGAGTGCGGCGACAGCTGGCGGCGCCGCAGAAGCACGGCCAGCGGCGCTTCTCGCGCGGCGTGTGCCGCTCGTCGAGCGTGATGCCGTAGTCGTAGCCGAGCTCGGCGCCGGCCGCGATGGCGCGGCGCGCCTCGATGAAGATCCGGCCGTCCTCGTCGACCGCCTCGCAGTTCGGATCGCAGGAGTGATTGATCCACCGCGCGGCGTTGCCGCCCTGGCCGGCGTCGATCACCATGTCGTCGTCGAGCTCGAAGAGGAAGGTGTGGGTCGGGCCCCGCTCGTCCTCGGGGTACAGCTCGTTCGCGCGCGCATACGGGATGCGCCGGCCGGTGTACTCGATGATCCGCGCGCCCTTCGGGATCGCGCGGGCGGCAAACACGCCGCGTCCGTGGATCCGCGATCGTCTGACGGCGTAGAGCGGTCCGCAGTCCGGCGGCGGATGGCCGTTGAGCCTGCGTCCTGCGGTGGGGTGTCCGTTGACTTTCGACTGCTTGCTGCGCGGCATGCGATGTGACGTTCCGTGGTGCGGGCCGCGGGATTGTAGTCGATCGGATCGGCCCTCCCGCTGACGTCGCTCAGGATTTCGGCCCGACCATGGCGTCGGCGCGCACCCAGCGATCGAAGTCTTCGGCCGTGACGTGGCCCGAGGCGAGCGCGGCCTCGCGCAGCGTCGCACCGTCGCGGTGCGCCCGCTTCGCGATCTCGGCCGCGCGGTCGTAGCCGATGTGCGGCGCGAGCGCGGTGACGAGCATCAGCGCCCGCTCCACGAGCTCCGCGATGCGGCGCCGGTTCGGCTCGATTCCCTGCGCGCAGTGCCGGTCGAAGCTCGCCGCGCCGTCGGCGAGCAGCCGGCAGCTCTGCAGGAAGTCATGCGCGATCAGCGGCTTGTAGACGTTCAGCTCGAAGTGGCCGCTGGCGCCGCCCCAGTTGACCGCGACGTCGTTCCCGAACACCTGCGCGCAGGCCATCGTCAGCGCCTCGCACTGGGTCGGGTTGACCTTCCCGGGCATGATCGAGCTCCCCGGCTCGTTCTCCGGGATCAGGAGCTCGCCGAGGCCGGAGCGCGGCCCCGAGGCCATCCAGCGGACGTCGTTCGCGATCTTCGTGAGCGCGGCCGCGACCGTCTTGAGCGCGCCGTGGGCGTGCACGAGCGCGTCGTGCGCGGCGAGCGCCTCGAACTTGTTCGGGGCCGGGATGAAGGGCAGCCCGGTCACGCGCGCGAGCTCGGCGGCGACGCGCCCGCCGAACTCCGGCGGCGCGTTGAGCCCGGTGCCGACCGCGGTGCCGCCGGCCGCGAGCTCGCACAGGTGCGCGAGCGAGGCTTCGACGTGTGCGATCGCGTGCTCGAGCTGGGAGACGTACCCGGAGAACTCCTGGCCCAGCGTGAGCGGCGTCGCGTCCTGCAGGTGCGTGCGGCCGATCTTGACGATCCCGGCAAACGCGCCCGCCTTGGCCGCCAGCGTGCTGCGCAGGCCGCGCACCGCCGGCAGCAGCCGGTGCACCAGCGCTTCGACCGCAGCGACGTGCATCGCGGTCGGGATGATGTCGTTCGAAGACTGGCTGCGGTTGACGTCGTCGTTGGGATGCACGACCCGGCCCATGCCGCGGCTGCCGCCGAGGAGCTCCGAGGCCCGGTTCGCGAGCACCTCGTTCATGTTCATGTTGGTCTGGGTGCCCGACCCGGTCTGCCACACGACCAGCGGGAACTCCTCGTCGTGCCGGCCGGCCAGCACCTCGTCGGCGGCGGCGGCGATCGCCTCCGCCTTCGCCTGGTCCAGCGTGCCGAGCGCGAGGTTCACCGTCGCGCAGGCGCCCTTCACCAGCGCCAGCGCGCGCAGGAGCTCGAGCGGCATGCGCTCGCCGGAGATCCGGAAGAGCTCCAGGGACCGCTGGGTCTGCGCGCCCCACAGGCGCGCCGCGGGGACCTCGATCTCGCCGCAGCTGTCGCGCTCGATGCGGAATCCGCCCGGCATGGGAGGCTCCTCGTGCAATCAGGAGCGCTCACCTTAAGCCACAAGCGCCCGGCGAGCCAGGCCGGCGGCGGGGTGCCCCGCCGGGCGGCTGGCAAACCAACCGGTCAATCGAAGTTGTACTGGGGGAACCCCTGCGCCTCGAGCTTCTGCCGCTCCTGCTCCTGCCAGACGACGATGTCGACCCCCTCGGAGGACCGGCCGGAGGAGGCGCAGCCCGCGAGGACGATGACGGCGAGCACCACGGCGAGCGCGGCGCGGAATTCAGCAGGACCCATGCTTCGACTCCCTGTGCTCCGCCGGGCGGCTGGCGAACCGGCCGGTCAGTCGTGGTTGTACTGAGGGAACCCCTCCGCCTGGAGCCGTTGCCGCTCCGCCTCCTGCCAGACGACGATGTCGACGCCGTCCGACGGCCGGCCGGCACAGCCGGCAAGGATGACCACAGCGAGGACCGCGGCGAGCGCGGCGCGAATGCCGCGGACTTGATGAGAACCCATGTTTCGACTCCTTGCTTTGTCGGTATAGCAAACACGCTCGGCCGCTGCGTATTCCGGCAACGCGCGTAAGGGGATGTACGAGGCCCCGGCCGGCTCGGATGCACCGAGCGGTTGTCAGGAAGCCGCAAGGCTCGAGCAGGCTCCGGGGCCCGCGCCGCCGGCGAGGCGGATGCGGTCAGTCCTTCAGCGAGGCGCCGATCGCCGCCCTGATCTGCTCCAGCGCCGCCGGGTCCTCGATCGTCGTCAGGTCGCCGGGATCGCGGCCCTCCGCGAGCGCCTGGATCGACCGGCGGAGCAGCTTGCCCGAGCGGGTCTTCGGCAGCAGGCTCACGAAGTGGACCCGCGCCGGGCGCGCGATGGCGCCGAGGAGCCTGTCCACCGTCGCCATGATCTCCTTCTCGTGCGCGACGCGCTGCGCCGGGGTCGCGACCCGGCCGGTGTCCTTGATCACCGCGAACGCGATCGGCATCTGCCCCTTGAGCTGGTCGGCGATCCCCACCACCGCCACCTCGGCGACGTTCGGGTGCGCGGAGATCGCCTCTTCGATCTCCCGGGTCCCGAGCCGATGGCCGGCCACGTTGATCACGTCGTCGGTCCGCCCGAGGATGAAGAAGTAGCCGTCCTTGTCCCGGATGCCCCAGTCGAAGGTCGTATAGACCTGCCTCGTCTTGAAGCTGGTGAAGTACGTCTGCACGAAGCGCTCGTCGTCACCCCACACCGTCGACATCACGCCGGGCGGCAGCGGGGGGACGATCGCGACCACCCCTTTTTCGTCCGGGCCGCACTCCGCTGCGTCGGCCTCGCGCAGCAGCTGCAGGTCGTAGCCGTACGCCGGGAACGACGGGCTGCCGAGCTTGATCGGCGTCCGCTCGACCCCCGGCACCGAGGTGAGGATCGGCCAGCCGGTTTCGGTCTGCCAGTAGTGGTCGACGACCTGGATCCCGAGCGCGTCGGTGATCCAGCGGTGGGTCGGCTCGTCGAGCGGTTCCCCCGCGAGGAAGAGGTGACGCAGGCTGGAGACGTCGTACTTCTTCAGATACGCCGGGTCCTGCTTCTTGAGCACCCGGATCGCCGTGGGCGCGCTGAACATCACCGTGGCCTTCTGGTCCTGGACGATCTTCCACCAGATGCCGGCATCGGGACGGATCGGCGTGCCCTCGTACATCACCGTCGTCATGCCCGCGATCAGCGGGGCGTAGATGATGTACGAGTGACCGACGACCCAGCCGATGTCGCTGGTCGTGAACATCGTCTCGCCGGCGTTGCCGCAGTAGATCCACTTCATCGACGCGGCGAGCGCGACGGCGTGGCCGCCGGTGTCGCGCTGCACGCCCTTCGGCCGGCCGGTCGTGCCGGAGGTGTAGAGGATGTACGAGGGCTCGCTCGACTCGAGCCAGGTCACCGGCACCTGAGCGTGCATGTGCTTCGCGCGCAGCTCCGCCCAGTCGAGGTCGCGCATCGGCACGCGATTCATTGCCGGGTCGAGGCCGCGATTCACGAGGATCACCCGTTCCGGCTTCGATTGCGCGATCCGGATCGCCTCGTCGAGCAACGGCTTGTACTGCACGACCTTGCCCGCGCGCATGCCGCCGTCGGCCGACACGACGAGCTTCGGGCGGGCGTCGTCGATGCGGGAGGCGAGGCTGTGCGACGCGAACCCGCCGAAGACCACCGAGTGGATCGCGCCGAGCCGCGCGCACGCCAGCATCGCGAACGCGGCCTCGGGAATCATCGGCATGTACAGGAGCACCCGGTCGCCCCGCGTGACGCCCAGCCCCTGCATCATCGCCGCGCAGCGGTTCACCTCGGCGTGGAGCTCGCGGTAGGTGTAGCTCGCCTCCTTCTCGACCTCGGTCGAGATCCAGACCAGCGCCGGCTGGTCGCCGCGCGCCGCGAGATGACGGTCGAGCGCGTTGTGGCAGAGGTTGGTCTCGCCCCCGACGAACCACTTCGCGAACGGCGGCCGCGAGTAGTCGAGCACCTTCCCGAAGGGTTTGGCCCAGTCGACCAGCCGCGCCTGCTCCGACCAGAACCCGTCGCGGTCCCCGATCGAGCGCGCGTGGAACGCGCGATATGCGTCGCCAGCCATCGTGAACTCCTCCTTGCGTACTCGCGTCGCGTCCCGGCCCACGCCGGGGCGGTCTCGATCAGGACGCCAGATCGACGACGATTCTGCCCCGAGTCCTCGCCTTGAGGAAGTCGTCGAACACCGTCGGCAGAGCGTCGAACGGGATCGTCCGCGTCATGCCCGCGAGGTGCTTCGGTTTCAGGTCGGACGCGAGCCGCTCCCACACCCGCCGCCGCTGCGGCATCGGGCAGTTCACCGAGTCGATCCCGAGCAGGCTCACGCCGCGCAGGATGAACGGGGCGACGGTGGTCTTCAGGTCCATGCTCGCCGCGAGCCCGACCGAGGCGAGCGGGGCGCCGATCTGCATGGTGGAGGCGAGCCACGCGAGAACGTCGCCGCCGAGATTGTCGACCGCGCCCGCCCAGCTGGCCTTGTCGAGCGGCTTGATCTTCGCGAGATCCAGGCTCGAGCGGAGCATCACCTCCTGCGCGCCCAGATCCTTGAGGTACGCCGACTCGTGCTCCTTGCCGGTGAGGGCGACGACGTGATGGCCGAGCCCGGCCAGGATGTCGATCGCGATCGAGCCGACGCCCCCGGTCGCCCCGGTGACGATCACCGGGCCGCCACCGGGGTTCAGGCCTTCGTGCTCCATCCGCACCACGGCGAGGCCGGCGGTGAACCCGGCCGTCCCGAGGGCCATCGCCTCGAACAGGCTCATGCCTTTCGGGATGGCCACGATCCAGTCGGCCTTCAGGCGCGCGTACTCGGCGTAGCCGCCGTCGTGCGCCACTCCGATGTCGTAGCTCGTGGCGAGGACCGCGTCGCCCTTCCTGAAGCGCGGGTCGCTCGATTGGGTCACCGTCCCCGCGAGATCGATCCCGCCGATGCACGGGAAGCGGCGGACGATCCGGCCCGCGCCGGTCGCGGCGAGCGCGTCCTTGTAGTTGACGCCGGAGTACGCGACCCGGATGACGACCTCGCCCGCGTCGAGCTCGTCGAGCGACGCCTGCTCGAACGCGGCGGCGACTTTCCGGTCCCGTTCGCGCAGGCGATAGACCTTGAACTTGTCCACTGGTGGTCTCCTTCGCGCAGTGTGTCGGCTCCGCCCGCCGCGCCCGTCACGACGCCGCGCGGGCTGCGGCCCCCGCCGGCGCGACGAGGGGCACGGGCCCGGTCCCGGGCCGCCGCCGCGCCTCCATCAGGTAGTCGCGCGACTGCATCTCGATCAGCCGGCTCGAGGTGCGGTGGAACTCGTTCGCGAGCACGCCCTGGGGGTACAGCGCCTCCGGCGGGCTCTCGGCCGAAACGATCAGCTTGACGCGGCAATCGTAGAAGATGTCGACGAGCAGCGTGAAGCGCCGTGCCTCGTTCGCCTGCTTCGCGGACAGCCGCGGCACGTTCGACAGGATGACGGTGTGAAAGCGCTTCGCGAGGTCGAGGTAGTCGAGGTGCGACCGCGGCCCGCCGCACAGCACGTCGAAGTCGAACCAGACCACGCCGCCGGCGCGGTGACGGTAGGGGATGACGCGCCCTTCCACGTCGAGCTCGTGGAACTCCTCCTCGACGTCGGCGACCTGCTTGAAGGCGGCGGCGAGGGCGGCCTCCGACTGCGGACCGAGCGGCGTGTGATAGACCTGGACGCGCTCGAGCGCGCGGCGGCGGTAGTCGGTGTCGCCGCCGAGGTGCACGACGTCGAGCCGCTCCTCGAGGAGCGCGATCGTCGGCAGGAACCGCTCGCGCTGCAGGCCGTTCGGGTACAGCGCGCCGGGCGCGTAGTTCGACGTCATGCAGTACACCACCCCGCGATCCATGGTCCGCTGCAGCAGCCGGGCGAGGATCATCGCGTCGGCGATGTCGTTGACGTGGAACTCGTCGAAGCAGACCAGGCGGTAGCGCTTGCTGATCCGCCACGCGACCGCGTCGAGCGGGTCCTCGCGGCCCTTGAGCGTTTCCAGCTCGCGGTGGACGTCGCGCATGAAGTGGTGAAAATGGACGCGCCGCTTCCGCACCAGCGGCACGGTGAGATAGAAGCTGTCGATCAGAAAGCTCTTTCCGCGCCCGACCGGGCCCCACAGGTAGGCCCCGCGCGGCAGCGGCGGCCGCACCACCAGCCGCTTGAACGCGGTGTTCCGCCGGCCCTTGTAGGCGACCCACTGCTCGTAGGTGCGCTGCAGCCGCTGGACCGCGGCGTACTGGGCGTCGTCGGCGACGAAGCCGCGACGGGCGAGCGCCTGCTGGTAATACTCGACGACCGTCAGCGGCAGCCGCTTCGCCGGCTCGGTGTACTCCGCGGCGTCGAACACGCTGCCGCCGCCGAGGGGCGGCAGCGGCTCCTGGTCGTCGGGCTGGTAGGCGCTGTCACGCATGCGGGTGAAGGGTAACGGGTCAGGGGTGATGCGGGAAGCGGCGCTTGGCGCGCCCCGTTACCCTTTCCCCGTCAGCCGTCACATATTGAGCGCCCGCTTGTCCACCGCCAATGCCGCCTCGTGGGTGACCTCGGCGAGCGACGGGTGGGCGTGCACGATGCGCGCGATGTCCTCGGCGGCGGCGTGGAACTCCATCGCCACGACCGCCTCGGCGATGAGCTCGGACGCATGGGTGTTGATGACGTGGACGCCGAGGATCTCGTCGGTGCGGCCATGCGCGAGCATCTTGACGAACCCGTGGGTGTCGCCGTGCCCGAGCGCCCGGCCGTTGATGATGAACGGGACCTGGCCGACGCGGTAGGGCACGCCGTCGGCTTTCAGCTCGCGCTCGGTCTTGCCGACCCAGGCGATCTCCGGCGACGTGTAGATCACCCACGGGATCGTCTCCAGGTTGACGTGCGCCTTCTGGCCCGCGATGAGCTCGGCGGCCATCACGCCCTCCTCTTCGCCCTTGTGGGCGAGCATCGGGCCGCGCACCACGTCGCCGATCGCGAACACGTTCGGCAGATTGGTGCGGCAGTGGTCGTCGACCTCGATGAACCCGCGCGCGTCGATCTTGAGGCCGACCGCAGCGGCGCCCAGACGATCGGTGTTCGGCACCCGCCCGATGGACACGATGAGCCGGTCGAACTCGAGCTTCTCCGCCTTGCCGTCCTGCTCGTACTCGACGACGACGCTCTTTTTCCCGACATTCACCTTGCCGATCTTCGCGGCCAGGCGGATGTCCAGGCCCTGTTCCTTCGTGAAGATCTTCCAGGCCTCCCGCGCGACGGCGTCGTCGGCCGCGGGCAGAAAGTTCGGCAACGCCTCGAGGATGACGACCTTCGATCCGAGCCGGCGCCACACGCTGCCGAGCTCCAGTCCGATCACGCCCGCCCCGACCACGCCGAGCCGCGGTGGCACCTCGGAAAAGGCGAGCGCGCCGATGTTGTCGCAGACCACCGCCTGATCGACCGGGACGCCCGGGAGGTGGCGCGCGTTCGAGCCGGTCGCCACGATCACCGCCTTGGCCGCCACGGTCTCCGCGGATCCGCCGCCCCCGACCTCGAGCCGCCAGCCATCGGCGTCCTTGCCCGCGAACCGGCCATGACCCTTCAGCCAGGCGATCTTGTTCTTGCGAAACAGCGTCTCGATGCCTTTCGTCATCTTCGCGACGATCGCGTCCTTGCGGCCGATCATCTTCGCGAGGTCGACCTTCGCGCCGTTCACGATGATCCCGTGCCCGGCCAGTCCGTGCAGCGTGTGCTGGTACTGCTCCGAGGACTCGAGGAGCGCCTTGGACGGGATGCAGCCCACGTTGAGGCACGTCCCGCCGAGGGCGGGCTCGCCCTCCGGGTTGCGCCACTCCTCGACGCACGCCGTCCGCAGGCCGAGCTGGGCGGCGCGGATCGCGGCGATGTAGCCGGCCGGGCCGGCGCCGATCACGATGACGTCGAACGCTTGTGCCATGTGAGAGTCCTGATCGACTGCGGCGGCCGCGGCGAACGGCGGGGCCGTTCGCGCCCGCCGCGGCCGGGCCGCTCAGAGATCGAGCAGCAGCCGCGCCGGGTCCTCGAGCGCTTCCTTCATCGCGACCAGCCCCAGCACCGCCTCGCGGCCGTCGATGATCCGGTGGTCGTACGACAGCGCGAGGTAGTTGATCGGGCGGATCACCACCTGTCCGTTCTCGGCGACCGGGCGGTCGCGGGTGGCGTGGATGCCGAGGATCGCGCTCTGCGGCGGGTTGATGATCGGCGTCGACAGCATCGAGCCGAACACCCCGCCGTTGGAGATCGAGAAGGTGCCGCCGGTCAGCTCCTCGAGCGTGAGCTTGCCCTCCTGCGCGCGCTTGCCGAGCTCGGCGATCGTCTTCTCGATGTCGGCGAACGAACGCTGGTCGGCGTCGCGCAGGATCGGCACCACCAGGCCGCGGGGACTCCCGACGGCGATGCCGATGTCGAAGAAGCCGTGATAGACGATGTCGTTGCCGTCGACCGAGGCGTTCAGGATCGGGTACTTCTTCAGGGCGTAGACCGCCGCCTTGACGAAGAACGACATGAACCCGAGCCGCACGCCGTGCTCCTTCTCGAAGCGTTCCTGGTGGCGCCGGCGGAGGTCCACCACCGGCTGCATGTTCACTTCGTTGAACGTCGTGAGGATCGCGGCGGTCGACTGCGACTGGACGAGCCGTTCGGCGATGCGCGCGCGCAGCCGCGACATCGGGACGCGCTGTTCGGGCCGCCCCGAGACCACCTTGTCGACGCTGACCGGCGGCGGCGCCGGCGCCAGCGCGGGCTTCGGCGCGGGTGCCG